>NIUZ01000098.1 GCA_002254285.1 Bacteroidetes bacterium 4572_112 | reverse complement strand
ACTTCGACATGCTCAGTACAGGCTTTTATGCAAATAATTTTTGCCTTCTAATAGAAAAATATATTCCAATTTATTTATAGCGTATTTTGATACCAAATTGGTATGATTTGTTTTATGCTTTATTAGAATCTTGTAAAAGTTAGATTCTCCGAAAGACCACGCTCAATATGGGTAGTCTCTTTTTTGCTTGTTATTTGGTTGGAACGCGATGAAATCGCGCACCAGCGTTCAGAACATTCGCCGAGTATCGGGGACCTGAGGTTGCTGGTGATGCCGCTATTATTGTTGACCCTTTTGATTATAAGGATATTGCATCTGCTATGCAAAAGGTAGAATCGCAAGCCGAATTCCGAAATCAGCTTATTGCTAAAGGCAAAGAGCGTACTAAATTATTCTCATGGGATAATACCGCAAATGTAATTTGGAAAACTATTACCAAAGTATATTCTGATAAAAAATAGGTCTAATAAATCCCCTCATTTTTGTATTCCAAAACTATTTACCTTTGTTATCTTATGCATGATTTAATTTAAATTTATGTATATTTGTTAATCAATTGATAATTACATACTAAAGTAGAATATGCGCCGTAAGTTTATTACCAATCTCGTTTTATTGGTATTCCTTAATTTGATTATAAAACCTTTTTGGGTTTTAGGAATTGATATGGGTGTACTTAACGAAGTTGGACCTGTAGAATATGGTTTTTATTATACGATTCTGAATTTTGCGTTTATCTTTCAGGTAATGCTCGATTTTGGTATTACAAATTTCAATAACAGAAATATTGCTCAGAATAATCACCTTCTCACAAAATATTTTAGTAGTATTATTGTATTAAGGTTTCTTTTTGCAATTATCTATTTCTTGGTTATAATGTTGGTTGCCTATTTATTAGATTATAGCCCTAAGCAGTTTTATTTACTTTCAATAATAGGTTTCAATCAGTTTTTATTGAGCTTTATTCTGTATTTACGATCAAATTTTTCGGCATTATTATTATTCCGTATCGATAGCTTTATTTCTGTTTTAGATAGATTAATTCTTATCCTTGTCTGTGGAGTTCTGCTATGGGGTGATGTTACCACTGAGCCATTTCGCATAGAGTGGTTTGTGTATGCACAAACAGCATCGTACTCACTCACAGCACTAATTGCCTTGCTATTATTATTACCTAAGATGAATTTCCAAGGATTAAATTGGGACAAAGTTTTCTTTTATCATATTGTTAAGGAAAGTTTTCCTTTTGCGCTTTTGATTTTCTTAATGAGTATTTATGGCAAAATTGATAGTGTATTATTGGAACGTCTGCTTCCCGAAACTGGTAACCTACAAGTAGGTATTTATGCCTCAGCATTTAGACTATTGGATGTGGCAAATAATATGTCGGGTTTACTATTTGCTGGTTTATTATTGCCAATTTTTGCGAAGCTGATAAAGGAGAAAAAAGACCTTAGCAAAATGGTGAAATTAGGTTTTACACCACTTTTCCTGCTTTCGTCATCGGTAGCAATTATCGCTTATTTCTATGGTTCAGACCTTATGCACCTAATGTATCACCAGCATACTTCCGAAACGCTGCAAGAATACAACTCACGAATTGAACAAACAACGCAGGTACTACAAATACTAATGATGGTATTTATTGCTACCTCGTCAACTTATATATTTGGCACATTACTCACCGCTAATGGCTCATTAAAAATACTAAATTCAATAGCATTAGTAGGCGTTATAATTAGCTTAGGCCTAAATTTTATGCTAATTCCAAATTTTGAAGCATTGGGTTCTGCTATCACAAGCTTCTCAGTGCAAGTAATAACCGGAGTTGTGCAATTATATTTTGCCTTTAAATTATTAAACCTTAAATTCGAGTTCTCATTCGTATTACGCATTATTATGTTTGTAATATTGGCGGTATTGTCTGCCTATGCATCACGTTTTATCGATGTATCGTGGATGCTGCAATTAGCAGTAGCAAGCATTATGATTGTAGTTATTAGCATTGCCTTGCAATTATTGCATTTTGGCGCTGTTTTGAACATTATAAAAAATGAAGAATAATGCATCTTAAAGTTGAGAATAAACTTAATAATCTTTGGCTAAAAGCTGCGGCTTTGGGTAGCTTATGGGCTTCCAATGAAATTGTGCTAGGCAGTTTTCTTCATAATATACGTATGCCGCTTAGCGGCACGGTAATGTCGTTTTTCAGCGTTATATTTATCCTAGCTTTTATTACCCGTTGGCCACAAAAAGGGCTTATTATTCGCGCAGGAATTATTGCTGCCATGATGAAATCCATTGCTCCAAGTGCTATTATACTTGGCCCAATGATAGGTATTATTGTAGAGGCTGTAATTCTTGAGCTGTTTTTTAGAATATCAAAAGGTAGGCTATTTCTTATGCTTATTGCAGGTGGCTTGGCTGTTTCAGAAGTGCTATTTCAGAAAGTTGTAACTCTATTGGTTAGCTTCGGGTGGGATATAATGCTCATGTTAGACGCGCTTTACGGATTTGTTGCCAGACAGTTGGGTAGCTATTCCATTGAGGGCTATTGGGCAGTGGTAGTATTGTTTGCATTTTATTTTGTAACGGGCATTATTGGCACACTCATTGGCCGTAGGGCAGGAAAACTTAGTTTCAAAATAGAGAAAGAGATTGCCGCAGTACCTATTTTTGAGCAAAAAAAGAACGAGAGCATCTTTGGTGACGAAGTTGACGAAAAATATTCATGGCTGCTTTTTATCTTCCATTTTGTGGCTCTTATCGGTGGAATGATTATCATAAAAAACACAGAATGGTATATTGGAATTTTAGCGGTAATTTTATATTTCTCGTTTATTGCTTACCGATATAAAAATGCATTTAATCACCTCAAAAAACCTACTTTCTGGATTTTATTTTTCCTAATTTCATTAATGGCAGGTTTTCTTTTCAGTCAGGAATCCACAGGTGAGTTTTTTAGCTGGCAAGGCTTTTTTATAGGCATGAAAATGAATATACGAGCAGCTCTTGTGGTCATTTCATTTGCTGCCATTGGTAAGGAGCTTAAAAGTCCGCTAATAAAAACCATACTCTATAAAGGAGGCTTGCAAAACTTTTATCGTGCTCTAAGTTTGGCTTTTGGTATATTACCAGAGAGCTTAAAAGCTTTTCCGCCAGCAACAGAAATGCTGCGTTCGCCAATTGTATTAATCTCTAAATTACTCATCTATGCCGAAAATTTGATTAACGAACTAGAGCGCAGAGATAGGCAATTATTGCCAATTATAATTATAAGTGGTACAATTCAGCAAGGTAAAACTACCTTTGTACAGAAGGTGGTCAACAGGCTTAAAAGGAGCAATATTAATGTGGATGGTTTTATGAGCGAGGTGGTATATGAAGGAGATCAACGACAAGGATATGAGCTGCGCCGAATTAGTAATGAGCAAAGAACGCCATTATGTAATATAAAAGAGCATAAGGAGTGGACAAGGCAAGGGAAGTTTTATTTCAATCCTGAGGCAGTTGAGTTTGGTAATGCTATTCTTAAAAACACATCCTTAGATACAGATTTGCTAGTAATAGACGAAATAGGACCTTTGGAAATTAAGAATAAAATAAGAAACATATTTCAGAAATATATATTTATTTCAGATGAAGAATGGACTGAATTTTCGGCATTTTTTATTCACCAAGAAGTAAAAAAGAGAGAGGTATTGCACGATAGTGGAGAATTATGCAAGTATCTATATTTTATTGATAAAGGTATTCTTCGCAAATTTTATATTGACGATGGCGAAGAAAAAACCTTTCATTTTGCCATGGAAGATACCTTCACTACTGACTATGAAAGTTTCTTGCGGAATTCGAATTCGGATTTTATTTTCCAAGCCATTGAAAGCACAAGCATCGTGAAAATTCCCATGAAAGCTCTTGAATATGCTTATGCAAATATGAAAGAGGGGCAGCAATTAGGCCGCTTGCTTGCGGAAGATTATCTTTTTATTTTTAGTAAAAAAATTAAAGCTATTTATACCAAAACTCCCCTTGAAAGGTATTTAAGTTTTAAAATTGATTTCCCAGAAGCTTTTAATAGAGTTCCACAGCATTATATTGCTTCTTATTTGAATATTAGCTCGGTACATTTAAGTAGGTTGATTCATAACGATAGCTATAGTCACAAATAGCTTTGTTAATACCCGTTAAATTATCATTTCGTTAACATTTGTTATCGTCACACTTTGTATTGCTATATTACTTTTGTGGTCTATTATACGAAGTATAGCTAGAGTTTGTAATTAATTTCAAATTCTAATTTATTTGGTATAGGGTAGAATCCGA
The DNA here is from genome assembly GCA_002254285.1 of Bacteroidetes bacterium 4572_112. GTDB lineage: Bacteria > Bacteroidota > Bacteroidia > Bacteroidales > UBA1556 > UBA6267. The sequence goes on along the minus strand of NIUZ01000098.1, from coordinate 17,297 downwards.
AAAACCAATAGAGTAGGAAAATATTTAATGTAAAGTAAAATGAGCAATTATCAAAAAATTAACCCTTTACAAACTAAGGGAATAGAAAACAAAAAAGCATATTTAATAGGTGGTGGAATAGCTTCTTTAGCAGCAGCAGAGTATTTAATGCGTGATGGTAAAATGGCTGGAAAGAATATTACAATTCTAGAGCAAGGTCCTATATCAGGTGGCGCAATGGATGGTGCAGGAAATGCCGAAGATGGTTATATTGCACGTGGTGGTAGAGAAATGGAAGAGCATTATGAATGTATGTGGGATTTGTTTGGTGATGTACCATCTATTGAGGAGCCAAATCGTACAGTCTTAGAGGAGTTTAAGCAGTTGAACGATATGGACCCTAACTATTCAAATGTAAGGGTTATTGATAATAGAGGAGAGAAATTACGTTCAACAAGCCTTGGTTTAGACCCAATACATGTTAAACAAATGACTAAATTATTTCTTGTAACAGAGAAAGATTTGGGAGATGTAACTGTTGAGCAATTTTTTGATCCAACATTCTTAAAAACTGATTTTTGGTTATATTGGAGAAGTATGTTTGCTTTCCAAGAGTTTCATAGTGTGGTGGAAATGAAGCGATATATGCACCGTTTTATTCACCTGATGCCTGGTATGAGTACTATGAAAGGCCTTGTGTTTACAAAGTATAATCAGTACGACTCAATGATTCTTCCTTTGGAAATGAAGTTAGAAAAAGCAGGAGTTAATTTTGATTATGGTACTACTGTTACCGATTTGGATATCGATATTAATAATGGTAATAAAACCGTAACAGCAATACATATAAATAAGAATGGTAAGGACGAGTTAATTGCTACTACTGCAAACGATTTGGTCTTTTTTACCAATGGCTCAATGACTGAGAATTCTACCCTTGGAGATATGAATACAGCTCCTGAGCTTGACCGATCAGAAGGCGCATGTTGGAATTTATGGAAAAATATTGCGAAAAAAGATGATTCTTTTGGTAAACCTGAGGTTTTTTGTAGTAATATTGATAAAACTAAGTGGGAGTCATATACAATCACTGCTAAGGGTTCTAAATTTAAGCAATTGCTCGAGAGTTTTGCTGAAAGAGAATTCTTGCCAAATAAGACTGCAACAGGTGGTATTATTACAATAAAAGATTCAAATTGGTTATTGAGTGTAACCGTAAACCGACAACCACAGTTTAAGGATCAACCTGATGATGTAGTTGTAGCTTGGGCTTATGCTTTATTCCCTGATAAAAAGGGTGATTTTATTAAAAAGCCAATGAGCGTTTGTACTGGTAAAGAGCTAATGCAAGAGCTGTTGTATCATTTAGGAATTGATGAGGAAAATATGCAAGAGTATATCGACGAATCAATAGTTCGCCCAGCAATGATGCCTTATATTACTAGTCAATTTATGCCTAGAGTACAGGGTGACAGACCAGAGGTTATTCCAGAAGGAAGCACAAACCTAGCATTTTTGGGTCAGTTTGCTGAAATCAAGGACGACTGTGTATTTACTGTAGAATACTCTGTACGTTCTGCAATTATGGCTGTTTATACTCTTTTGGGTGTTGACAAAAAAGTGCCAGAAATTTATGCTAGTCAGTATGACGTAAGAGTTGTGGCTGCATCAACAAAAGCTATGTATAGCGGAAGACCATTACCTGCTGAGGGTATTATCAAAAAACTTCTTGCAAATACAACTTTAGAAGGCCTAATATAAAGCACAAATTGCCATTCCTTAATTCTGTTAAGGAATGGCAATCATAATAAATATTGAAATTACAAATTACAAAACACAAATCATAAAACAACAAATCATGGAAATTAAAAACGTTACAATTGCAGGAGCTGGTGTATTGGGCTCACAAATTGCATGGCAAACAGCATTTATGGGTTTTAATGTAGTAGTTTACGACCCTTTTGAAGAATCAATAGAAAAATCAAAAGCATTTCATAAAGGTTTTGCTGATTTATTTCTAAATAAACGTAATGTAAGTCAACAGCAGATTGACGAAACTAATAAAAGACTTTCATATTCTACAAATCTTAAAGAAGCTGTTGCAAATGCCGACCTAGTAAGCGAATCGGTGCCAGAGGTAATGGATATTAAGAAATCATTCTATAATGATTTGGCGAAATTTGCTCCTGAAAAAACAATATTTACAAGCAATTCCTCAACAATGCTTCCTAGCTCATATGCTCAAGAAACTGGTCGCCCAGAGAAATTTTTGGCATTACACTTTGCTAATCCAGTTTGGGATGCAAATGTAGGTGAGGTAATGATGCATGATGGTACTGATCCTAAATATTTTGATATTGTATTGAAATTTGCCGAAGATATAGGCATGGTTCCAATTCCAATTCATAAGGAACAATCGGGTTATGTATTGAATACCTTATTAGTGCCTTTATTGTCATCAGCTCAGTATCTATACTTTAATGGGGTGTCGGATTTTGAGAGTATTGACAAAACATGGATGATTAGTACCGGAGCAAAATTTGGCCCTTTTGGTATTATTGATATGATTGGCCTACAAACAGTATATCATATTGCACTTATGAATGGCGAAAAAACACAAAATAAACTTATGATTGATCGTGCTGCAAAAATTAAGGCAGAGTTCATTGATGAAGGAAAGATGGGAATGAGTACTGGTGAGGGTTTTTATAAATATCCAAATCCAAAATATTTAGACCCAGATTTTTTGAAGTAATATTAATTGCTTATTGAGACTTTTGTTGGTTAGTCTCTTTGGAAATCCTCTATCTCAAATTATTGAAATAGGGGATTTTTTTATAGAATGATTTTTTGTCAGAGAAATGACTCTTTGTTAGTCACGTCATACCCGATAGCAATCGGGTGAGTGATTTTCTTTTTCAGAAAATTGTACCGAAGTATGGCTTTTTTAGTATAAAATATACACAATAACTCTAGCTTCTCCCTCAAACGAAATTGTAAACTGCTCAGTAATTGCTTCATTCAGCGTTCCCATCCACCAAGAGCTAAGCTTGAGGTCTTGTAAAGGGAATTTTAATAAAGGATCAATACACCAACGACCTCAAAGGCGGTAAATTGGAGCTTAGCACAAGGAATAAAAAGCTTAATAATTTTGATAGCAAGGCAATGTTGGCAATAGTATGATCCTCTCTTTCGCCAGTTGCTCCCATTATTATTAAGCTTTTTATTCCTTGTGCTAAGCTCCAATTTACCGCCTTTGTTAGGTCGTTGGTGTATTGATCCTTTATGTGAATTAATTTGTCGGAATATTGTTGTTTTATGTTTTCGTCAGCAGAATCTAAATCGCCAATTATTACAGAAGGCTCACGTCCACTAGCCACAAGCTTATTTACAGCACCATCGCAACAAATAATTTGTTTTGCAGAGTCCAAAATTGACAATAGTTTATCTGTTTGAGGGAATGTGCCGTTGGCAAGTATTATGGTGCTATTGCTGTCCATTATTGTGGTTTTGTTTCGTATAATTATTAATAATCAGCAAATGTAGGATAAATATTGAACCTAACTATATTGATTAATTTGTGAGTTTATCAGTAACAGATTAATCCATGAAATTTTACGAAAAACATATTTAACCCGAGAATTATACTATTACAACCGTAATTTAATCCGAGAATTATACTATTACAACCGTAATTTAACCCGAGAATTTTACTATTAACTTGTATTTTTCAGTTAAATTGTTGTATATTTGTGGGCAAATATATGAGCTATGATTAAGAGAAGCATAAAACAAAGTATAGTTAATAGTCTTAAACTAAAGGAAGTAACAATAATTATTGGAGCTCGCCAGATTGGTAAAACTACTGTTTTGAAAGAAATAATTGTAGATTTAAAATTCTCAGGCAAAAAAGTTGTGTATTTTAATCTCGATATTGAGGATGATAGCAAGCATTTCGCCACACAGCAGCAGTTATTAAATAAGATTAATCTTGAAGTTGGAGCTAATGAAGCATATATATTTATTGATGAGATACAACAGAAGGAAAATGCAGGGAAGTTCTTGAAAGGAATTTATGATATGGACTTGCCTTATAAATTTGTTGTTACGGGCTCGGGAAGCCTTGAGTTGAAAGAAAAAATATCTGAAGCACTCACCGGGCGTAAACATTTTATTGAAATGAAGGCTGTGAGTTTTCTCGAATTTGTGAACTTTAAAACTTACTATAAGTATGAAAATAGAATTAATAAATTCTTTGAAATTGAGCCTCAGAAAACGACTTTATTACTAAATGAATATCTTGCTTTTGGGGGTTATCCTGCAGTTGTTACCGAAGATACTGTGGAGCGAAAGCTGGAAATTATGAACGAGATATTTATTTCTTATATAACCAAAGATATTTCGTTTTTGCTAGGTGTTCGTTATCCTGACAAATTTGTAAAAATGATTAAACTACTTGCAGTGCAGGTGGGTGGAATACTTAATTATTCGCAGTTGGCACAGGATATTGGAATAAGAGTAGAAACCCTAAAGACTTTCCTTTGGTATGCCGAGCAAACTTATATTATTTCCATAATAAAGCCATATTATACAAATCAGAAGAAGGAGATTACAAAATCGCCAACAGTATATTTTAATGATATTGGAATGCTCAATTTTAGTAGAAATAGTTTTTCAATTAATAATATTGATGGAATGATATTCCAGAATTTTATTTTTACGATTATTGACGAAAAGTATAAACAAGGATTGTCAGAAATAAATTTCTGGCGATCAAAAGATAAAGCTGAAGTGGATTTTGTTGTGCATACTCAAGATGGAGTATTACCCATAGAGGTGAAATATAAAGATATGAAAAAGTCGGCGATTACTCGGTCGTTCAGAAGCTTCGTGTCTAATTATAAACCAAATATGGGGGTTTTTGTTAACCTTGGCTACCGTAATTCACTTAATATTGCGGATACTACAGTTGACTTTATTCCTTATTGGGAGTTGTATAATATTTGATTATAATCAAATATTATCATAAATAGGTCATATATTTGGTTATAAACAAATATATGACTATATTTGCACTATATTAGAGTATAACCAATAATATTTCAAATGGAAAATATATTAAACTCATTAGGAAGTATCAATTTTTGGAATGAAAATCTAAAAATAGATTTAGGATTTTATAGACTTAGATATAATAAGTCTGTAATTGATTCCATGGGTAATAAGTTAATTAAGGTAATTATTGGGCAACGACGAGCAGGAAAAAGTTATTTAGTAAGGCAGCTGATTCATCATCTTATTTTTGATAAAGAAATAAAAAAAGAGAATGTATTCTATCTTAATAAAGAGATGTATGAATTTGATGATATTCGCACTGCAAATGATTTGGCTAAATTGATTAATGCTTACGAAAGTGAATATAAGCCCTCCGGAAAAGTATATATTTTTATTGATGAAGTGCAGAATATTGACGACTGGGAAAAAGTAATAGTTTCTTTGGCACAGCATACTGTTAAAGAGTATGAGGTTTTTATTACGGGCTCAAATTCAAAGCTTCTGTCAGGAGAGTTAGCAACATTATTGTCAGGTAGATATATTACTACAGAAGTGTTTCCTTTTTCGTATAAGGAGTTTTTGGAAAATAGTAATTTGGAAAATAATAAGGCTAATTTCATTGATTATATAAGTACAAGTGGGTTGCCCGAATTGTTAAACTTAAATTCTAATGATACAAAAACTAATTATTTTCAATCGTTAAAAAACACGATTCTTCTGAAAGATATCATGTATAGGTATAAAATAAGGGATTATGTTTTATTGGAAGATTTATTTCTTTTTGTAATTCATAATGTGGGGAGCATGATTTCCATTCCTTCTATTATTAAATATTTTAAGAATAAGAATCGCAAGGCGGACTACTCTACCATATCGCAATATTTACAATATATGCAAGATGCATTTATAATTCATGAAGCACCGAGGTATTTCTTTAAAACTAAGGAGCTGCTTTCTGGAGAAAAAAAGTATTATGTAAATGACTTGGGCTTTAGAAATTATCTTTATCCAAGTTTAGTAAGTGATATTGGAGCTGTTTTGGAGAACATTGTGTTTATTCATTTGCGAAGTGCTGCTTATAATATCAAGATTGGTTACGGACGCAATTACGAGATTGATTTTATTGCTGAAAGAAATGGTGAGCAGCATTATGTACAAGTGTCTTATGTGATGGCTAATAGTGCTACTGTTGATAGGGAGTTTGGTGCTTTTGATAAAGTTAAGGATAACCTGCCAAAATATGTAGTTACGATGGATGATATCCTTATTAAAAATGATAACGGAATTATTCACAAACATATATGGGACTATATATATGATTTGTCGTAGGCACTGAAAAAATGGAATTGAGATTACATCCTATGGCAGTTCCAATTTATTTATAGCGTATTTTGATACCAAATTGGTATAATACTAAAACTACGGTGAAAACTAAGGTGAAAAGTTCACAGAAAAGTTCACAGAAAAGTTCACAGAAAATCATAGACCTTATTAAAAATGATAAATTTGTAACGACAGAAGATATGGCTAATAGTATTAGCATTAGTAGGCGTGCAATAGCAAAACAAATAGCTAAACTCAAAAAAGAAGGCATCATCGAACGTATAGGTCCAGATAAAGGTGGGTATTGGAAATTGTTGAAATAGAAAGTGTAGTGTTCTTTGGTCTTTAATGTGTGCTAAAAAAACAAGCCCCTTGTTTGGGCACAAAAAAAGCCCATCTGTGAAGATGAGCTTTTGTACCCAGGGCCGGGGTCGAACCGGCACTCCGTAAGGAATTGGTGTTTGAGACCAACGCGTCTACCAATTCCGCCACCTGGGCATTTATGTTGTGATGACTCAAACACTTTTAAATATCACTATTTAATCGCGTCTACCTTCCGATTTATATCGGAACCGATACTTATCAGAGTTGCCACCTAGGCATTTATTCTAACAGTCGTAAAACCATTATTGGTAGTAACCCAAATCAATCTCTTAATTTGAGGGCGCAAAGATAATATTTTATTCATTACAGTGGGTATTATTTTTTCTCTTTTAGACTTTATAATTCCCGAATCTTTTTATAAATATTATTCTAAAAAAGCTAGTTATTATCCATAGCTTTTTTATATCTTTGTAGATTGAATAATAGAAACATTGAAAAGCTATTAATTCTACTGATGTTCAATATATAAAGTATTTAATTACAGGCATTAGTTGCTTGTTTTGCATATAGAATTCTTCCTTGAGCTCTGCAATTATTTAATAGTTTACAAAAGAGAACTCCTTAAAGTATTATTGAAAATAGAATAAGAATAATCATTTATGGCATTATTAGAAGGACTTAACGAAGTACAACGTGAGGCTGCGGCATATACCGAAGGCCCTAGCATGATCATTGCGGGAGCAGGGTCGGGCAAAACTCGTGTGCTTACTTATAAGATTGCTCACCTTATCGAAAAAGGTGTGGATCCCTTTAATATAATGTCACTTACCTTTACCAATAAGGCCGCTCGCGAAATGAAAGAGCGTATAGAATCCATAATTGGTACTAAGGCTCGTAGTGTATGGATGGGAACTTTTCACTCTGTTTTTTCTAAAATACTTAGAATTGAGGCTGAGAAAATTGGCTACCCTTCTAATTTTACTATCTATGATTCTGACGATAGCAAGAGTATTATTCGTAAAATAATAAAGGAAGAACAATTAGACGATAAAGTTTATAAACCTAATATTGTACTTGGCAGAATATCTTCGGCAAAGAATAATCTTATTTCGGCAGCGGATTATAATAATAATCCAACACTGATGTCAACAGATAGAGAGTCGGGTAAAGGCAAGATTGGGCAAATATATATAACATATCAGCAGAGGTTGAAACGCGCTTCGGCAATGGATTTTGACGATTTACTGTTCAATACAAATGTACTTTTGCGCGATAATCCTGATGTGTTGATTAAGTATCAGCGAAGATTTAGATACTTTCTAGTTGATGAGTATCAGGACACTAACCACTCGCAGTATTTAATAGTTAAGCGCTTGGCTGCTCAAACAGAAAACCTTACCGTTGTAGGAGACGATGCGCAGAGTATTTACGCATTCCGTGGAGCAAACATTAAGAATATCCTTAATATGAATAAGGATTATAATACATTAAAGACATTTAAGCTAGAGCAAAATTATCGCTCAACTCAAAATATTGTAAATATTGCCAATGCTATAATTGGTAAAAATCAAAAGCAGATAGAAAAAACCATTTGGACATCGAATGATGTTGGAGATAAAATTCAACTAAATTCATGTCTTAGCGATTCGCAAGAAGGCAGTTTGGTAGCTCGAAATATTTTTAGTATTAAAAATAATGAGCAAGCCAAGGATTCTGATTTTGCGATACTTTATCGTACTAATTCGCAAAGCAGAGCAATGGAGGATTCGCTTCGCAAAATGAATATCCCTTATCGCATACATGGTGGTTTGTCGTTCTATAGTCGCAAAGAGATTAAGGATTTATTGGCCTATTATCGTTTGGTGATTAACCATAATGACGAAGAAGCCCTAATGCGAGTAATTAATTACCCAAAGCGTGGTATTGGCGATACTAGCATGGACAAAATCCGATTAGAGGCTAACAGACTTGGAATGTCGCTTTGGGATATGATGTGCAATATCAATACAAACTCGGTGGTGGCACGCGGAACGGCAGTTAAAATTGACAACTTTGTGAATATGATTCGTACTTTCGAGTTAGACTTACATAGTAAAAACGCCTATGAGCTAGCCAATGAAATTGCCAAGAAATCTGGAATATTTTCTACATTATTTGCTGCTCGTGAGGATCAGGAAGGGGTAATGCGTTTTGAGAATGTTGAGGAACTATTGGCCGGAATTAAGGAATTTACCGAAGAGGAGAGTGATGAGCTTGATGCTGTAGAGATGCGTACATTATCTTTATTTATGGAAGATATAGCCTTACATACCGATGCTGATAAAAATAATACTGAAGACCAAGATACAGTCACGCTGATGACGATTCATGCATCCAAAGGGCTAGAGTTTCCTTATGTATTTATAGTTGGTTTGGAAGAAAATCTTTTTCCATCAATGATGTCGCTCACCTCAAGAGCTGATATTGAGGAAGAGCGACGATTATTTTATGTGGCATTAACTCGGGGAGAGAAAAAAGTATTCTTGAGCTATGCTGGCAGTAGGTATAAGTGGGGCAATTTACAATACTCTGAGCCTAGTAGGTTCATTAGCGAATTGGATAGTAAATACGTCGATGATAATACATCGGATCAAATACTAGCCTCTGGCAATACGGTAAGGGGCTACGGTTCAACACCGAGTCCAAAAAAAGAATTGAAAAGTTTTGCCTCAAAAGCGAAACCTAAATCAAAGATTAACAGTAGAAAAGAAATTAATATACAAACAAATAACAAAAATCTTAAGCGCGTGGAAAAAAAAGTAAGATCAGGAGCTACGAATAATCAAGAAAATAGTATCAGAGAAGGCATGGAAGTTTTTCATGATAGATTTGGTAGAGGTAAAGTTTTGACTATAGAAGGTCCTGAAGGTGATAGAAAAGCAAGTGTTAACTTTGCGAACTCTGGTACTAAGACACTTATCTTAAAGTTTGCTAAGCTAAGAATACTTAAGCAGTAATTGGCGGCAATTATTGTAATAATTTAATGTACAGATAATAATATAATGATGGATATAGAGAAAGATTATAATACTGATAGACCGGATATGCGAATTCGCGAATATGGTCGTAATGTGCAAAATTTAGTAGAATATGCGCTTAGTATTGAAGATAAAGATAAGCGTACAAAGCTTGCATACATTATTGTTTCGGTAATGCAGCAGGTGAATCCTACTGATAATGCTAATGATGAGTATTTCAAGAAACTATGGAATCATTTGTACATTATCTCAGAGTATAATTTAGATATTGAATACCCATATGAGGTTAGTAAGCATGAGGAGAAGGTTCATGATGTAGCACCTTTAGGATATAGCGATAATAAAATTATGTATCGTTTTTATGGTAAAAACACTGAGTTATTGCTGAATAATATTGCAGAGGAAGAGGCCAGTGAAACAAGAGATGGTTTGGTGACTATTGTCGCTAATCAGATGAAAGAAATGTACATCACATGGAATAAGAATATTGTAAGTGACGAGCTTATTGATATGCATATTCAGCGCATTACACACGATAGACTTCGTTTGCCAGAAGGTGTAGAGCTTATTTCTGCAAATGTTGTTTTAAAGAAAATAAATTCAACATTAGCGACTAAAAAATCTGCAAGTAAAGGAAAATCAAGACCTGCTCAAAAAAGCTATGGTTCTAAATCTTATGGCGGAAAAAAACCTTTCCAAAAGAGCGGTTCAAAATCAGGACCAAGAAAAGGTCCAGGAAAACCTCGCAGATAATTATTGAGTGATTAATATTTATTGCGAATAGGATAATAAAAGCAAGAATCATTCTTATAAATTAGGGTGATTCTTTTTTTATTTAATAAAATGCGAAATCAATATCTTGAATGCCTTATGTATTATGGCATAGAGAGTATTATGAGCATTTTGAAAAAAAGATGTGTTTATGTGGACGTACTGAGAAATTCGTAGAGAATAATAAGAAGAATATGAGCTATGGTGTGTTAGCACTTTTTGCGATAGTTATTCTTTATATGGGTTATCAAAAATATATATCTGCTCCTGCTGAGGATGCTGCATATAATACTATATGGCAAGCTGAGCAATTATTTGGTCAAGATCAGTTCGAAACTGCTCTTAATGGAAATAATGATGTTGTAGGCTTTTTATCAGTTATTGATGAGTATGGCTCAACAGCTAGTGGTAACTTAGCTCAATATTATGCAGGTATCTGCTATATGAATATTGCTAAGGATGATACTACTGCTGCTGCAAAAGTGAATTTTGAGGAGGCTATTGATCACCTTAAAGCTTTCCGTAGCAATGATATCAATATTAAAGCAATGTCTATTGGCGCTATTGGCGACTGTATGATGGAGCTTGGTGATAATGAGGGTGCAGCACGAAAATATGTTGAGGCAGCAAATTATAGAGATAATGACTTGCTTACTCCAATGTTTTTGAAAAAAGCTGGTATGACTTATTCTATGATTGGTAATCATGATAAAGCTCTCGAATTATTTAATAAAATCAAAACTGATTATTTCAGAAGTGCTGAGTACTCTGAAGTGAAAAAATATATCGCTCGTGAAGAGCAATTCTTAGGTAAATAATTTGTATTACCAAAAGATATATGGGTCGGACAAATGTTCGACCCTTTTTTTTTGTATCTTTGATATTAACATTTAAAATCTAAAATTATGGCTTCAAGTTTAAAAAATTTATCGGATTATAAAGAAACGGCACTTAATATTGTTGGTGCCAAAATAGGAATCCTAATATCTGAATGGAACGATGGAATTACTAATGCAATGGCACAAGGTGCTATTGATACTATGATTAAAAACGGTATTGCGGAAGATGATATTTATGTAAGATATGTACCTGGTACTTTTGAATTGGCTTATGCTGCTCAGCAAATGTCGCAGTACAAACCTGTTAATGCTGTAATCTGTATCGGTTGTGTTATTCAGGGTGAAACTCGTCATTTCGATTTCATATCTCAAGCTAGTGCTAATGCTGTTGCTAATGTGGCAATAAATAATGATATACCGGTTATATTTGGTGTGCTTACAACCGATAATTTGCAACAAGCTCAAGATAGAGCTGGTGGAAAACATGGTAATAAAGGAATTGAAGCAGGAATTACTGCCATTAAAATGATTAGCATGGAACGCGATATGCAAAATGAATTTGACGACGAGGATTGGTCAGATTTTTATCTCGAGGAATAGTCAGTATAAGGATAGAGGATAAAGGAGAAGGATCCCGATAGTTATCGGGAGGATAAGGAAAATAAGGAGTCTGCCTGGCGGCAGTCATGTATAAAGGAGAATGGCGATTGCATTTTTAGATTTAACTCTAATTGCATTCGCCATTCCTAATCTTTAATTCTAAGACACTTACATAACGGCCACCATAACGGCCACCATGCTAATATAAGCTTCTTCTACTTTATCGTGAATAATCAGTGATAGTTCATTAGATTTGTAAATATCTTTTATTGCTTTTTTGGTTTCTTTACTGAGTTTTTTGCCATAGATTTCTTTATTCAAATCACTTGCTTTAATAAGTCCAATAAGTATTTTGTTATTTATATCAGCAGTATTATTCTTAAATACAATATCATTCAGCTCTCGGCGAAATATATTTTCTAAAGTACTATCCTTGGCCGGAAAATTAGTTTTATCAAAAAACCAAAGTACTTTAGAGTCCTTACGATAGAGTATTTTATTGTCAATAAACTTTTGCTCGTATATCTCAATGGTTTTCGGAGCTTTGCTAGCAAGAGTGAGTATCCAATGCGAAAGCTTTTTATCCTTTTTAGATTTACGAATTTCTGCCAATGCGTAGTCCAGTACTTTGTCGTTAGTAGAAGTAGTATTTGAAACCTTAATCCTTTCTTCAGATATACGAAGTTTTCCTAACAGAATAAGTTCAGCTATTGTTGCACCAATAATTGCGGTATTAAATTGTGCCCCACTAGAAAGTAGATTACCTTTTTCGTCATCAAGAGAAAGGAGTATAAGTTTTTCTATAATATTTAGTTTCATAATTATTTTAGTATCATTTTTCTACTCAAACTACCTTTTGTTGTTGTGAGTTTGTATGTGTATACTCCCGAATTATATTTATTTAAGTCTATTTTGTATATATGCTTACCAGTTGCTAAGTTGCCAGCAAATATGGTTTCTATATGTTTGCCTTCTATACTAAAGATCTCAAGTGTTACATTATCTGTTTTATTTAATACAAATGTAATATCAGTATAATTTGAAGCAGGATTTGGAGTGTTTTGTAATAATTCAACTCCAAGATTTTGTTTCAAATCACCAATGGAAGCTGTATTATAGAACCAATAATTTGCAGCCTTTGCGGTGTTTATAATTGCATTTTGATTATCGCCGGCTAATAGTGCAAAAGTTATTTTTAAGGTGTCCTGTGCAATAATAGTATAAGGTCCACCACTTAGCATAGTACTTACATCATTACCATCAGTACTTATGCCAGCTTCTGTCCTAGTAGTTGTAAGTGCATCCCATTTTTCGAAATTCAGAAAACCATCGTAAATATTGATGCTACCATTGTCACCATTATTATCTAAATTATAGCAATTGCCCATTGTTTTGCTCATTAATTGTACTCCAGCATATGTACCGCCTTGCGAAGGCCAGATGTAACTTAGATTTTCTGTAGCGTTATAATCAGCCTTATTTTTATACGATAAACCAATATCCCAATCAGCATAAAATCCTACATATACATTATTAACATTATTGAAATTTCTATTTATAATATTGTATTCTATAAAAATAATATCTTTCAAAGGATCCTGTGCAAAAGCGTAAGAATATTGATTTACCTGAAAGTTATTTTTAGAAAATCCTGCCGAGTCATCATTATATATATTCAGATATTTTTGATCAGCAGGAGTGCTATCTACAATACTATCTCCGCTTAAAGCTCTCATTTTGCTCTCTATACCACTTGCTCCATATAGGTTGTCAGATACATTGCTATTTGTTGTAGCAAAGATTAAACCTCCCCAACTCAATAAGTTTCTGCCGTCTTTATAGGTAAATCCTAGTCCACGCATTTTTCCATAATCATTAAACCCAATAGTAGATTTTGAGTTTACACTTGTTGTAATATTGTTAGTGTCGAGTATTGATGTTTGATTATTAATATAAACTCTTACCCATTCAAATCCGCGGTACGCAGTATCGGTATAAATAAATTGAATATCAGCAAAGTCACCATAGCTTGAGCCAGGTATAATCTTTAATTTTAATGGGTTGTTTGTGTTCGAAACGCTAGATAAGGTATTTATTTCGCCAAGGTTTATAGAATCTACAATATAAGTTATATAAGGTGATTTTGTATAAAGTTTTACACTAAGAGTAGGGGATGATTTGGTTAAGTAGTTGATAAAATCACCACTAAAATATATAGTATCGTTTGATATTGACACATCTTTATTTCTGAATCTTATAGAAGGTTTGCTAGTATCAGTAAGAGCTTTATAAATATTCATTCTGCCAGCACCCATATAGCCTTTAACAGCTGAATTATTAGGAATAGTATCAATAATATCAGCAGTTACACGCAATTGCTCTTCTAATTGAAAGTTGGTGAACTGTGGAAAATGAGCTTTTACCAAAGCAGCCCCTGCAGCTATTATTGGCGCCGAAAAACTTGTGCCATCTGACGAAAAATATCCATTATTTACCCATGTAGAAAATACATTATCGCCTGGCGCTGATAAATCAACTGTGGTGCCATATGAAGAGGCTGTCCATCGTACATCAAAAGTATCGGTTGCGGCACAACTCATTACATTTTCATAAGATGCAGGATATAGCCATATGTCATTATTACTATTGCCACAAGCAGCAATTACTAATGCACCCTTATTATTTGTAGCATAATTTACCACATCACGGCCAAAATTCTCGCCATGAGTTCCTCCCCATGAGCAATTAATAATAGCAGCCCCATGATCAGCAGCATATACAATTGCTTCGTAATCGGCAGAAAGTGAGCCTTCTGCATTATCAATTCTAACAGGCAGTACCTTAGTGTTATATCCCACTCCAGCAATTCCTTTATTATTGTCAGGAACAGCACTTACGAAGCCACTCACAAAAGTTCCGTGGCCAATAGTTCCCCATTGCACATTATTGTCGTTGGAAGCCATATCCCAACCACAAAAATTATCAATAAATCCATCATTATCATTATCAATTCCATCAATAGTGTCGTTATAATTGTATTTTATTCCATTAATAAGGTCTTCCTGAAGTTTGTCAATGCCAGTATCGGTAATAGCAACTACTACATTTGTGTCGCCTTGCTCAATATCCCATGCATCGTATGCTCTTATGTTATCCAAATAATATTGACTACCAATATGTGGGTCAGATGGTGTATAAAATAGTTGGTTGATAGATCTATATTCTACATATTGGAAGATATTTAGACTTTTCAGGTGAGTTATTAATTTGGTGTTATTTATGTTGGAATCAAAAGATAATTTATACCACAGACTTAAATCCACCAAACTATCTCCCATACTATTTACTGATAAGCGCGGGCTTTTGTGCATAGGAAAGCTTCTTTGCAAATGGCTATTATCAAGATCTGAAATAAGTGTATTGAATTCTTTATGGTTTATGCTATTTGACTTTATCAAAGATGCATTTTTTGCCTTAAGCTTAATCATAATAGTGTTTTTATTATAATCGATAGAACTTTGTGCGATAGCAAAAGTATAGATAAAGCAAAATATTATGGTGGTAATTAGTATTTTATACATTGTGATATCATTAATTATTTAGTTTACAAATATAAGGATTATAGTTTTGAATATATATATGCTTTTTTTAATTCTTTAAATATTTTGTAATCAGTATATTTTAATAATTGAGGATAAATAATTAAATGTAATTGGCATTAAACTATTATCATATAATGATGTCGAAGAACAGAATATTTTATTAATATTGTACAATACAAATAAATCAAATTTTTCAAGGATGTCAAATAAATTTATCATTGCTTTAATTACAGTATTTTCCTTTGCACTATTGTCTTTCACTGTTAATAATTCTGCGGAATGGACTAAGATGTTAGATATGAATGGAGTAGTGTTTTCTCAGAAGATTGCAAAATGTGCTACACAACATAATTCAACCAAGAATGATTATTTTGTTTTCAAATATGAGAATACAAATAGTTACGATGTACGTATTACTTATAAAATTGAATATTGGATAGGAGATAAGTGTCGTAGTTGCAATCTTAATTCTCCAAATGAATACGAAATAAGCATTGATATCACTGCGGGTCAAACTCTTGAATACACTTGCAATGATGATAATAAAGGTTTCAAACTTTATAAATCAACAAAAGGTGTTAACGAGGATTCAAATATTAGATTTGAATTTGTGAATGTTGAAGTGAATAAAATATAACAACTATCCAAAAGAACATTATCACTGATATTGGTATTTCTTTAAAAAAATATTAATGCAAATATTATAGGCTATCTGAATCTATAAATATATAGAGCATGCAGAATTTAATATCTTATGCTTGTTTTATAAATAAATACCTTAGAATTAAAAACACAATTAGAATGAATCTATCATATAAAAAAGTAATATTATTGTTAATTGTATTTCTCAATATTGAAATTGTTAATGCGCAATTAGTAATAAATCAATCATTAACTCCTACTCAACTGGTGCAGCAAGTATTGGTGGGTAATGGTGTTACAATATCTAATATTACATATACTGGTGATCTTACAGCAATTGGTAAATTTAGTAATGGCGGCATTACTAACCTTGGTTTGGGCTCGGGTGTGGTTTTAACTTCGGGTAAAGCTACAAATGTAATTGGTCCTAACTCTTCCAATAGTATTAGTTTTGATAATACTGGAGGCTCTGATCCTCAATTGGCTTCCTTAATTACACAAACAGTAAATGATGCTTCGGTTCTTGAATTTGATTTTATTCCCATTGCCGATACAGTTATGTTTACTTATGTATTTGGCTCTGACGAATATCCTGAGTTTTCTCTTTCAAGTTTTAATGATGTTTTTGGGTTTTTTATAACAGGATCAAATCCTAGTGGAGGAAATTATACTAATTATAATATGGCCTTTATTCCAGGCACGACTATTCCCGTTACTATTAATAATATTAATAATGGAAATTCAAATAGCGGTCCTTGTAATAACTGCTCATATTACGTTAATAACACTAGTGGTATTACCTTAGAATATGATGGCCTTACAACAGTTATGACAGCTTGGACTCTAGTTACTCCTTGTACTACTTATCATTTTAAAGCTGCAGTTGGCGATGCTAGTGATGCAGCTTACGATTCGGGAGTTTTTATTAAGGCAGGTAGTTTTAGTACTAATGCAGTGCAAGTTACGGCTGATTTTACGGTTGTTGGTGCTTTGCAAAAAGGTATTGAGGGTTGTAACTCAGCTCAAATTTCAGTTTCTTTACCAAAAATATTGCCAATAGATTATGTAGTGCTTATCGATACCATGTGGGGAACAGCTACAAATGGGGTTGATTTTCCTTGGTTAGCAGATAGCATAGTAGTGCC
>NIUZ01000097.1 GCA_002254285.1 Bacteroidetes bacterium 4572_112 | reverse complement strand
AGTATTGCGAGCATACTTCTGAAATGGAGCGCAAAGCAGCTACTGCCGAACGCGAATCTATTAAGTATAAGCAGATAGAATATATGTTGGACAAAGTTGGACAACAATTTACTGGTAAAATATCAGGAGTAAGTAAATGGGGTTTATTTGTAGAAATTACTGAAGTGAAGAGCGAAGGACTAATTCCTTTGCAAAGTATGAAAGACGATTTCTACTATCTCGATGAGGATAATTACCGCATAGTAGGCCGCCGTTATAAAAATGAATATGCCCTTGGCGATGCCATAGAAGTTGTTGTTGAAAAAGTAGATATGCTTAAAAGACAGATGGATCTTCGGGTAGTTGAGGAAGAGATTTAAGATTAACGTCCCGATGGCTATCGGGACGTTATTCTAATAATCTGCTATCGTTAATCAATACCCTATTTATAATTTTTAATGGTTACAATCAATTAAACGATTAATCAAATCAACAATTAAACCCTTCAAGCGGAGTGATTTTCAAGGTTTCCCCCAATTAATCATTAACCATTAATAATTAACCATTATAAGAACTCCGTTTTCATTACTTCCAAAAACTCCCCATGCAATTTGCCATTAAAAGCAAGTATCTCTTTGCCAAATATATGATCTCTTCCTCCTGAAAAATCAGAAACCTTTCCGCCAGCACGTTCCACAATAAAACTTCCTGCGGCTACATCCCAAGGGCGAAGTCCGTACTCAAAAAAACCGTCCATTCTGCCACAAGCTACATAAGCAAGGTCAATGGCAGCAGACCCTAATCGGCGTACACCTCTCGTGTTTTTAAGGCAGTAAGTAAATACTTTCATATAGTTATCGAGCTTCGAATAATCGTAATAAGGAAAACCTGTTGCAAGCAGTGCATTATCCAAATTATTGGTTTGCGAAACATCTATTGGCTGATCATTTAAGAAAGCAGGGCTATGCTCATAAGCATAGAAAACCTCATCCAAATTTGGCTCATAAATAACTCCAACAACAATCTCATCATCGCGCTTAAGTGCAATGGAAATACAGAAAGGAGCCAAACCGTGTATAAAATTGGTAGTGCCATCAAGTGGGTCAACTATCCAGTTGAAAGTATCCGATTTTTTGTCAATAGTACCTTCCTCGGTAATGAATCCTGCTGGAGGAAATATTTTCGAAAGTCCTTCAACTATATATTTTTCAGCAGTTTTGTCCACATAAGTTACGTAGTCGTGCTGACCTTTTACTTCTATATCCTGAGCGGTGATTTTTCCACTTTCTTCCATCAAAAACTCGCCAACTTGCTTGCTTAGTTCAACAACATTTAAGCAGATTTCGTCAAAATTTCCTTGCATAATAAATATTTTTTGTAATTTCTTTATCAGCTTCAAAAGTAAGTAAATAAAAGGATAGCTCTGCCATTATTGTGGTAATAATCACAAAATATAATATTAATGTATGTTATTGTAGTAACAAAATGGGTATGCTAGCGTCTTGCTTTTGAAATTACGATTATGTAAAGAGTGGCCACTCAATATTATTCAATATTTCTAAAAAAAATAATTAAATACGAATTTTTAAAACTTATTATTATGAAAAACTTTTCTTTACACAGTCTAAAGACTATAATAGTGGCCATTTCTTTAATGCTAGCAACATCAGTACTGTTTAGCTCATGCCAAAAAGTAGAAGATGAATTACCACATATATCTCAAAATTCTAATATTCCTACTGATGCAGCTACAGAAATGATGTTAATTAATGATGCAGAATGGCATAAAGTAAATGGAGTATACGAAGCTTGTTTGCCATCTATGTTTTATGATGCAAGCGAGAGCTATGAATATATAAAACTATTCTCACAAGAAATTAATACACCCAAAGAAGATGGTGGAAAAGAGTGGGTAGAGATGCCTAATGGAAATTATTCTTTTAGAATGCATGATTCTAAGATTTATATACAACGAATAGAGAATGATGAGGCTATGATGCAGTTTCTGATAGCTTTAAAAAGAATCAAATAATAATAAATTGATAAAAATATTAAGGGATGAAAAATGCTCATCTCTTTGACAAAATACTAAATTGTAATGCTTTAGTATAATAATTAATTAAATTCTGTGATAAAAGGGTGTTTATTCTTATAAACGCCCTTTTTAATGTCTAATTTTTTTGGTCTATATACTGTTAAAAACACTATCTTTGTCTTCTTTTAAAATTAAACAATTAACAATAACAATATGAATATCAAATCATTATTACTTGCAGGAGTACTATTATTTGCTTTCTCTATACAGCAAAGCAAGGCCTGTACAAATTACCTAATAACTAAGGGAGCTAGTGTAGACGGCTCTACAATGATTAGTTATAGTGCTGACTCCCACGTTCTTTATGGTGAATTATACCATTGGGCAGCTCAAAAGTGGCCTGCTGGCACAATGATGGACGTATACGAATGGGATACAGGAAAAAAACTTGGTCAAATTCCTCAAGCTGCCGAAACTTATAATGTAGTTGGTAATGCCAACGAGCATCAAGTAAGTATTGGAGAAACAACTTATGGAGGTCGTGCAGATCTTCATCATCAAGATGGCGCTATAATGGATTATGGTAGCATGATTTACATTGCTTTGCAACGTTCTAAAACTGCTCGTGAGGCTATTAAGCTTATGACTGATTTGGTTGCAGAATATGGTTATTATAGTGAAGGTGAGTCTTTCTCTATTGCTGACAAAAACGAAGTGTGGATAATGGAACTTATCGGAAAAGGTCAAGGCGAAAAAGGTGCTGTTTGGGTAGCTGTTCGTATTCCTGATGGTTATGTTTCGGGTCATGCAAACCAAGCTCGTATTACTACTTTCGATTATCAAAAGAAAAATAAGTGGGATAAAGAGGATGCTATGTTTTTCAATAGTAAAGATGTAATTTCTTTTGCTAAGAAAAAAGAATATTTTACTGGTAAGGATAAGGATTTTAGCTTTAGCGATACTTATGCTCCAGTTGATTTTGGTGGCGCTCGTTTCTGTGAAATGCGTGTTTACTCTATGTTTCATAAAATAAATAAAGAAGTAAAAGATAGCCCAGCTTATTGGGAATATGTAAAAGGTAATGTACAACATGGTGGTGAAAATGGTTACGCAAGCAACCGCATGCCACTTTATGTTAAGCCTGATCATAAGGTTTCTGTTCATGATATGATGGGCTTTATGCGCGATCACCTTGAAGGTACTGAGCTTGATATGAGCAAAGATATGGGTGCTGGTCCTTTTGGCCTTCCATACCGTTGGAGAGGTTTAACTTGGAAAGTTGATGGAAAAACATATTGCAATGAGCGTGCTACAGCAACTCAGCAAGCAGGTTTTTCTTTTGTAAGTCAAATGCGCTCATGGTTGCCAGACGAAATTGGTGGTATTATTTGGTGGGGTGTTGATGATCCTTCGGGAACTGTATATATGCCATTTTATACTAGCATGACTACTGCTCCAGAGAACTTTAAAGTTGGAAATGGTTCTATGATGGATTGGAGCGAGACTTCAGGATTTTGGATCTTTAATCAGGTAGAAAACTTCGCTTATATGATGTGGAATAGAGTTCACCCAGATATTGTAATTGCTCAAACTAAACTAGAGCAAGGTTTTATTGCGGAGGTTCAAAAAACTGATGCTGAGGCTAAAAGTATTCTTGAATCTAAAGGTCGTGATGCTGCAATTAGCTATGTTTCTGATTATTCGCATAAAGCTGCTGCAAAAACTTTCACTACTTGGAAATCTCTTTACCAACAATTATTCATGAAGTATATGGATGGAAACATCAAAACTAAAGAAGAGGTAAAAGAAGGTTATAAAATGGCTAATCCTAAAGTAGAGCAACCAGGTTATGGTGAGAATTTCTACCGTAAGATAGTTGAAGAAACTGGTAATCAGTTCGAAGTTAAATAGAATTTACTAGAGTATATACAATTAATATATAGTCTTCAGTATGCAGTTTGCAGTCTTCAGTTTATAATTATTGAACTGCTGACTGCAAACTGTTGACTGAAGACTTTTTTTATAATAATGCAAAAAATTCAAAAATACCTGTCAATGGTAAAATTCTCGCATAGTATTTTTGCTATGCCTTTTGCTATTTTTGGCTTTTTTCTGGGAATAAAACTTAATAATCTTGAATTTGATTATCAGATTTTTATCTACATAATTTTTGCAATGATTTTTGCAAGAAATGCTGCCATGGCATTCAATAGATTCCTCGATAGAGATATTGATGTACTGAATGATAGAACAAAAACTCGTGAAGTAGCTTCAGGAATTATTACTCCTAAAAATGCGCTTATATTTATCATAATAAACTCATTGCTATTTGTAATAACTGCCTATTTAATAAATATGCTAACCTTCTTTCTATCGCCAGTAGCACTTATCGTAATACTTGGCTATAGTTATACAAAACGATTTACTCCACTTTGTCATCTAGTGCTTGGTTTGGGTTTATCGCTTGCACCAATTGGTGCTTACCTTTCTGTTAGCGGCTCATTCAATAGTATAGTGCCCATAATATTTTCTTTTGTAGTGCTTTTTTGGACTGCAGGCTTCGATATTATTTACGCCTTGCAGGATGAGGAGTTTGATAAGGAAAATGGACTCAAAAGTATTCCATCTATCCTTGGTAAGAAAAAAGCTCTTAGAGTGTCAGAATTATTACACCTAACAAGCGCAGTATTAATAATTGTGGCAGGATTTTTCATGCCTCAAGGTTATTGGTATTGGATAGGAGCAGGGGTGTTTATTCAACTTTTATATCGTCAGCATTCTCTTGTTTCGGTTGATGATTTATCGAAGGTAAATCTAGCGTTTTTTACGAGTAATGGAGTGGCAAGTTTGCTATTTGCAATATTCGGAATTCTATCATTGTATTTTTAATACTTTTGTAAATCAGATATCTTAAATAATGAAGGTTTTCAAATTCGGTGGGGCATCAGTAAAATCAGCAGAAGCGGTTCGCAATGTTGCTGAAATTATTGGTGAATATCAAAATCAAAAAATAGTTTTGGTAATTTCTGCTATGGGTAAAATTACCAATGCTCTTGAGAAACTTCTTAACCTTAGATCTTCTGAAATTGATTCTTCAATAGCTGATATTGAACGTTTTCACCTTGATATTATAAATAATCTGTTTTCGGACTCCAATAGCCCAATTTATCCTAGAATAAATACTGCATTTGAGCAATTACGCAAAATTATAGCTGCTGATATTGAAAATCAACAAAAGCGTTATGCTTCGGTGGTTGGCTTTGGCGAATTGTTTTCTACAATTATTGTAAATCAATATTTGCAGTATTTAGGATTTAAAAGTATATGGGTTGCTGCAGGTGATATTATTACCACTGAAAATAAATGTGTGGATGCGGAGGTGATTTGGGATAAAAGTATACAAAAGATAAAGAGTGAACTGCATTCGTTATTTGTTGATAATACTATAATAGTAACCCAAGGATTTATTGCCAAAACAGATAATGGTGATGATAGTACCCTTGGACGCGAAGGTTCTGATTATTCAGCGGCAATTATTGCAAATGCTATTGATGCAGAAGATCTTACTATCTGGAAAGATGTGCCAGGTTTACTTAATGCTGATCCTAAATATTTTGATAATACACAAAAAATTGACATAATAAGTTATCGCGAAACCATAGAGTTAGCTTATTATGGTGCAAGTATTATTCATCCCAAAACAATACAGCCATTAAAGAAAAAGACGATTCCTCTTTATATAAAATCGTTTATTAGTCCTCACGAAAGCGGTACAATTGTTCAGCAGGATGCTTTTGCGGATTCTTTAATTCCTTCATATATTTTCAAGAAAAATCAGGTGATAATTTCTATTTCTGCTCGCGATTTTTCTTTTATTGCTGAAGATAAGCTTTCAATTATTTTTGATAAACTAAATCAATATAATTTGAAGGTAAATCTTATGCAAAATTCAGCCATTAGCTTTTCTATCTGTATTGATAATAAAGGTGAAACTGTGCATAATTTTATTATTGATATGCAAAAGACTTTTAAGGTAAAGTATAATGACGATATTGAGCTTATTACAATACAAAACTATAATCAGGATGTAATTGATGAACTCATTGGAAATAGAGATGTTTTTTTGGAACAGAAAGACTACTCAAGATAAATTTAAAAACGCAATTCGTGATGTTGTTGATTTTCCTAAACAAGGAATCATTTTCAAGGATATAACTACAGCACTAAAAGATGCAGAAGTATTGCGCGAAACTACTGATTTGCTTTATGAAAAGTATAAGGATATGGGAATTACTCAGGTAGTTGGAATAGAGTCGCGAGGTTTTATTTTGGGAAGCATATTGGCTTATAAACTTGGTGCCGGAATGGTGCTTATGCGTAAGCCTGGCAAATTACCTGCCGATACTTTTAAGGTAGAATATGAGCTTGAATACGGTACTGATAGCATTGAAATACATAAAGGCGCTCTTACTAATAATGATGTGGTATTACTTCATGATGATTTGCTTGCCACTGGTGGAAGTGCTACTGCTGCAATAAAACTAATTAATAAATTTGATGTTAAAGCAGTGCATGTGAATTTTCTAATAGAGCTTGATTTCCTTAATGGAGCTGATAAATTACCAAAATCAGACTCTGTATATTCTATGGTACATTACTAAGTACTGAGCATGTCGAAGTATAGCTATGGAAATAATTTTTAACGCAGTAATAGGGAAATATAAACGATTTATATGGCGTGTTTTGGTATTAATTTGGTATAACTCTTCACCTTTTTTTTTCTTCTCCTCCCGTTCCCTATCGGGGCTCCCTTTACATTACTCCATATAAGGATAAAAAGCTTCATCAATATGCTTAATCTCTTTGCCCTGTGGATGCATTACTATAGAAATAATATCAAAGCGAGCTTCGGTATCATATGAGTGTGTATTTATGTAGGCATTAGCAGCTTTAATTATAAAACGCTGTTGCTTTTTTGTTAAAGCTAACTCAGGCTCAATAAAATAATCTGTGCTTCGTGTTTTTACTTCTACAAAAACTAATGTGTCATTGTCGAGAGCAATAATATCTATTTCATACCTTCCTGTACGCCAATTTCGTTCAATTACTTTAAATCCCTTTTTAATAAGAAATTCACTAGCAATATCTTCGCCTAATTTGCCTAATTCGGAAGCTTTACTCATGCTGCTATTTATAGTTATTGACTTAATATTATCCAAATATCCACATGGAAAATAGTCTAAAATAGTTAATCTTAATTAGTCTTCTACTTTATCTTTTAATGATCTAAAACCATCGCCTAATACTTCATTAGCATTCACTACAGTTACAAAAGCATTGGGATCTATATCATTAATATATGACATAAGGATAGTCATTTCACGACGATTTAATACAGTAAAAATCATTGTTCTTTCGTTACCATTATAAGCTCCAACTCCATTGAAATAGGTTCCTCCACGTTTAAGATCGTCAACTATTTTTTTGCCAATTTCCTCATGTTTGTCAGAAATAATAAATAGAGTTTTATCATAGCTCATACCTTCCAGCACAATATCGATAACCTTACCAGTAATAAAAATAATTACCCACGAAATAAGAGGAATCATAGGATCTTTAAAAGCTACCCAACTTATGAGTACAATTGCAGAATCTACATAAATCATCAACTGCCCGAGTGGCATATGAGTATATTTGCCAATTACCATTGCAATTATATCACTACCGCCAGATGTTGCTTTGGATTTGAAAACCATACCCAGACCTAAACCTACAAGTACACCACCATAAATGGCTGACAATAATGGTTGATCAGCCACAAAAGGCTCATAGCCATATAGATATTCCAATAAGGTCATCCAAGCAGGTAGAGTAAGCATGCCCGTAATGGTTTTAGCGCCAAAACGAGGTCCCAACATCCAAATACCAAATATAGTCAATGGAATATCTATTGCAAGACCAGTAAGTCCAATCTTAAAACCAAAAAGGTGGTGTAGTACAATGGCAATTCCATATACTCCACCGGGAGCAAATTTATAAGGGCTAATGAATAGTACAAAGCCTACTGCCATTATAAAAGTACCTGTTATTATTAACGCATATGCTTTAAACCATTTTGCGCTAAATATTGCTTCTTTAGTAATAAATGCCATTTTATTTAATTTTTTTCGTCAATGATTTCTTCAACTTCAACATCTGTAGTATTCTCAAACTCTACTGTTATATTCTGATTGCGGTGTTTAAATGAAATAAAACTATAGTATAAAAGTATAATAGCAATTAGAATGTTTATGTATCCTATGAATACAAATGGAAATTGAGGCCAAATAAGTATAATAACACCTAGGCCTAGAGCCAAAATGCCATTTATTAATATGATGTTGGTATTAGGAATAATATTCTTTTGCATTGGTGCAGAAAATATTTGTGATCCTCCTGTTATTATTAACCAAATAGCAATAAAATAAATAGTAAAACTATAAACTATCTCACTCTGAAAAACTAGAAATAATCCCACAACAATATTTATTATTGATTGAGTAAAAAACAATGCCTTTGTTTTTTTTGTAAGATTTTTAGAAAAATGATTGTAAAAGAAAAAAGAAAATCCGCTAAAAATCAACGCAACTCCTATTCCTATAATAATCATTGAATACACAGTGTTGGGTACAAAAATTAAAACAATTCCTATTGTTAAGGTGATTATTGCGTTAATTAAAACAGTGGTCCATCTATTTGATGTAATTACTTTTGCATTGTTGGACATACTAATATTGTATTTATAATAATAAAAAAAAATGAAAATGAGAGTCGATAACATAAATATGAATTTGCGAATAGTTTATTAGACTATATAGCAAAGACTAAAATCTGTAATTCAATGCAAAGATAAGCAAAGCTTTTAGATATGTTATTTTTTTTTGATTAATTAAGAAATACATAAACCCAGTTATTGGTGCTTAATAATCAATTTTGTATTCGCCCTATTAAACACTTTACTAGTCTATATACCAAATTGTTAAAAATAATTAAACTTATGGTTTTAGGTTGACATTATATTTATGATATAGTATTTTATGCTACTGTATTTAGTCCAGATTTGTAGAGTTTTGAATTAATTAATTATCTAATATTCCTTAGAATGAAAAAAATAATTACAAACACCGTATTCCTTATACTATTTTTATTTATTCCTTTACTAATTAGTGCAACAGTTTATACTACTATCAGTGATGGTAATTGGGCTGATGGTGCTAATTGGGATCAAGGAAGTCCCCCTTCATTTGGTTGGGGAAATTCCGATGAAGTATATGTGAAACATGAAATGACTTTAACGGCTGATGTTAGTATGCAATCTTCTTATGTAGAGATTAGTAGCTCAGGAAAAATTCTTGGAAATAACACTTTTAAAATTACAATGACGAATCTTGTGCAGATAATAAATGATGGTGAGATTAATGTGAAACAAATAAGTACAGGTTATCAAAAAGCTAGCTTAAGAAATAACGCAGATCTTATTACGAATGATGGATTATCAATTTCGGGTTCTATGGATACAATATTAAATTATGGCACTGAAATAGAGGTTATATTGAGACTGATTCATTAGATGTTAATTCTGATACATTATCAAATTTTCATCAAATAAAAATATTAAATGGAGGAAATGTTGCTGGGGGATTTCTTGTTAATCAATCGTCAGGTATTTTCCAATTTGGGGATAATTTAAAAAATTCGAATACAATAACCAATAATAATACTATATATGTTGATGGAGGAGCTATTGATAATAGTGGAGGTACCATTGATGGTACAAATGGCGATATTTGTCAGTCGGATGGAATATCGGCAGTGACTGTAACAGGAGGTAGTAATAATAATAGCTCATGTTTGAAAGGGGCTAATACACTGCCTGTAAATATTATTAGTTTTGATTATTCTATAGTAAAAGATAATGTTGAACTATATTGGCAAACAGCTAGTGAGGTGAATAATAATTATTTTGAGGTTCAACGTTCCTACAATCTTCAAGATTGGGAAATGGTAAGTAATTTAGATGGTAATGGAAACTCTAATGTTATTATTAACTATTCAATTGTTGATGCAAATTTTGATAGGAGTAAAGATGTAATATACTATAGGTTGGTTCAAGTTGATTTTGATGGCAGAATTAATTATTATAGATTTTTAGTGGTAAATTATAGTAATAAAAATTATGAAATAATAGTTTTCCCAAATCCTGCATTATATACCGATGCAATAAATGTCTACTTCTCAGGAGATCAAAATTTTGATGCGCAATTACTGGATCAGTATGGTGGACTTATTATGAAAATGGAAAATAATCATAAACAGCTTACTATTGATAAAGGTAGGCTAGCAAGGGGTTTATACTACATTAAGATTAGTTGCTATAATGTAGAGGAAGTTCGCAAAATAATAGTGTTTTAAATATTTATTAATAATGCCATTTGTTTTGGCTTGAATTTAAATATAGTTTCACTGTAAGTCCTTTAATAACAAAATTAAAATAGTAAAATCATATTAGAAATTAATACATATATATACCAAGGTAACCATTATTATTAATACCCGTAAGAGTCTTTTGTTTATTTTATATTGGTAATAATAAAGTATATATGAAAATATTTCTAACATCATTTTTTGTAATAATTTCCTTTTTAGCATCAGCACAAATAGGTGGATTGTCCTCATCCAAACTTTCAGCACTTTCGGCTGATGTTGTGAATGATAAAAATATGGAATTTGAACCTGGTTTCAGATCCAGTAGATCCAATAAGTATTTTGATAGTGATGGAAATACGCAAGATATGTTTTCGACATCAGATAGTGTGAAGCATGTTACTGGTATGGCATTTCGCTTTACCTATGGATTGTGGGATAAGTTTGAAATAGGGATGAGTGTTTCTACCGATCTTTCGTTAGTAAATATTGGTACAAAATATGAATTTATAAATAAAGAAAATCTATCCATTGCAGCCATTGCTGGACTTAATGTGCCTATGGGTAATGGTACAGTAAATGAGTCTATTCGGGCAACAACTAATGTTATGCAAGCTGGTGTGGGAGGTGTTGTTTCTTACATACTCAACGATAGAATATCAGCTGATTTTACAGCTCAATATGTGCACTTTATTAAATCGACTATTGATAATAATACAGGAGGAGTATATCTTAATGGCGATGTTGGCTATTACTTTTTCGATAATAATTTTAAGCTAATCACTGGCTTTGGTTTTTACAGTATTAATAATGATATAGGAAGCCATCAAGCCCTTACTGTTTATCCAGGTTTTACTGTTGAATCGGGTAAGGATTACTTTATTGCTTGTTCATTTCCTTTTGATGTATATGGTAAAAATGAAGCTAAAAATGTTGCTTTTAATTTCACCTTGACTCTTACTTTTGATTAATTATTCATGGAACTTCATTACTCCAGCCTTAATTTCCATATCCAAATAATCTTCATTTGATGGAATAGGGCAGGAGTATTTGTGATTATATGAGCAATAAGGATTATATGCTTTATTGAAATCTATAAGTAAACTCTCACCTTCTTTAGGAATTCTTAGATCCAAATATCGGCCTCCTGCATAGGATGTTATACCACTTGTTTTGTCGGTAAAAAGCATAAACAAGAAATCCTTATACTGCTCTTTTTTAGAAAGCTCAATGTTTTTATAAATTCCTATCTCCATAATTTTCCCCTTTAGTTTAAACTTAGCGGTACCATACTTTATATAGGTTGGTCGTCGGGCAGTGGTGGTTTTCATTCCAAACTCTTTTGGCGACTCATTTAGTATTAGCTTGGCTTCAACTTTATAGCTTTCGTCAATATCATAAAAACTTAGTTCATCAAATGTTGCCAAATCTTCTTTTGTAAGAGGGCTAGTTTCTGCATTTGCAAATTCTTTATTTAGCTCATTCTGAAACTTCTTTATCTCATCGGTATAGCTACTTACTGCTACAATTATAATTGCGAATAATATGCTTAATGTTTTCATTTTTTCTTATTTATTTTCTTAAAATGTTTACAAATTTCGGTGATCCCACACTTCTCACACTTTGGTGTTCGTGCAAGGCAAATATATCTGCCATGCAATATTAGCCAGTGGTGTGCCACAGGAATTATTTCGTCGGGAAAGTATCTTATAAGCTGCTTTTCCGAATCCAAAGGGTTCTTTGCATTTGTTGTTAGCCCAATTCTTTCTGATACTCTAAAAACATGAGTGTCAACTGCCAAAGCAGGCTTGTTAAATACCACTGATGCTATTACGTTTGCGGTTTTGCGCCCCACACCTGGCAGTTTCTGCAATTGATCCACATCACTAGGGAAAACTCCATCAAATTCTGATAAAAGTGTCTTTGCCATTCCCACAAGGTTTTTTGCCTTATTATTTGGGTAAGAGCAGCTTCTAATGTATTCAAATACATCGCTCACCTCGGCTTCTGCCAATTTATTTGCATTAGGAAAAGCTATAAATAAATCTGGAGTAAGTGTATTTACTCTCTTATCGGTGCACTGTGCCGATAGTATTACAGCTACCATCAATTCGTATGTGCTGCCATAATCGAGCTCAGTTTCGGCAATGGGCTGTGTGGTAGAGAAATATTCTATAAACTTCTGGAAACGTTCTTTCTTTGTCATAATGTAAATGTAGGAATTAATTATATCTAGTCATAATTATTATGAAGTCTAATTCAGATTCTTTTATCAATTTATAATGCCCAAAAACCTATTACTAAACTCAATATTCCACCAACCAATAAACCAAGTATTAATTCTATATAGCTATGTGATTTAAGGTGTTTGCGCGACATAATAATTATATAAGTAAGTATCAAACTTACATTAAATGCTAGAGTTAAATCTAAATAGTAAACATGCATTAGCACGTATATAATAGCATTTAAGCTAGCCATTCCAGCGGCATGAGCACTTATTTTTATCCAGAAATTAAATATCAATAACACTGAAATTACCACTGCCGGAATTGCTAATACCGTTGGAACAACTATGGGAATAAAATCTATACGGTATAGCATATATGCTGCTGCTCCAAAGTAAATTATGGAGTATACATAAGGGGTCGTTCTTTCGCTTCGTTTAGGTATTCTATATGACGAAATTATTCCCTTTTTCTTAAGATAAAATAAGCTTGCTATTGGCAAAACTATTGTTGCTAGACTGACAATAATAAGTATTGATAACTGTAATGTGCTACCCAATGATTGTACTTGGAATATTGGCAAAACAAATATAAACATCAATGTGTAAAATGGAATAAATAATGGATGAAATGATAGAGAAAAGCTCTCAGCAAAATCTTTTTTTAGGGATGTAAGATTCATTAATTTCTATATTTAGGTTCCTTTTATTTAAAATGGTATTTTATAATTCCTTACGTAGTCGTGCCACAGGAATATCTAGCTGTTCGCGGTATTTTGCAATTGTTCGGCGAGCAATATTATAGCCTTTTTCTTTTAGCAAAGCAGCAAGTTTTTCGTCGGTAAGTGGTTTGTGTTTATTCTCACTAGCTACCGAATTTTGCAGTATCTTCTTAATCTCACGAGTAGATACTTCCTCTCCACTCTGAGTCTGCATTCCTTCCGAAAAGAAAGTCTTAAGTTTAAAAGTGCCAAATGGTGTTTGTATATATTTGCTGTTTACTACTCTCGAAATTGTAGAAATATCGAGGCTTACAATCTCTGCAATATCCTTTAAAATCATTGGTCGGAGCTTGGTTTCGTCTCCTGACTGAAAATATTCGTATTGATATTCGAGTATTGCCTGCATTGTTCCCTGCAAGGTGTTCTGCCTTTGCTTTATTGCATCGATAAACCATTTTGCAGAATCGATTTTCTGACGCACATAAGTCATTGCCTCCTTCATCTGCTTGGTGTTTTTACCTTTTTGTTCAGAATAGGCTTCAAGCATATTTCTATAAGTACGCGAAATTCGTAGCTCGGGAGCATTACGACCATTTAGATTCAAAACTAATTTCCCATTCTCGTTTGTAAGCAGAAAATCAGGTACAATATGTTCTTTTATTGCCATAGATTCACTTAAACTATTTCCTGGTTTAGGGTTTAGTTTTATTATTTCTTCAATGGCTTCTTTTAAGTCTTCTTCGGTAATATTAAGCCTTTTAATAATATTTGAATAATGCTTTTTGGTAAATGCATCAAAAAATCTATCCAATATTTTTTTTGCCAATATTATGGATTCTGTTTCTTCTTTTTTAATTAGTTGTAATTGTAGGCATTCTTGCAAATTGCGAGCACAAACTCCTGCAGGTTCAAAATTCTGAATCATAGTAATTAAACCTTCAATTCTTTCTTCACTAGTTTCTATGCCATGCGCAAAAGCCAAATCATCTACCATTGCAAGTGTTTCGCGTCTCAAATATCCCGAGTCATCAAGATTGCCAATTATAAATTCAGCAATTTTTATGTCTTCTTCGCTTAGGCTACGCATTGCCAATTGATTTCTCAATAAGTCGTGAAAAGTGCTGCCAGATACAAAAGGAATTTCATATTCCTCATCATCTTTGCTGTTATTATTCGACTCATATTTATAATCAGGGGCATCGTCAGGATCAATATAGTCACTTAAGTCAAATTCATCGTCCGATGTGTCTTCTTTTTCATCAGGAGCATCTATATCGCTATCCAAATCATCATTATTATCTTCCATGTCAACCTCTTCTTCACCTTCCTCAAGCGCAACATTTTCTTCAACTTCCTGCTTTATGCGCTGCTCTAGTGCAATAGTGGGAACCTGCAATAACTTCATTAGCTGAATCTGTTGTGGAGATAGCTTTTGTTGTAATTTCTGTTGTAAGCGTTGTCTTAGCATATTGGTCTGCGTTGATAATAATTGTACTGCAAAGTTATTAATTATTTTCGATTATTTGAAAATAATTTCCTAAAAAAATGATTTTGGCAATATATTTGTTATTACCGAGCCCATGCATTATTTTAGAATACTGTATTTTTTTTAAACACACCTAATCATTAAAATTAACCACTCAATTATGAAAATTTACTCAAAACTATTATTAGTATTTATACTCAATGTTAGTATGATAACATTTGCCTATGCGCAAGACAAAATTGTGAAATCTAAAATTAATAATGTAACGGTGTTTCAGCGAGGAGCACAAATATATCGTATGGCTAATACTAATGTAAAGGCGGGACATCAAATAATACGCCTTGGTAATTTAAGTAATAATATTGATGTGGCAAGCATACAGGTTAATGGTAAAGGTGCCTTTACTATTATGTCGGTAACTCACCAAATAAATTATCTGAAAGAGATAAAAAACAATAAACGTATTTTAGTATTAAGAGATAGCTTGGAAATGCTAAACGATAGGGTTGTTGTTAATAATCAAATTATTACAGCGTTCTCAGATGAGATTATTCTGCTGAAAGCAAACCAATCGTTAAAGTCGCAAAATACAAACCTTAAAGCTTCGGAAATTAGAGCTGCGGCAGATTTTTATCGCAAAAGGTATCGCGAGATTTATTCAGGACAAGGAAAACTTAATAAAAAGAATAGTAAAATTCATATTAAAATCGCAAAATTGCAACGAAGTTTAAGTTTAGTACAACAGTATAGAGCGCCAAAAGGTGTTGGTGAAATTTTGGTTGAGATTGAAGCAAAACAAGCATCAAATATTAAACTCGAATTTGATTACCTTATTAGAAATGCCGGCTGGATTCCTCAATACGATATTCGTGCTAAGGATATTAATAGTGATATTGAGCTACACTATCGTGCCAATATTTATCAAAACTCGGGTGTTGATTGGAAAAAGGTAAACCTTACTGTATCAACAGGGAATCCTCGTCATAATAGTATTAGATATTTCGCTAGGCATTGACAAAAATATTATAGTCAAACGCACAAAAGTTAAGGATAGCTCTTCGAAATCTATTATGGGGAGTACCAAAAAGATGAAAGTAGCATGGAATATTGTTGTTAGAAACAATAAATCGCAAACGGTAAATCTTTTCTTACAAGATCAAATTCCACTATCGTATCGCGATGATGTGGATATTAAACTAAATAATAAATCTGGTGCAAATTATGATGAAAAAAGAGGTTTCTTAAATTGGAAATTAGAGATTAAGTCAAAATATAAAAAGGAAATAAAATATAGTTACCAAATCAAATATCCAAAAGATTTGATGGTTAATGGTATTTGGTAGTTGATAAAATTCATGAATTTTATCGGTACCGAATAATAGTTCCGATTAATTGCCTAAATAATATTAAGTGCAGAATATTATTTAGGCAATTTTGGTGAGTAATATATTTTATACAGATTGTAAATCAGCATATAATCCAGCCCATTAAAATTTGCTTTATACCCATTATATTCATTTCCACGCGATTCGGGCTGAGTTGTTCGTCTACTTGCTGACCAATCATAGCTCATTTTAGTAGTATCTTTATAATTATATGGGCCATTCATAGGTGCTGATTTTAAGAATGTATCAAACCATTCTTTTTTAAAATTAAGCTCCTCATTGTTACTAGTATATAAAACATTATATAGCAATGCTTCCCATTCATAATTAGCTTTACTTTTATAATCTTTGAAACTGTATTTCATTATTATCTTTTGTGTTTTGCTCCCAAACTGATTTGATATAGCCGCCATTGTAAGCACCATATGTCCCTGTCCCATTTTTACAATGGTATTGAAGCCTAATTTTAAAATTCCATTTTCGAAACTTGCAAATAAACCACTCAATCCACCATATAATGATTCTCCCTGATTATATCTTTTGTAAATACTATTATAGGCTTTTGCTTGAAAATGATAAGCATTATATCCTCGCTTAACTGTTTTGCCAGTAGTGGGATTCTTTATATACCAACCAAATATTTTTTTGTTAGAGCTTATGTATTCCAGAATAAGAGTGCTTATTTTTTCTGCAGCAGTTTTAATATCACTAATTCCATTGCTGTAGTTTATTGTTTTTATTTCATTGTTTACCATATAAACAGTACTATCAGGAATGTACTTTTCAATTAGCCGAAGTCCCATAAGCAAGAATATTACTTGATCTTTCGACATTTCGTTATTTGTACTATATCCTAATGCCGTATCAATATCCAATAAATCACTATTTACAGATTTTACATTTATTTGGCTACCATTATTTAAGGTCTGGTATTCTGTTTTAGTAATTATGTCAATATCATCACGTACAAAAAAACCATTTAGGCTTGGTTTTCCCGCTACTTTATTCTCGTCGTAATAGAAAGTCTCGGCAGTATAATCAAGCCTGTAAAGTGTTGAAATAGCATAGTATAATTCCTTTATAGTTTGCTCTGTATTTCTATTGTCTTGTTTGTATAAATAATATTCTGTTGCTAGTACTCCCAAATAGTGTCCTAGTGAAATTGTAGCGTCTGCCCATTTAATTTCGCCAGTATTTGTTCGCCTTTCAGAAGCGGCAAGCGAATATCCTTGCTTATCGCCAATTCCCAGAAGGTAATTTTGTCTGAGATTATTACGATAATTCTCGTATTTAAAATCAATATTCACAGACCTTGCTTGGGCATAGCTGTTTTTAGAAATCAGTATTAAAGCTGATAGTATAATTAGTATAATTAGTGTGATTATGTATTTCAAATTAGTTCTTCTTTTAAATTGCAATTAACTTTTGCAATATTATTAAAAATAAGGTTACTCGTATGTTTGCAAAGAATTAAATTAGAAGACCAATTATTGCTATTATTGTAGAATTAATTATAGGTAACATTAGTTGTTTTTGTAAATAATAAACTGAATTAGAGATCCCCTTTATTATGAAATAAATCAATTGAAAAGAGGAGGGTAGGAGATTTTTCGCTCTTGTCTATTTGCCTAAAAGAGAGTAAAGGATAATATATTATCATTTGCCGAATGGTGCTAATAGAATGCTAATATTTTTTTGATTCGTTTTTGCATCAAGGCAAAAATGAATGAGTAGTGGTATTTGTGGGGGGCTTTTTTATTTGAATTAATAGTGTTATGCATTTTATTTCTTTCTAAGAATCCAATGTTAAGAACATGGGTTTTCAACTAATAATTATATTCCTTTTATTAGTATATTTGTAAAATATACTTTAAAATATGAGAAAAATATTTGGGATTTTGATTGCATTTGTAATCATAGGAATACAGACCAAAGCTGATAGTGCCGAGACTAGGTATTTTACGGATTTTAATTCTGTTTATGTTTTTGGAAACCTGACGGTTAGGTTGGTTAAAAGTGATTCTACATATGCTGTCCTAAAAGGAGATAGTGCCTATTTAGGTAAAATATCGACCAAGGTAAAAGACAATCAATTGATAGTGAAATTTAATAAAATGGGTAGTTCAAAAACTATGGATGTTATTGTATTTTATAAATCTATTGATGAAATTATTGCTAAGGCAGGAGCTACAGTTGTTGCTAATCAGGCTTTCAATGTTGATGAGTTTTATTTGAAACTAAGCCAAGGAAGTGATGCGGATTTAGAGATTTTTTCCAAAAGCATGAAAATAAGAATAGCACAAGGAAGCGATTTTAAGGTTAAAGGAAGCGTTGAAAACGTGGAGGTTGTATCAAATAGTGGGGCAGGTTTTTATGGTTATAATTTAAAAGCTTCGAATGCAAATTTAAAAGTGGCCACTGGTGGAATGATTAATATCTCCTTGAGCGGTGATGTGGAGGCTTCAGCTCATACTCGTGGAACTATTTTTTATAAAGGAGTTCCGAAGTCAATATCTCAATCTGTATCTACAGGTGGAGAAATAAAACAAAAGAAATAAAACATAATAATATGGATAAGAAATATATCTTAGCTCTAGACCAAGGTACTTCGAGTAGTCGTGCTATTTTGTATGATAAAAAAGCAAATCTTATAGGGCAGGCTCAATTGGGTTTTAGTCAGTTTTATCCAAATAAAAATTGGGTAGAACAAGATTCTGAAGAAATATATGAAACGCAGATTAAGACAGTGAAAAATTTATTGTCATCATCTAAAATTTCAGTGAGTGAAATTGCTGCTGTAGGAATTACCAATCAACGCGAAACTACCATAGTATGGGATAAAAAAACAGGTAAAGCTATTTATCCAGCTATTGTGTGGCAAGATAAGCGTACTGAGCAGCAGTGTATTGGTATGCGTAAAGAATATGGCGAATTAGTAAAAACTAAAACGGGTCTTATTATTGACTCTTACTTTTCAGCAACCAAAATAAATTGGATATTAGATCATGTTGATGGTGCAAGAAAGCGAGCCGAAAATGGTGAATTAGCTTTTGGTACTGTCGATACATGGTTGGTTTATAATCTTAGCAATAAGAAAACATTTATTACAGATTATTCTAATGCCTCTCGTACTCTATTGTTTAATATTAATACAATGAATTGGGATGATGAGCTACTAGAGGTATTTAATGTGCCACGTACAATGCTACCAAAGTTAGTTGATAATGGAGGTAAATTAGCCTTAATTGATTCCTCAGTTTTTGGCGAGGAGCTAATAATTTCATCATTATTGGGCGATCAGCAGTCATCATTATTTGGGCATACATGCTTTGCAAAGGGTTCAATAAAAAGTACCTATGGTACTGGTAGCTTTATGCTTATGAATACAGGAGATAAACCTACCTATTCTAAAAATGGTTTATTAACTACCATAGCTTGGCGTATGAAAGGTAAAACTACCTATGCTCTCGAAGGAAATATATTTATTGCTGGGGCAGCTATTAAATGGCTCCGCGATCAATTACAAATTATTAACTCTGCTGACGAGAGCGAATATTTAGCAATGTCGGTACCTAATTCCGGTGGAGTAAAGGTTATTCCTGCTCTTTCGGGTCTAGGTGCTCCTTACTGGAATAATGATGTGCAGGGTGCAATTTTGGGTTTAACCTTAGGTACTAAAAAAGAGCATATTATTCGTGCTACTCTTGAGGCACTTGCATATAGAACAAAGGATATGCTTGATTTAATGGAGGCCGATTCGGGTCTTACTATCAGTAGCTTAGCGGTAGATGGTGGTGCTTCGGCAAATAATTTTCTTATGCAATATGTGGCCGACATTATTCAAATAAATGTTAATAGGCCAAAAAATCTTGAATCAACATCATTGGGTGCAGCTTATTTGGCTGGTCTTAGTGTTGGCTTTTGGAATGGGAAAGATATAAAAGCTGTGCATAAACTCAATAGAAAGTTTAAAACTTCAATGGATCCAAAAATAGCCAAAGAGAGTTATGATGAATGGACAGAGGTTGTTGGTCAGATAATTAACAGTGTAAAGAATAAATAATATCATTAGAAAAATATAATTTCTATTAACTAACGAATATTTCTTATGGAAAAGAAAGAAAATCCCTGGTGGCCATTGTTTATTACCAATTTTTTGAGTGTATTCAATGATAATTTAATAAAATGGTTAGTGATTTTTGTGGGAGTTCACTGGGTAGCAAAAGATGATAAATCTACTGTTATTTCCATTGCTTCTGCAATGTTGGTAATTCCGTTTATTCTGTTTTCGCCATATGCTGGTAAGCTCGCCAAAATTCATAAGAAACGTAGAATTATGATAGTTGGTAAAATTGCCGAAATTCCTATTATGCTTATTGCTATCTTGGGGTTTTATTTTGAGAACCTATATATTGTAATGACTGCAGTGCTACTTATGGGCTTTCAGAGTGCTTTATTCTCTCCAGCAAAATACGGGCTTATTCGCGATATTAGGGGTGAAGATGGTATATCTTTTGGCACCGGAATGATGGAAATGCTAACCTTTGTAGGTGTGTTATTAGGTACTGTGCTTGCAGGAGTTATGGCCGATTATTATAAAATGGAATGGCTGATGCCAGTACTACTATCGGTAGCAATAATTGGTTGGATTGCGGCTACGCTTATTAAGGTAGACGAAAGCCCTGTAATGCAAACAAAGCAGCATACTCTTAATTTTGTGAGCTTTATATCAAAGCAATATCGTTTGTCAAAGAATTTCCCTGGTGTAAATTATGCAATATTTGGACTGTCAATGTTTTGGCTTATAGGCTCAATGATACAAATGAATATAGCAATACATAGTGCCGAAGTCTTGCACGAATCTGATACCATTACCGGAATCACAATGTCGGCAGCCGCTATTGGTATTGCCGTGGGAGCAATCCTTACAGGATGGTTTTCGGGCAAAAAAGTTCACCTAGGCTATGTGTTTATTGGCTCCATTGGTTTGGGAATAAGTATGTTGCTCACCATTTGGATAAACCCTGGTACTTACGGATTTATGTTTATGATTTTTCTTACGGCATTCTTCGCAGGATTTTATAAAGTTCCTTTAAATGCATTTATACAAGATAAAGTAAAAGGCCGTATGCTCGGTGATACTCTTGGGTATCTTAATATTATGGTATTCGTTTTTATCCTAATGTCAGCAGGATTATTCGAAGCATTTAACCGTGCTACTGGCAATAACTCATATGTGATATTTGGTTTTATAGCCCTAGCGTCACTTTTTGTGGGAGTTTATTTCTGGTTTAAAGTAGACGGCGTAAAACAAGATTTCCGAAATATTATTAATGGAAAATTTGATAGAGGATAATGAATACCGCTGCTAATAGAATTGATGATTACTACCCCTTTGGGATGATGATGCCTGGGAGGAACTTCTCTAGTAATCAGTATAGATATGGGTTTAATGGAAAAGAGAAGGATGAGCAAGGAATGGGTGGTGGTGGTTCTACCTATGATTATGGCTTTAGAATCTATAATCCGCAAATTGCTAAGTTTTTGAGTGTGGATCCTTTAACTGCTTCTTATCCTTGGTATACTCCTTATCAGTTTGCGGGTAATAAGCCAATTTGGGCAATTGACATTGATGGTTTAGAAGAGTACATATATAAGTACAAGCTTGATGATGAGTTGAATGCAACATTGATAAGTAAGGTTCGAAATGTTGAACTTGTGCCTAGAGTTAATGCTAATGGTACTTACTCTGGTTATTATGATAAAATGAATAAAGCTACTGGGCTTCCTTTTAAAGATTCAGAAGTTGGACAAGC
>NIUZ01000096.1 GCA_002254285.1 Bacteroidetes bacterium 4572_112 | reverse complement strand
GAAATATGCTTTTCCTTTTCTTCTTCCTTTTCAATAATATCATCAATTTTCTTCAATGATTTTGAACGAGAAAAGCGTTGTCGGAAACTCTTTTTAGGTTTAATTTCTTTTTGCTCATGAATTTCCTTTTCTTTCTCCTCTTCAACTAACTTTTGCTTTATTTTATACTCAATAGCTTTTTCGTTAATAATCTGATTTTTCTTACTCATTCTATCAGCAGGGAAAAGTATATCCAATTCATTCTGGCAATAGGTAGCAATATCAGGAAAGAAAGCTCTAAATTCAGCTTCGTAAAGTTCGTAATCATCAATTAAATCCTCAACGGCATATTCCATATTGGATTTAAAATTAGCACGTTTTGCAAGGTATTGAAAGCTACGACGCAGTCCTTCGAACTTACGGTAAGAAGTCAACCAGTTTTGCATAATAAAGAAAGGAAGAATTTTTTTTGTACGGCTAGGCAATAAACTATAATGACGCAATAATATTCCGTAACTATATGTAGTAAAGCTAGATAAATGATATTCAGAATAATCATTCCAGTTTTTGGCAAGAAAATGATCATAAATAATATCAACAATTACTCCAGCATATTTATGATACTTTCCGTGCAGTCTAGCACGTGATTTCATAAACTCTGGATGATGATCGGTATAGAAATCAATTTTACGATGCAGCATAATTCCGTCTATCACCTCTTGCGGAAGATGCGATATTTTATTACCACGAATATGGTCAGCAATAAAGTTGCCTAACATTATATATTCATGATCTCCAGAAAGCTTTAAATGTGCAAGAAAATTCATTATCTGTTTTTATTGTAATATCATATAACGCATTAGTTCAATTAAAGTTTCATCAAAAAATTAATTGATACATCATAGGACACAAAAGTAATACATTGGTTGCATAATTAATAGGCGCAAATCGCCTATTTTATTATTTTTAACAAAATATTTTTACATTACGAAAAAAGTCAGCCATTCAATTGTAATATTAATATTAAAACCTTTGAAAAAAATCACTAAATTTGCACCACTTAGAAATAAAGATAAGTACATCTTAGTAGGTTATATTTTATTAGACTCATTAAGAAACCACTAAAGCCGTTCATTTCGAATAAGCGTTCATTTCGGAAATTCATCAGTAGAAATCCATTTCTACTGGGCAAAAAATTACAAAACAAAAATCTTATATAATTATGCAAAAAGCTGTATTACTAGGAGATGAAGCGATAGCACAAGGCGCACTTGATGCTGGAGTTTCTGCTGTGTATGCCTACCCAGGTACACCTTCTACAGAGATAAATGAGTATATTCTTCGCTCTAAAGAGCATAGAAGTGGAAATGTTGTAGCCACATGGACTACTAACGAAAAAACATCAATGGAAATGGCAATTGGAGCTAGCTATGTTGGAAAACGTGCCCTAGTAACAATGAAGCACGTTGGATTAAACGTTGCTGCTGACCCATTTATGAATGTGCCTATTACAGGTGTTAATGGTGGTTTGGTTATAGTTTCGGCTGATGATCCATCAATGCACTCTTCACAAAACGAACAAGATTCAAGATATTATGGTAAATTTGCTCAAATCCCAGTATTAGAGCCTATTAACCAACAACAAGCTTATGATATGATGCCATACGCTTTCGAAATGTCGGAGAGACTTAATGCTCCTGTTTTGATGCGTATCACTACTCGCCTAGCTCACTCTAGAGCTGGCATTTCTTTTGGCGAAAAAACTAAACAAAACGAATTAGCATTACCTAAAAACCGTAAGCAATTTGTTTTACTTCCAAGTATTGCACGTGTTCAGTATAAAGATTTACTTAATAACTGGCCAAATGTAATTAAGGAATCTGAAACTGCAGGATATAATAAATACCTTGATGGTAAAGATAAATCTATGGGTATTATCACTACTGGTATTGCTTATAACTACCTAATGGAGAATTATCCTGAAGGTATTGATTTCCCAATTCTACAAATTGCACAATATCCACTTCCAACATCAATGGTACAACGTCTTTATGACGAATGTGATACTATTATGGTTCTTGAAGAAGGATATCCTATTGTTGAAGAAGGACTTAGAGGTATTTTAGATAATGGCAAAACTATTTTTGGTCGTTTAGACGGAACTTTACCTCGCGATGGTGAGTTAAATCCTAATTTGGTTGCTAAGGCAATGGGATTTGAGATTCCTGAAATAAACGATACTCCTGAAGTTGTTACTGCTCGCCCACCAGCATTATGTGCAGGTTGTCCTCATACTGACTCATATACTGCATTGAATATGGTTATGGAACAACATGGTGATGGTAGAGTATTCTCTGACATCGGATGTTATACTTTAGCTGCCCTTGCTCCTCTTGAGTCTATCAACACTACTGTTGACATGGGTGCTTCTATCACAATGGCCAAAGGTGCTGCTGATATGGGATTAATTCCTTCAGTTGCGGTAATTGGTGACTCTACTTTTACTCATAGTGGAATGACTGGTCTTTTGGATGCTGTAAATGCAAAATCACCAATCACTGTTATGATTCTTGACAACTTTACTACCGGTATGACTGGTGGACAACAGTCGCAAGCTACTGGTAAACTAGAAGCTATTTGTGAAGGTCTTGGTGTTGAAAAAGAGCATATCCGTATTCTTAATCCAATTAAGAAATACCATGATGAGAATACTGCTGTAATGAAAGAGGAATTAGAGTATAATGGCGTTAGTGTTATTATTCCTCGTCGTGAGTGTGTTATCACATTAAACGCTAGATTGCGTGCAGCTAAGAATAAGAAGAAACTAGAAAAAGCGAACAAAGAAAATTAAACTACAATGAAAAAAGATATAGTTTTAGGCGGAGTTGGTGGTCAAGGAATTTTGACTATCGCAGCTACAATAGGTACTGCCGCTGTAAGTAACGGATTGTTTTTGAAGCAGTCAGAGGTTCACGGAATGAGTCAGCGTGGTGGTGATGTAATGTCAAACATCCGTATTTCATCTAATGAGGTATTTTCTGATTTGATTCCTGAAGGAAAAGCTGATTTAATTTTGGCAGTAGAGCCAATGGAGGCTCTTCGTCACTTCAAAATGCTTAAAAATGGTGGTTGGTTGATTACTAACCAGAAACCATTTATCAATATCAAAAATTATCCTGAATTGGATGATGTATTGGCTCAGGTAAATGCTTTAGAAAACCATATAGTAATTGATGCTGATGGTATTGCTAAGGATTTAGGATCAGTAAAAGCAGCTAATATTGTTATGCTTGGTGCAGGTCTTCCATTCATTGGTCTTGAAGTAGAAATGTTAGAAGA
Source organism: Bacteroidetes bacterium 4572_112 (assembly GCA_002254285.1). Taxonomy (GTDB): domain Bacteria; phylum Bacteroidota; class Bacteroidia; order Bacteroidales; family UBA1556; genus UBA6267. The sequence goes on along the minus strand of NIUZ01000096.1, from coordinate 3,473 downwards.
TGCTCTTGGCGTTCTTTTCGGTAGAAAAGGTCAGGATGTTGTTGACCTTAACATCAAAGCTCTTAAAGCTGGTTTGGCTGAGGCTAATAAGGTTATCAATAAGTAGTCTTTAACAAAGTTATGCTAATACAAAATTAGCATCTAACAGAAAATAAATAGCTTTGCAGTCTCGATACATTTCGGGACTGCATTTTTTTATATTTTAATGAATGATAAACTGGCTAAAAATAACCACCAAAGAATTTTCGGTTTTTAAACTACATTTTCTTTTCTCACTTATTCAGGGAATAATTACTGGCGTATTTGCTTTAAATGAGCTTGTATATATTAAGGATATGAATGCTTCTAATTTTCAATTAAGTATTCTGCTGCAGCTAAGTGTTATAATAATGGTGGTTTCTATTGGTGTAAATGAGTTTCTACGTAGAATTTCTGATAAAAAGAAAATGCTTAAAGTGGTGGCATTAATAACTCACCTGCCTCTTTTATTAATATTTTTCTTCCCTCAAGATGCAAATATTTATTCTCAAAACTCATTTTATCATTACGCATTTCTTTCAATATTCTTTTTCTTCTATCTAAACCTTATCATTACTCTTCCTACTATAAATCAGATGCTTAAATCGGCATATACTCACGACAATTTTGGAAGATTATACAGTTATACATCATCAGCAAACAAAATAATGATAATGATAACTACCCTAGCATTTGGCTTCTTGCTCGATGATTATGGCTTTGCATTTATTTATGTTTATCCATTGATGGGAGTACTGGGAATTATATCAATATATCTATTATCGAGAATACCACAGGTAGCAGAAATTCCTGTAAAAAGTAGTTTTAAAGAAGCCATAAGCAACTCACTAAAGTATATGAATCATGTACTTAAAAACAATAAACCTTTTCTACATTTCGAAATGGGATTTATGTTTTATGGTTTTGCATGGATGATAAGCGCGGCAATTATTCCCATATATTTTAACGAAGTATTCGAAATGAACCACGCTACCTACGGTTTTTATAAAAACGGATATAATGTATTGGCAATACTGCTACTCCCCTTTTTCGGTGGATTACTTGGCAGAATAGACGCCCGAATATTTGGCGCCATCACGTTTGGCTCATTATTACTATTTACCTTTACCCTGGGAATAGCACAATATTATATGCAATATATTGAGGTATTTGGTATCAAAATATACTTCAGCTTAATGATAGCATACGGTTTTTATGGCATATTTGCAGCCACCATGGCCTTACTGTGGTTTATTGGCTCTGCATATTTCTGCAAGAAAGAAGAGGCCGCACGCTATCAATCTATTCACCTAAGCCTAACCGGTTTGAGAGCTGTACTTAGTTTCCAAATAGGAATATGGATGTATATGGCATTTGGTTTCACATTCACCTTTATGACAGCCGCTTTGTCGCTATTAATAGCTGTAATACTGATGTTATGGTCGGTTAAAAAATAAAGGTTTATATGTCTGCCAATTGGCAGACAAATTTAATTGCCTACCTGCTGGTAGGCAGGTTTAAAAAGCTGCCTATCGGCAGGCTAGTATAACCGACAGAAACCCTCCAACTTTATTTATCCTTTACCAAAAGTCATTAGGCGTTGTCGCAATACCTCGTATAAAGCTATTCCTGCAGCTTGCACCACATTTAACGACTTCACAGGACCATTCATAGGGATATACAATTGGCTATCGCATTTCTGCAAACTATCCATATATATGCCATAGCTCTCATCTCCTACTACAATGGCAACCTTCTCTGGAAAGTCCACATCGTAAATCATTTTGGCATCAGGAGTCGTTTCCATGGCTATTATCTCATAACCTTCAGGAATATGATCAGTCCAACTGTTTAATGGCACAAATTTCCAATCTACCTTCTTAAATCCATTTGTAGCAGCTTTCTTAATTTTAGATGCTTTATGCTCTAACTTATCATCGGCAAGAATTACCTTTTTACATCCAACAGTACCTGCCAAGCGAATAAGTCCACCAATATTTGCCGGAGTTCTCAAACCTATTCCCACAAGAATAGGAGCATTATCATCATTCCACAATTTTGGAGTATTGTCCTTAAAAAGGTTGGTGGCAGAAGTGTATTCTGTATTTATATAAGGTTTAAGCTTCCCTATTTTTCCGTTTTCAAAATATTTTATAATATCGTCGCCTTTTTCCACATTAATATATAAGGTTTGAATTCCTAAATCAACAGCGGTATCAATATTTATAGCAGTATCGTCAACAAAAAGCGTTTCCTCTGGTTTCAGATTATTTTGTTCCAAAACATATTTAAAACTCTCCGCATCGGGTTTGCGAATATCAATATCATGAGAGAAGTAGCATTTCTCAAACATAGCCTCTAAGCCATCAATATTATGCTCTGCCCTTAACTCCTGCTGATAGCTATCGTAATGTATCTTGTTGGTATTAGAAAGCAAGAAGCAACGGTAGTTCTTATTCAGCTCTTTTAGCAGCTCAAGTCTATTTTGTGGAAAATCCAATAAAAGACTATTCCAAGCAGTTTTTATCTGCTCATCGCTAAGGTTAATACCACAAAGCTCGCGCATTGCACCATAAAACTGCTTATCGGAAATACGTCCCAACTCAAGGTCTACAAACAGATTTGATTGGGTAGCACGTGAATAAAGATCCTCAAAGTTTTTGATTCCAAGCTCTTTAAATGCATTGGCAGCCTTATCAAAATCTATATTCAATATTACCCCGCCTAGGTCGAAAATAATGTTCTTAATCATAAATAAAATATTTCTGCAAAAATATGAAAAATGCCTTGCAAGTGTGAAATATTTGTTTACTTTTGCACTCGCATTTAAAGACAGCTATTAGCTTCTTTATATCGGGCCTATAGCTCAGTTGGTTAGAGTAGTTGACTCATAATCAATTGGTCCAAGGTTCAAGTCCTTGTGGGCCCACTTGGGTTAAAAGCCACTTCATTTATTTGAAGTGGCTTTTTTTGAATAATACAAGTTTTGTGGTCAAGGTTCAACCCCGATGGCTATCGGGGCTTGTGGGCCACCAACTGCAAAATCACTTCATTTATTTGAAGTGGCTTTTTTATTTTTATTAAAAATAAAAATACATATTTTCAACTTAAATTAATACAATAATAGAATAGAATTTACTTCTTAGATATTATTATAGTGCCTTCAATAATTATTAATCCCTCAAGTTTCACGTAAGTACATTGGTAAACAAAAAAAGCACGAAATCTATGATTTCGTGCTTTTAATAATTGTTGCGGAGAAAGAGGGATTCGAACCCCCGATGGTGTGACCCATAACGGTTTTCAAGACCGCCGCATTCGACCACTCTGCCATTTCTCCAGTGATCTTAAATAAAGAAACTGTATTCCTTCATTGCGGGTGCAAAAGTAAACTTTTTTCTTTATCAAACAAGCGTTTTATTCATATTTTCTAATATTTTTTAATAATTATTATT
>NIUZ01000095.1 GCA_002254285.1 Bacteroidetes bacterium 4572_112 | reverse complement strand
GCCTGTACTGAGCATGTCGAAGTATAGCTATGGAAATAATTTTTAACGAAGTAATAGGGAAATATAAACGATTTATATGGCGTGTTTTGGTATTAATTTGGTATTATTTTGACCCACAGGGGCATGATTAAAATTTTGTTCCCGATAGCTATCGGGGTCACCTAATTAATAAATATTAAACATATGAAACAAATTGGACTAATAATACTAATCACATTACTGATGATAGGGTGTGGCAATTCGAAAGAACAAAAAAAGGAACTAACAGTGAAAGCCGAAACTGAAACTCCTGCAATAATAGCTGATAATAATACAGACACTATCTTCAACTTCGAATTTTCTGAAAACTTTGCGTCTGATTGGTCGCAATATTATACTGGAAAAGACGGCGAAAGCCCAAATTGGCAGATAATAGATGATAATGGTAATAAGGTATTGGCTCAACTATCGTCTGATAATCCAAACTATCATTTTAATGATATTGTATTCAATAATTTGAGGTTGAAAAATATGGAACTCAACGTAAAAATGAAGGGTGTTGACGGTCGTATGGATCAAGGAGGAGGATTTATTTGGCGATTTACCGACGCCGATAATTATTATGTAGTACGTGCAAATCCTTTGGAGGACAATGTGGTACTTTATAAGGTAGAAAATGGTAGAAGAACTGATTTAGCAGTTGTTGGCAAAGGTCGTACTTATGGTGTTGATGTAAAACCACTTGGCAACAATTGGAATAATTTGCGATTAACTGTTGTTGATAATTTATTTACCGTATTTTTAAATAATGAACAATTATTCCAAGTGGAAGACAATACTTTTAGCAAAGCTGGTAAAGTTGGGCTTTGGACTAAAGCCGATGCTGTTACTTACTTTGATGAATTTAAAGTAAAGTCAATTAATTAGTCTTTGTTATTTAGTCATTATAATAAATAGCCTTAATAAGTGTACTATATTGCACTTATTGAGGCTATTTTAGCTAATAATAGTATAATTACGCCTAAAAAGGTAATATATTACACTATTATAGGTAATTCAATAAATTTATAGTACATTTGCATCTAAATAGGTAATATAATGCACATTCAAGAGCTAATAAAAACAATAAAAGAGCGAAGAGCAGATATGCAAGTTACGCAAGAAAGCTTAGCTGAGCTTGCAGGAATTAGTTTGCGCACATTAAAACTAATAGAGAGTGGCAAAGGCAATCCAACATTAGTAACATTGCAAAAAATTGCTGATGTTATTGGAATGGAAATAACTCTAAATGTAAAAAATATAGAAAACGTAAGTGATGAGACAAGTTAAAGTATTATTCAAGAACGAAGAGGCTGGTATTTTAACTCAGCATGATGATGGATCATTTACATTTAGTTATAATGACAATTGGGTAACAGACAGTACAAAAAAAGCAATTAGCCTGAGTTTGCCAAAAACAAAGAAAGAGCATTACTCAAAAATCCTATTCCCATTTTTTTATAATATGCTTCCCGAAGGTTCAAATAAACAAATTGTTTGCAAGCAACATAGAATTGATAAAGATGATTCATTCGGGCTATTGATAATCACTGCAAAAGAAGATAATATTGGAGCAATAAATGTTCAAAAAATATAGACCATGAGTTTACCAAAAATAACATATTGTCCAGGAACATTAGCCAATGGTTTTGATACATACAGCAGAGCTTGCTTGAATAAACTATTTAATTCAAAAAAGGTAAACCATATTTTACCTTATGATTCACCATCATCAAACTCTGATATTGATGTGCTATTTGATGAAAATAGAAAAAATATATCTATTTCTGGAGTTCAAGAAAAATTCTCAATTATACTTCAAAAAAACAAACTTAGACTTATTAATGAAGGTGAAAGAGGAACTCATATATTAAAACCTATTCCATCGGTAGGCAAAAAGAAAGATCAAATGCCAGCAAATGAGCATTTGACCATGCAAATTGCCAATCAAGTATATGGTATTAATACTGCTGCAAATGCTATAATCTTCTTTAAGAACGGAGTTCCTGCATATATAACAAAGAGATTTGATATTGATAATAATGGGAATAAACTAGCACAGGAGGACTTTGCTTCTATAGCAGGAAGAGTCCCTCAAATTCATGGCGAACATTATAAATATTTGGGCAATTATCTGGAGCTATTTCACATACTTAAAGCTAGTGTACCAGCGTACAAAATTGAAGCTCCGAAGCTATTAAAACTAATAATATTTAACTATTTATTCTCAAATGGTGATGCACATTATAAAAACTTATCACTGCTAGAAACCTCATTGGGCGATTATAAATTAAGCCCTGCTTACGATTTACTAAATAGCCGTATACATGTAGAAGATAGTGATTTTGCTTTAAAAGATGGGCTATTACCACCGAATATGGCTCATGGAAAAATAAGTGAACAATTTGCAATAATTGCGAATTTATCAGAAATTAATGAGAACGTTTATAAGCGCGTAATAAGCCTTATGCTAAGTAAATCCGATAATGTAAAAGTCTTAGTAGATTCATCATATTTAAATGAAGCTACAAAACGAAATTATTGGCAGATGTATAAGCGGAAACTGAAGTTGTTGTCTAAAGAATAGGTTGTGAATTATGCCCTACAATTTCGAAATTTAAATTCCCTATGATTTCGATTTAAACGAGATCAAAGCCATTACAAAAGTAATAATCGTACTAAGGCCAAGTATAGCTACAAAACCATATAAAGAAAAGAAGCTGTCTAGTTTAGCTTCATTGGTATCAGGATTATAAATAACCTTTACCACATCCCCTACTTCACCACTTGGCGATGATGAACTTCCGTCTTCATCAAATGTAATTTTCTCACCATGTTGGTTGGTGAATTCATAAATGGCGCTATACATTTCAGCATCAGAATCATCATCAGTATAGGAGCTAAAATCAATAATCTCGCCCAAGGTACGCTCGCTATTTACCAAAAATTCTTGAGTATTATTATATTGTACAAAAGAGAAATATCCTGTTCCTGCTGATATTATTAATAGTATTACTGCATTAAGAAAATTCTTTTTCATGATAGTTAGTTTTGATTTTAATACTAAGAAACAAAGATAGGGAAAATGTGGGATAGTGTTGTGAAATGTGTGATAATTCAGAGAAGCCTTCGCTCAAAGAGAAGCCTTCGCTTTTTGTTATATAGACTCGGTGTGTTTTCAAAACACGCTGAGTCTGATTCCACACTCAAGGCACAGTGTCGGAGTCGCATCGAGCAACACTGACGCTTATACTATTCAAAAAGCTTATTTTACCATGACTAATAAACCATAATTTTATTTCTTAAGCTCAACAATAATTAAATAAATTATAGAACCGCAAAGCACCCAGTAAAATAGATTCCCCAATAAACAAAAAAGCCTACATTTGTTAGTATCAAACTAATAAATGAAGGCTTTTCTTTACAATAATATTTCCTAGAACTCAGCTTGCTTAGGTGCTCTTGGGAAAGGAATTACATCGCGGATATTACTCATACCTGTTACAAACAACATCATTCTCTCAAAACCAAGACCAAAACCACTATGAGGTACAGAACCAAAGCGGCGAGTATCTAAATACCAATACATTTCATCCTCAGGAATATCTAGAGCAGCCATTTTAGATTTAAGAGTCTCTAAATCAGCCTCACGCTCCGAACCACCAACAATCTCACCAATACCTGGGAATAGGATATCCATTGCACGAACAGTCTTGCCATCTTCATTAAGCTTCATATAAAAAGCTTTGATATTTGCAGGATAATCAATAAGGATTACAGGCTTCTTAAAATGCTTTTCTACCAAATAACGCTCATGCTCCGATTGTAGGTCTGCTCCCCAATCTTCAATTACATAATCAAATTTCTTTTTCTTATTTGGCTTCGAATTTTTAAGAATTCTGATAGCCTCAGTATATGTTACTCTTTCGAAATCGTTTTGAGCAACAAAGTTAAGTTTCTCAATCAATTCCATAGAGCGATCTGCTTCTTTTTTACCTTTTTCCTCTTCTTGTAGGCGCTTCGATAAAAATTCAAGATCATCCTTACAGTTATCCAAAGCATACTGTACACAGTACTTAAGCATATCCTCAGCAAGATCCATATTGTCAACAATATCATTAAATGCAACCTCTGGCTCAATCATCCAGAACTCAGATAAGTGACGAGTTGTATTAGAATTCTCGGCACGGAAAGTAGGCCCAAATGTATAAACCTGACCCATAGCCAAAGCAGCAAGTTCAGCCTCTAACTGTCCACTTACTGTAAGGTTGGTTTTCTTACCAAAGAAATCACTTTTATAATCAACCTCATTAGCTTCATTCATTGGAGTATTCTGAAGATCAAGAGTTGTTACCTGAAACATTTCGCCAGCACCCTCAGCATCCGAAGATGTGATAATTGGTGTGTGGATATTATAAAAACCTCTGTCGTTAAAGAATTGATGAACACTGAAAATCATTGCATGACGAATACGAGTAATAGCTCCAAAAGTATTGGTACGGAAACGTAGATGAGCAATCTCACGAAGAAATTCTAAAGAGTGCTTCTTTGGTTGCAAAGGATAAGTTTTAGGATCAGCAATCCCCAATACCTCAAACTTTTCAGCCACGATTTCCATCTTTTGACCTCCACCTTGCGACTCTATCAATTGACCTTCTACCGAAAGTGATGAGCCAACGCCAACACCATCCATTATGTTTTCGCCAAGCTTTTCGAAGTCGACAACTATCTGCACATTATTAATAGTAGAACCATCATTAAGAGCCACAAAAGCTACATTCTTACTCCCTCTACGATTTCGTATCCAACCTTTTACAACAACTGTACGGTCAAATTCTTCCGACTTTAATAAGTCTCTGATGATTGTTCTTTTCATAATAATTTTGTTCTATTTTATAATAAAATTTCAGACTGCAAAAAAACGAAAAATTTAGCTATAAAACTATGATTATTTTGTTTTTTGCATTAAGCTAATCCTCATCCTCCAAAGAAAAAACCTCTTCAAGTGGCGTTTCGAAATATCTAGCTATTTTCAATGACAAAACCGTGGATGGAATATACTTTCCCTTTTCCATTGCATTAATTGTTTGTCGGCTCACCCCTATTATCTCTGCCAATTGTGCCTGAGTAATATCCTTAATTGCTCGCTGAATTTTTATTTTATTCTTCATCACTAAGGGATTTATTAAGTTTAGTTTTGCTAATATAAAACTTTATATTAAAAATAATTAATACCGTAAATAGATTATAAACCATTACGTACAAAAAAGAAATATCATATAATATTAAAAACGTAATAATTACCAAAGCATAGTTAATATATACCGCCCAAACCAAAGACTCTAATCTTATCTTTTGAATATACTCATCCTCTACTTTTTCTTTTGAGAATCCATAAACTATTGATGAAATAATTAACAGAATACCATCAATGGTAAAAGCGAAATTTCTGGTAATGACTTTTAATTCATCGCCGCGCATTTTTTCACCTATATTGAAATTAAGGAAATCGGGTTCACTACCAAATACAGAAAGGTAAATTGAAAACAATATGCATATAATAAGCACAATCAATGCTGGCTTTTTATAGCTATGCGGAAATAAAAAATTTTGATTCATAATTTATTACGTTTATAAGTTTCGGCAAATGTAATATATTTCTTACATCTTGTCAAGTTTATTTTACATTTTAATGGTTTTTACTAATATGATTCCTATTTATATGGCTAAAGCCATTGGTGTTTAAAAAATAGATTTGGGCTAAAGCCCGTTTATGATACGACATTCATTTGGATGGCATAAATACCATCCCTATTAATATGTTCAATCTACCATGTTTATCATATTATTAAAACAATAATGTATTCATACATCATATATTGAATACAATAATACATCAAACCTAATTTTTATGACACGGCATTCATTAGGATGGCATGAATGCCATCCCTAATAATGTGTTCAATCTACCATATTATTAGGCAGGGGATTCCCTTCGATAAACTCAGGATGACAACCCTGCCTAATAAATAAAAAACAATGCGGGCTTTAGCCCAAACATGAATCACAACAAGCTATTTTAAAAATTATAATTATCTTTGGGTAAAATATAAAACTATGTCATTCATTAAAATATATGTCCATTTTGTATGGTCGACAAAAAACCGAATTCCATTTCTAACAAAAGATATTCGCCAAAGTGTTTTCAAACATATAAGAGAAAACGCAAAAACAAAAAATATTCATATCGATTTCATTAATGGATATACTGATCATGTACATTGTTTGGTGTCATTAAACGATGATTTGAGTATTGGCAAAATTGCTCAGCTAATAAAAGGTGAGTCTTCATTTTGGATAAATAAAAACAAATTAACCCCAACAAAATTTGCTTGGCAGGAGGACTATTTTGCAATTGCGGTTTGTGATGATAAAATCCAAACAGTTAGGGATTATATTGCAAATCAAGAACAGCATCATGGCAAAAAAACATTTTCCCAAGAATATGAAGAATATATTGATCGTTATGGGTTCGAAAGTATTGGGAGTGATTTGAAATAATCAAAGAATATTGTTATTAATGGCTAAAGCCATTGGTAATTTTTTTTAATAGTTTTGGGCTAAAGCCCTTTTATGATACAACATTCATTCGAATGGCATGAATGCCATCCCTATTAATGAATCTAACATATTATACCAATTTGGTATCGTACTGAGCATGTCGAAGTATAGCTATGGAAATAATTTTTAACGCAGTAATAGGGAAATATAAACGATTTATATGGCGTGTTTTGGTATTAATTTGGTATTATTAGGCAGGGGATTTATCCCCTCCTAATAAATACAAATATAATGCGGGCTTTAGCCCAAACATAAAAAAATATCACAAAAAAAAGCCATCATTCTAATTAAAGAATGATGGCTTTTGTGATTTTATAAAATATACTAGATATCTTTTACATCAGCGCAAAGCTTAGCTGCAAAAAATTCTCTATTCATTTTAGCGATATGCGAAACAGAAATTTCCTTAGGACATTCTTGCTCACAAGCATAAGTATTAGAGCAGTTACCGAATCCTAATTCATCCATAGTAGCAACCATATTTTGCACACGGCGTTTAGCTTCTATCTTACCTTGAGGAAGGTGAGCAAATTGCGATACTTTAGCAGCTACAAATAGCATTGCTGAGGCATTTTTACAAGTTGCAACACAAGCTCCACAACCAATACAAGAAGCAGCATCCATAGCAGTATCCGAATCCACTTTAGGAATAGGAATAGCATTAGCATCAGGTACACCACCAGTATTTACTGAGATATAACCACCTGCTTGAATAATTTCGTCGTAAGCACCACGGTTTACAATCAAATCCTTAATAATTGGGAATGCTTTAGCTCTCCATGGCTCAATATAAATTGTATCGCCAGATTTGAACTTACGCATATGCAGCTGACAAGTAGTAATACCGCTATCAGGTCCGTGAGGACGTCCATTAATGTATAAGCTACAAGTTCCACAAATTCCCTCACGACAATCGTGATCGAAAGCAACAGGGTCTCCACCCTCTTCAATAATGCTTTGGTTGAGTACATCCAACATCTCAAAGAAAGAGCTGTCTGGAGAAACGCCAGTAACTTTATAGTCAACCATTTTACCTTTTGCCTTGGTATTGGCTTGGCGCCATATTTTTAGTGTTAAATCCATAATAATATCTTTCTATTTATAGTTACGTTGTACCAACTTAATGGCTTCAAATTCTAAATTCTCTTTATGTAATTCTTGAGCTACATTCTCTCCTTTATATTCCCAAGCAGCAACATAAGCAAAGTTCACATCATCGCGTTTAGCTTCGCCTTCTTCTGTAGCGCTTTCCTCGCGGAAGTGACCACCACAGCTTTCAGTACGATTCAATGCATCGCGAGCCATCAACTCACCAAGCTCAAGGAAATCAGCCACACGGCCAGCTTTCTCAAGTTCAGTATTGTATTCTGCTGTATCACCAGGAATTTTCACATCTTTCCAGAACTCCTCACGTAACTTTGGAATCTCTGTCAAGGCTTTCTTAAGACCTTCTTCATTACGAGCCATTCCAACATTTTCCCACATAATATGACCAAGTTCTTTATGGAATGAATCCACAGACTTAGTTCCTTTTATGTTCATCAATTTGTCAATTTTACCCTTAACTTCGCCTAATACTTCGTTAAATTCTTTTTCGTCACCAGTAAAACGTGGTACGTGAATTTGATCTGATAAATAATCAGCAATAGTATAAGGAAGTACGAAATAACCATCAGCCAAACCTTGCATTAGAGCCGAAGCACCGAGGCGGTTAGCACCGTGATCAGAGAAATTCGCCTCACCAATAGCATATAAACCAGGGATAGTTGTCATTAGGTTATAATCAACCCAAAGTCCACCCATAGAATAGTGAATAGCAGGATAAATCATCATAGGAGTTTCGTATGGATTATCATCAACGATTTTCTCATACATCTGGAAAAGGTTACCATAACGGGCCTCAACAACAGATTTTCCTAAACGACCAATTGCTTCGCTAAAGTCAAGATAAACAGCAAGACCAGTTCCTAGTCCAACACCATAACCAGCATCACAACGCTCCTTAGCAGCACGCGATGCAACATCACGAGGTACTAAATTACCAAATGCAGGGTAACGACGCTCTAAGTAGTAATCTCTATCTTCTTCTTTAATTGCTGTTGGCTTAAGCTTACCTGCTTGAATAGCCTCAGCATCCTTTTTATGTTTTGGAACCCAAATACGACCATCATTTCTCAAACTCTCACTCATAAGAGTAAGTTTTGATTGGAAATCGCCATGAACAGGAATACATGTTGGGTGAATTTGTACAAAACTAGCATTCGCAAAAGCAGCACCACGTTTGTGGGCTTGCCATACTGGAGATGCGTTTGATCCCATTGCGTTAGTAGAAAGGTAGAATACATTACCATAACCACCAGTAGCAAGAACTACTGCGTGACCAGCATGCTTTTCTAACTCGCCAGTAACAAGGTTACGAACTATAATACCACGAGCACGACCATCAATCTTAACAACATCAAGCATATCTCTACGGCTAAATAATTCTACCTGACCATTCTTGATAGAACGACTTAGAGCAGAATAAGCACCTAAAAGTAACTGCTGACCGGTTTGACCACGAGCGTAGAAAGTTCTACTTACCTGTGCACCACCAAAAGAGCGATTATCTAATAACCCACCGTAATCGCGAGCGAAAGGAATACCTTGAGCCACACCTTGGTCAATAATACTATTACTAACCTCAGCCAAGCGATAAACGTTGGCCTCACGAGCACGATAATCGCCTCCTTTTACTGTATCATAAAACAAACGATAAACGCTGTCGCCATCATTTGGATAATTCTTTGCTGCATTAATTCCACCCTGTGCTGCAATACTATGCGCACGGCGTGAGCTGTCTTGATAACAAAACACCTTTACCTTATATCCCATTTCGCCAAGAGAAGAAGCTGCAGAAGCACCTGCTAGCCCTGTTCCCACGATAATAATATCTAACTTACGTTTATTGGAAGGGTTTACCAATTTTGCGTGGTCGATATAATTCGTCCACTTATCGGCCATTTTGCCCTCTGGGATTTTTGATTCTAATTTTATCATATCTTATATATGTGTATTATGATGAAAATTCATTTTAACTAAACTATCCTTGAATCAAAAAGAAAACAGGAATAATTGAAAAACCTACTGCTACTATCAAAGCAAAAATTGTACTGATAGACTTAATAGCTGGAGTATATTTACTATGCTCTAATCCTAAAGACTGGAAACCAGACTGAATAGCATGATTTAGGTGAAAACCTAATGCTAAGAAAGATAGAATGTAAATAACTGCATAAAGAGGCTGCTTAAGCAACTCTATTGCCATAGTGTAAAAATCAGGATGCTCATGACCTTCGAACATATAAGTTGCACTAGCATCTACTAAACCTATTTTAGCAAAGTAAAAGTGAACAAAATGTAAGAATAAGAACAACATAATGATTACTCCAGTATGAATCATATACTTCGAAAAGAATGAAGTTTCAGAAACATTAGCCTTAGCATAAGCTACCGGACGAGCTTGATTATTTTGCATCCAAAGGATTATTCCTAGTACAATATGTACAAAGAAAGCAGCAAAAAGCACATACTCAAATACCATAATAAAAGGGTTAGTACCCATAAACTCAGCTGCTGCTCTAAAAGATTCCCCGCCATCAGGAAGCATTAGCATGAGATTGATCGTAAGGTGCACCAATAAGAATGAGGCGAGAAACAAGCCTAAAAGAGACATGCTAATCTTTTGCGTAATTGATGCGTACTTCAATAGTGAATTACTCATAGTGTGTTGATTGTTAAACGTATAAAATTTATAATGTTAATTTCGTCATTATTAGTCACCTAATAATGAATTGTAATAATAGTTTCTTTGTTATATAAAAAATAAAAAATTGCACTAATATTTTAATCTATTTTAGTCAAATAAGTATTAAAACGTTTCTAAATAAATTAAACATGAGGTATAATCTTCTTAATAAAAGCTTTTATATAAATAATCGCATCAAACTCATTTCCAACTTATTACCCAATAGTATTGCTTTGTTTTTTTCGCCTGATGAATACCCTAAAAATGGAGATCAATTTTTTAAGTTGCTTTGTTTTTTTCGCCTGATGAATACCCTAAAAATGGAGATCAATTTTTTAAGTTCAGACAAAGTTCTAACTTATATCATCTTTGTGGCATATCTCAGGAAGAAACTATACTGATTTTAACTGCTATCAATAAATCCAAAAATCACAAATCGTCGTTATTCATTAAACAAGTGGGCGAAAAGCAAAGAATATGGTTTGGCGAAAAACATTCTATTGAAGAAGCAAAATCCATTTCTGGCATAGAAAACATTAATTGGAATACTGATGTGGATTCTGAAATAGAAAAGCAAATAAATTCTGCTGATAATATATACTTTTTAGAAGAAGCCCAAATCAACTCCTTTGATAATATAGGCAGCTGCAATACACGTAGGATTGAAGCTATAAAAGCAAAATTCCCAAACAAAAATTATATCAGCATTAATCCCCAAATGCAGGAACTAAGATTGATAAAGCAAAAAGAGGAACTAGAAGCAATAAAAAAAGCTGTGAGCATAACAAAGGATGCATATTATAGAGTTCTGAAAACACTTAAACCTGGTATGATGGAATATGAAGTGGAGGCTGAAATTACATACGAATACTTAAAGCAAGGAGCTAACGGCCATGCATACGACCCTATTGTAGCATCAGGCAAAAGTGCTTGTATTCTCCATTATGTTGAAAACGACAAAGAATGTAAAGATGGAGATTTACTACTTTTAGACTTCGGTGCTGAATATGCATATTATGCCTCAGACTGTTCACGCACAATTCCTGTAAATGGGAAATTCACCGAAAAACAAGCAAAATATTATAATGCTGTGCTCCGTGTTTTTGAAAAAGCTAAAAAGCTTTATACACCTGGCAATACCATAAATAGAATAAATGCCAAAGTAGAAAAATGGATGGAAGAAGAAATGATTTCTCTTGGACTTTTCTCAGAAGATGAAGTTAAAAATCAGGATTCAGAAAATCCTCTTTTCAAAAAGTATTTCCCTCATGGTACTGCTCACTTTATTGGCCTCGATGTACACGATATTGGCAATAAAGACACCGTATTTGAATCGGGCATGGTACTTAGTTGTGAACCTGGCTTATATATTGAAAATGAAGAAATTGGCATACGCATAGAAACTGACATGGTAGTTGGAGAAGTGCCTTTGGATTTGATGGAGGACTACCCTGTTAGTGTGGAGGGAATTAAGGAAGTAATGGTTAATTATTAAGGGTTAATGATTAATTCCCTGTCAGCAAGGTAGGTTAATTTTTTCGTGGTATAGGTGAAATTTTTTAAGACTCATAAATTATAATATATGTCTTTTTGCGTAACACCGGCAACTTGCCGTCGTTTTTCTATGCATTAATCTATATTTGCAACTATCATCATCGGGCAGGATGCCCGAGATACAAAAAAGGAGCTTATGAAATATTCATAAGCTCCTTTTATATTTGAGTTCTACTCAATTTTTTTTGGTAAAATTTGTATTAATTAGTTAATTGCGAACACAGTTCACCAATTACTGATTACCTACTACTAATCACTGATTACCAACCTTACCCTTCAATCCAGGCTTTCACCTGATCAACAGTAGGGTTTTTAATTTCTAGTTTCATTTTCTTGCGAAGGCCACAAATTTGACCGTGAAATTTATTCACCGCTTGTTGCTTAAGTTCTTCGATGGTATTCACA
>NIUZ01000094.1 GCA_002254285.1 Bacteroidetes bacterium 4572_112 | reverse complement strand
TATTTGCATAAAAGCCTGTACTGAGCATGTCGAAGTATAGCTATGGTAATAAATTTTAACGCAGTAATAGGGAAATATAAACGATTTATATGGCGTGTTTTGGTATTAATTTGGTATTAGTTTGATACTCACAATATATAGGGCATTTAAGTATGTCTAAAATAGGCTCTTTATATATATTCAATAATTACTTAAAACCTTTTATAACGATATATCACTACAGGGTTAAGGAGATTAAAAAAATCAAAGCAGATAAGCATAATAATTATCGTATATTTGTCTTCTATTAATTAATAAACTTATCTCTATGAAAAATAACAACGTACTATTCGCTTTATTTATTATGATTGCTTTTACCATAGGCTCATGTGGCAATTCTGAAGATAGAAAAGATACATCAGCACCTGACTTTGATGCTAAGGCTGTGCTAGATAATGCTAGCAAGTTTTTTGCAGTATTGCCTACTGAGGCCTTGAATCCTGATAATGAACTTACAGCAGAAAAAATTGCTTTGGGCAAGGTGCTTTATTATGATAATAAACTATCGAAAGATCAAACTCAAAGCTGTAATACTTGCCACAATATTGACACCTACGGTGTGGATAATCAACCAACATCAATGGGTGATAATGGTGGTTTGGGAAACAGAAATTCTCCAACAACATTTAATGCGGCATTGCATATTTCTCAGTTTTGGGATGGCAGAAATGCTGATGTTGAAGAGCAGGCAGGTGGTCCAATCCTTAATCCTGTGGAAATGGCTATTCCTGATGAAGCGTTTATTCTAAACAGATTGAAGCAGGTGCCAGAGTATGTTACAATGTTTACTGCAGCTTATCCTAATGATGCTGATCCATTTACTTATAAGAATCTTACTTTTGCAATTGGAGCTTTCGAAAGAACGCTATTAACTCCTTCGGCATTCGATAAATATATTGCTGGCGATATTACAGCCATTGACGAATCTGCTCAAAAAGGTCTTAAAGAGTTTATGGATGCAGGTTGTACACAATGTCATGCCGGTGCTTTATTGGGAGGAAATATGCTAATGAAATTTGGTTTATTTGCTAACTATTGGGAGCATACAAATAGCTCGGTTATTGATAGTGGAAAATATGTTGTAACAAATGCTGCTGCTGATATGTTTGTGTTCAAAGTGCCTTCATTGCGCAATATTGAAAAAACAGGCCCATATTTCCACGATGGTTCGGTAAATGATTTGGGAAAAGCTATTGAAATAATGGCAATCACTCAAAACAATAAAGAGCTTTCTGTTGATCAGGTAAAAAGTATAGAGGCATTCCTTAATACATTAACTGGTGAGGCTCCTGCAAGCGCTTCATTCTAATATTTATAAATAATAATACCCATGCATATGGCAAGTACTTATGCATGGGTGCTTTAAAATAACATATATGAAAGGGTTTCTACTAATAATATTTTCTTTTTTATTTACGATAAATATGATGTCGCAGGATATCGATATTTATCGAAAAGGTAAGGATGATAATGTGAAAATTCCAAATATTCCTTTGGGAATGAGTAAGCAAGAGTTTCATCTGCTGTCAACCAATTTACGACTAAAAGATATGCTTTATGCTATGGTCGTACCAGGTTATGTGCATTTTAAAGCACAAGAAAAACCTATGGGCTACGCAATATTAGGCGCTCGTGCCGTAGGTTTTATTGGCCTAAGTGCTGTATATTATAGCGCACAAATAAATGATGAAAATTGGTATGATATAAACGGCGATCCTAATCCTGATGATGTTATTACCATAGGTAATGGGTGGGAGATTAAAAAAAGTGATGTGATACTTGTTACTTCGGCTACGCTTATTATTTCTACCTACTTATTTGATTGGATACGTGGCGAGAATCTCCTACATCGTAAGCAAGATAAAATTAGATATAAATACGGTATTAAACACGAATTACAAAAGGCCTATAGTTATAATCCTAGTAGTGGAATTTTACCAATAGCTTCATTAAGTATTAAAATATCTTCGCTATGAAAAGATATATACTAATATTACTAGTCCTGATTTCTGTGACAAATTTATTCTCGCAAGACAATGTTTTGATTGAGTTTAAGTATTTGCAGTTGGTAAATGCTCAAGGAGATAAAGACCTCGCAGAAGACAATTATCGCAATGCTGAAATTATTTGTGATAGTATTATAATTAACTCACATATTTCTGAGGTAAATGCACATATGTTTTTCGAATTGGCAAAATCCTATGAGTTGAATGAAGAGTATGGCTTGATGGCTTTTAGCTTGCTTCGTCAGAGGTGTTTAGCGCCAAACGATTCGTTTAATATTGAGGGGCAACGCTTGTTTGAGGAAGCATGCTTACGATTGCAACTGACTCACAAACAAGCAAGACTGCTCTATTATAATACCGAAACAAAAAATATTACTAAGAATAACTATCCTGCTCAATTATCAATTTTATATCAAAACTCAATATTGCTATTTGATGCCAGTGTTGATGCCAAATTGATGAAATATTATAGCCTTTATAATACTCAAAAACTAGAAATAGACTATATGCATCAGCAGTGGCAATTTCTTACTATGATTGATTTGGGAATGAAAAAGAAGAAGCGTATTTTGTCGCAAAAATCTGTAAATTCACAAAAAGAATATTGGGAAATAGAAGACAATAAACTACACAAAAGAGTACTTATGCGCGCAGAACATTATTATCGCAAATCGGATGCTAATGCCGAGGCAAAGTATTATCTTGAAGAGTATAAGAAATTAGAATTGAGTGTATTTAATAAAATACAACGATCGTGGCGTCTTTTGCTTAATTAGATTTCTTCACAAACTTAGTAAGAATAACAATTTGTTGTCCTTCTACCTTGCCTTCAATCTGAGTTGGCTCATCTTCCACAAGTCGTATTTTACGAACTGCAGTACCGCGCTTAGCATTAATGCTCGACCCTTTTACATTTAGAGTTTGAGTAAGAATTACCGTATCTCCATTTTGCAACACATTTCCATTGCTGTCAATATGCTTAGGCTTATCAGCATCGCCATCACCATTACTTTTTGCCCAAGCAAGAGTTTCCTCATCAAGGTATAGCATTTCCAAAAGATCGTTAGGCCATACATTGGACTTAAGTCGTGTAAGCATACGCCAAGCCATAACTTGTACAGCAGGAGTTTCGCTCCACATACTATCATTTAAGCAACGCCAATGGTTTACATCTACTTTTTCGGGATCTTCAATTTGCTCATGGCAATTGCTACAAAGCAATATGCTATTTGCAATATCTTCGCCTTCTACAGGTGGTATTTTATATACAACTAAGCTTTCTGTAGAGCCACAAAGCTCACATTTAGAACCGCTTCGGTCTTTTAATTTGTTAATCATATTATTCTTTTCTTTTTGATCTTCGTCTAGATTTAAAATTCTGGACACTCATTATAGTTTGCAAAATAGTACCAATAAGAGGCTTTGGATTTTCAATAATATTAGTGAAAAATCTACTTTTTATTGAGTCAAAAGTATAATAATCCTTAGCTTCATTAATGGAATCATTTAATTCATCATCCAATATTTCGCTATTAACAATTGACTTTTCTAACTCCTTATCAAGCTCCTCAACAGAGTGAATATCTCCTATATTAGAAGCAGTATGTACTTCCTTAAAGTTAAGACCTTCGATAATGGATTTATGTATTGGGTCGTAAATTATTTTCTTTCGGAACATAACGATAATTATGCCCAATAATAAATAGAAACCACTAACTATTAATGCAGCTGTGGAGCCCTTGCCAATATAGTCTTCGTACCATGCAATAAAAGCGTGGGAAAGAAATAAGGTAAAAAACAAAAATATAAACCCTAGAATAAAACCTAGTAAAAAAAGCGGCACAATTTTGCTGAGCTTCTTAATTAGGAATAAACTAAACAAATCAATCTTAGCATTTAAAGATGCTTTAATTTGATTTGGTAGCTCGTTTATAGGGTTATTTGATTCTGAAAAGCTCATAATTATACTTCTTTAGCTTCAACATCTACGGTTTTGCCATTATTCATTTTCTGCGAAACTTTTTCTGATACATCAGCAGCTTTCTCTTTCATATCGTTTACAAAATCGGCACTTTTTTCTGAAGCTTCAGCAGCTTTCTCTTGCATATCATATGCAAATTGTGACCCTTTTTCGCTAACAACATCAATAAAGTCATTTACTTTATCAAGCATATCTTCTTCAAGATCATCAAGTTTGTTGGCAAGTTTTTCGCGAGTAGCTTCTCCTTTTTCAGGAGCTAATAATAAACCTATTGCTACTCCTGCAGCAGCTCCAGCTACTGCGCCGATAAGGAAATTCCTTAAACTATTTTTATTTTCACTCATAATATTGTATTTTAATATCTATATCAAGAACAGCTTCAACGAAGAAATCTCAAAAAGGTTGTGTTTTAAGTTCTTTATTTAATATTTATTAATAGATCAAGGACTAAAAAGAAAATCCTCCTAAGCATATTTATACTCGGAGGATTTTATTAATTAAAATAGCTCTATTCGTTTATGGCAGCAATACCAGGAAGTGTTTTGCCTTCAAGATACTCAAGCATAGCTCCACCACCTGTAGAAACATAGCTAAGCATATCGCCAAGGTCGTATTTATTAATTGCTGCAACAGAATCGCCACCACCAATAGCAGTAAATGCACCAGATGTACTCGCTGCCGCAACAGCAATTGCCACACCTTTTGTGCCTTTGCTAAACTTATCCATCTCGAATACGCCCATTGGGCCATTCCATAATACCATTCTACTGTCTTTTACAGCAGTAGCAAATCGTTTTAAGCTATCAGGTCCAATATCTAGTCCCATCCATCCTTCAGGAATATTATTTGAGTCAACAATTTTGCTGTTAGCATCATTAGAGAATGCATCAGCAGCCACAACATCTGTTGGTAAATATATATTTACACCTGCAAGAATCATTTCGTTAAGGATTTCGCGAGCAAGCTCTAGTTTATCTTCTTCGTAAAGTGAACCTCCAATTTGTCCGCCCATAGCTTTTATGAAAGTGAAACTCATTCCACCACCAATAATCATATTGTCAACCTTTGGAATAAGGTTGCGAATTATATCTATTTTAGAGCTAACCTTTGCACCACCAATTACCGCAGTATAAGGATTCTCTTTGGTATTTAAAGCGCGCTCAAGATTTACAATCTCGTGCTCCATAAGGAAACCAAAGTATTTGTCATTAGGAAAATATTCTGCAATTACAGCAGTAGAAGCATGTCGGCGGTGAGCAGTTCCAAATGCGTCATTTACATATACGTCAGCTAATGAAGCAAGCTCTTTAGCCATATCCTCGTCACCTTTAGTTTCTCCTGGGCAAAAACGTAGGTTTTCCAAAAGCATAACTTCTCCAGATTCTAATTCCGAAGCGGTTTTCTTTACTCCAGCACTCAATACTTCTGGCACAAACTTTACAGGCATTCCCAATAGTGTTGAGAGCTCTTTTGCTACTGGTTGTAACGAAAATTTAACATTTTTCTCTCCTTTAGGTCGTCCCAAATGTGACATTAAGATTACAGCTGCGCCATCACTTACTAATTTCTTTATTGTAGGAAGTGCTCCAATAATTCGAGTATTATCAGTTACTTCCTGATTGTCGTTTAATGGTACATTAAAGTCCACACGAACAATTACAGTTTTGTCTTTTAAACTAATTTGTTTTATAGATTTCATATGTTTAATATTTATTAATTAAGTGATATGGAGTCACATAACAAAATTTTAATCATGCCCTTATGGGTCAAAATAGGATTAAATTTTGTCATGTTCGTTTCATATGTTTACTTTAATTAGGTTAGATACAAGATTGCTATTATATGGCTATTTTTACTCAAAATATAACATATAATTATTTGTGGCAAAGATAACAATCTTAAAGGAATTATTTAAATTTTAAGCGTGATAGTTGTTTGTATTTTTTATAGTTTTGAATTCTATAGAAATACACATAATTACAACCTTAAATTAACATTATGATACGAGCATTTACCCTAAGTATATTGATACTTTTTTCTGTTTTTTCGTTTGGACAAAGTTTAATGGATGAGCAAGAATTAGAAGAGCAAGAAGTATTTACAGATATTGATAAGGCATATAAGAAAGCTGCCGAGGTAATAATTCTTGACTTATCTAGTCAAGGGCTTGATGCTTTTCCGAAAAATATTAATAGATTTCGTAACTTGCAGATATTGATTCTTTCGGATAATCAGATTTCTGAAATTCCTGATAATCTTAGCAAACTTCGTAAGCTTCAAATATTACATATTGATCATAATAATATTGAATCATTATATTTTAATACCGGTGATGAACGTAATTTTGAGAATCTTGAGGAGGTTTATGCGGGTTATAATCCATTAAAAACCATCCCTGAAAATCTTAAAGAAATAGAGCTAATGATGGTTAGTTTGGCAGGTTGCAAATACTTGGATCTTAATAGAGTATTTACTCCATTGGCACGAATTCTTACCTTGGAGAGCCTTGATTTGAGCGATCTTAATTTGGATACCATCCCTTGGGAAGTTAACGATAGATTGCGTTTGCCAGAGGTTATTAAAACATTAGAAGATATTAAGTTTTTGAGCTCACTAAAACTTGCAAACTGTAATATTAGCAAATTGCCAAAGAATATTGGAAACCTTAAAGTACTTTGGCAATTGGACTTATCTCATAATAATATCCCTTTTTTACCTCGTGAATTTGGTGGATTAGTTCAGCTCGAAAGTTTGGATTTGCGTTATAATGATATTCAAGAATTGCCAGAGGATTTTGCTTATTTACTGAGCCTAGAGAAACTATATCTTTCGCATAATCCTTTAGAATATATTCCGGAAGGAGTGGAGAATATGAAGGATATGAAATATGTGGAGTTACCTAAGAAAACTCTAGAAAAGGATGTTAGAAAATCTTTGAGCAAATGGTTTCCTTATGCAAAGATTGTTTTTGTGACGCTAGAAGATGGCGAAAAGCAATAATTTTTTATACTTAGCGTTTTATCACCGCACATACAAACTTATATTTAAAAGATGAATTTTAGAAGACTTATAATATTTTCATTAATTTTTACTTTAGCATTAGGAAGCATTAGCTGTCGTCGTATGATAATAAAGCATAAGCGCAGAAAAGATGCTCGCGAAATGGAAAAGGAGAGGAAAAGAAAAGAGAAAGAGGCTACAGCCAAATATCAGGATAAGATAAAATACCAAGCTAGCATTCAAACTCCTGAAACAAGGAAGAGAATGGAAGCTCAGTATAAAAAATCTGAGCGATACCATAGCCATAAAAAAGAGTTTTTCTTAAAACGATGGTGGAAAAGCATTTTTGGACCAAAGAGAAGAACAGGAAGTCCCAATAATAGCTAAAATCAAAATACTAAATCCGATACTTTTTAAAGTGTCGGATTTTTTTTGCTCAATGAATCTCATTGCTGCAAATCTTAAAAAAACTTAAAACGCTAATTATTTTAGTTTAGAACTATTCTAAATAGAATATATTTATATATTTGCAGTACAAAAATACTTAAATACATAGGTATTAGAAAACGAAACTTTTAAACATAAAAATATAATGGCAAAAATTACATTACAAGGTAATGCTATCAATACAATTGGTAACTTACCAGCAGTTGGAACAGATGCTCCAAATTTCGAATTAGTAGCAAACGATTTATCAGTAAAAACACTTGCTGATTACGAAGGCAAAACAATTATCCTTAATATTTTTCCAAGTTTAGATACTGGTACATGTGCTGCTTCAGTACGTCGTTTCAATAGAGAAGCTGGTGAGTTGGAGAATACTGTTGTTCTTTGTGTTTCAAAAGACCTTCCTTTCGCTCAAGCAAGATTTTGTGGTGCTGAAGGTTTAGACAAAGTATTTACTCTTTCTGATTTCCGTACAGGAGCTTTCGGTAAAGATTATCAAGTAGAAATTGCTGATGGCCCATTGGCAGCTCTTGAGAGCCGTGCAGTAGTTATCATTAAAGATGGTAAAGTATCATACACTCAGCAAGTTCCTGAGATTGTTGACGAGCCTAACTACGATGAGGTTTTAGCTGCTTTGTAAATAGCAGATAATGGTGAGAATTCTCACCGAATAAAATATAAAAAGGAGATGTGATTTTAATTGCATCTCCTTTTTTTGTCCTTTTCCCTTATCCTCCTTCCTCTATCCTTTTTAAAAGTATATCCTATACATAAACATAGGAAAGAACCCTTGTTGATAGTCTATCTTGAGTTTATTATTTACAGGATCCCATACTTGTTGCATTACATTCTTATGATTTGTGAGGTTCTGAACTTCAAAAGCCCATTCGTGGTCTGTATGTCCCATATTCATTTTGTAAGATATTTTCATATCCATACGGAAGTAGTTTTCGTGACGTAGTGAGTATGAATCGTCATATAAATAGTAAGCGCTGTTTTGCGCTTGTGATTTTGCTTCATCAATAGGAGTATACGGTTTTCCTCCTGCATAGGTAAATTTTAAATCAATATTTATCTTCGAGCTTTTGCTTATTGGAATTTCGTAACCACCCAAAGCATTAAATACATAATTATTATCGAATACTGTTGAATGCTCAATATTATTATATCCCTTATAGCTTGATTTAAAGATAGAGGCAGTGGTTAATGTATAGAAGTGTTTTGATAAAAACTTCTCTAATGTAAGTTCAATACCATAATTTCGCCCACTTCCTGTACTTACTAAGCTGTCATGTAGATAAATATGGAAGTCGGCGCCAGCATTTAATGCCGAGTAGTTTTGGTCAATATTGCTAACAGGAGCCTTGCTTAAGGTTTGATAATAAGCTTCGACTTTAAGTCTAAGATTTTTTCCAAGCATATTATTATAAGCAATAACGAACTGACTACTTTGCGTAAAATCTAAATCAAGATTTGTTTGTGCTGTTTGTCCATTTCCCAAATCGGTATGCACAAAGTATAATACCTTAGGTTGGGTTTGAGAATGTAATCCGTAACCAAAACTAATGCTCTGTTTGTGAGAAAATTTATATTCCATACCAGCTCTAGGCTCTAGTATTTGGCTCTTATTAAGGCCAAAATATTGATAATGTAGGCCAATATTGAAATTTAGTTTATCATTAAATTTGTGTTTCCATTGTGTATAAGCTTGAATTAGGTTCATACTTCCTTTGGTATCGCTGTCGCTAAAATAGTGATTGCTCTGCCAGTGGTATGCACTATCAAGATAATTAACTTCATATCGGTCGAATATTACACCAGTAGTAAGTGTATTCTTGCTATTAAATTTTTTAATCAAATGGGTAGAAAAAGAATATTTTACTTCAGAATTGCTTGATCTATAGAACTGTGTTTTAGTATTATCAGGGCCTTTAAGCGAGTCAATAGCAGTGGTTGCTCTTGTTCCTGATACTGAAATATTAGTTTTTAACCTTGTATTTTTATTAAAATAATACACATTATAAAAACCTATTACTCCCATTTCGGAGCCAAAATCAGTATCAGTGCCACTAAGTCCATAAGAGGCCTCATCATCTTCCTTTTTGCTATCCCAAATTTGGATAAAACTTTTACCACCAATGCCATAAAGCACAAATCTTCCGGCTTTTTTTGTAGGAACATTTAATTTAAAAGTAAGATCTTGATATTGTGGTACCGATGAGCCAGTAAGTGCACCTAAGCCTATCTTATCCATTACGGCTAAAGTTGAGTACCTATAGTTTATTAGATACGAAGCTTGACTTTTCTTTGAAAAAGGGCCTTCAGCACCAAACTCAAAACCATTAAAACCAATCTGACCAACAAATTCATGATTTTGATTATTTCCATTACGCATCTGTAAGTCGAATATTCCAGAAAGTGCATTGCCATATTCCGCAGGAAAAGCTCCAGTAAAAAAATCGGAATTTGCTAGTAGGTTAGTATTAAGCATGCTTACAGGTCCGCCAGTAGTTCCTGAAGCACCAAAGTGGTTTGGATTAGGGATGTCAATGCCTTCCATTCTCCATAAAAGCCCCATTGGCGAATTACCACGAATAATAATATCGTTTCTAGAATCGCCAACACTCATAACTCCAGCATAGTTTTGTGCCATTCGTGAAGGATCGCCTAGTGAACCTGCGTATCTCTGAGTTTCCTCAACACTAAAGGTTCTAGCACTTACTGTGGCAATGTCATTTTTCGGACGTAGTTTATTCACTTTTGCTCTTATTTCAACGGTCTTAGCTGTAAAAACCTTTTCGTCTAAACTTATGTTAAGTACAAGCTCCTTTGCTGCATAAAGTATTAAATTATTATAGTACCTATCGTTATAGCCAACATAACTCACCTTAAGACTCACTCTACCAATGGCAATGTTCTGTAAACTAAAATTACCATTTATATCACTAACGCTTCCTATTATTGGTTCGCTACCTATTAATACTATTGTTGCACCTATTAATGGAGCTTTAGTGGTTGCATCAATAATGGTTCCTCTTATATTGTTGGTTATCACGTTATGTTTTTGTGCCAAAGTTGAAGTTATGCTTAATAATAAAATAGCAAAAAGTATAAAAAATGTTCTCATTATTTCTTTTTAGTGAATTAATATTCTGCAAATATATTTTTTTGAAGCTTAGGTTTTATAGTGATGGTATTAATGGTCAATAAATGTGTTAAATGGACATTATTTATTGTGAATGTTATGAATAGCCTTTGTAACTAATTGTTCGTTAGTTCTTGATACAGGTATTGTAAATTCTATATTATCAATATGTAACGATAAGTTTCTGGCAGTACCGCTTACCTTAGATACCTTTTCTGCATTTGTGAAGAACGATCGGTGGCATCTAATAATTTTTGTATTGTTTTTTACTACTTCCGAAGCCATTTTCATAGTAAATCGCAGTATTTTTCTTTTTATCTCGCTATTATTATTAAAATAAAATTCGCAATAATTGCCATCAGACTTTATGCATATTAAATCTCTGGAATTAATAATTAATCGATCATCAGTTAATTCCGAAATAAATTCAAAGTTAGTATCTTTTATTTCAATAATGTCATTGTCAATTTTAGTATTTATTGTTTCTGCAGTTTCTTTATTTTTCTTATTAAGTTTACGTTCAGTAAAATATGCGCCAATTGTCATTGGAAACATGCCCACGGCCACAGTATAGAGAATATAAACAAATAGAGAAGCGTTTAATCCGTCACTTTCAAGGATATAGTTTGCATAAGCCCAATTAGCTAAGCCTATCGTAAAAAGAAACCATATACTTATGTATAGATTATGTCTTAATGTGAAGTTGTTATCTATTTTTAGTGTTGAGAATAGGTAATAGGAAATTGTATTGTTAATGAAGCTAATAATCATTGTTATTGCCCCGTAACCTAGGGTTATTACTAAAGCGTCGTCCTCTGTACTAATTCCAAATGGTTTGAATATGAATAAAAAGGCAAATACAAAAAAACCAAAGCTAATGGGCATTATTATTCTGGACCTTGTAGAGTCAATGCTAGGGAAGGGCTTATTTAGGTATGAATTTATTTGTTTAATCATTGCTACAAAAATATGAGTTTTTGTTATATGCATAAATAGTTTTTTGTTATACCTTAAATTAGCAGGTATGTTTGTAGTAAAAGGTGCTTGCGGATTAAAAGTAATAACAAAATCAATATTAATTATTCCGAAACTATTCTCTTACGGAACACTGCAATATCTCAAAGTTCAGATGGATACATACGGAAGATTATTAAAAGGAATTGTTGAATAATTATTGGGTATATGTTGAAAAGTGATTTGCGGAGAATAAATCACCTATTCCCCTTAAATATGCGGAGAATAATGTGTATATTTGCCGCATAATTGAATTTATTATGGCAAAATACATTTATGAATATAGCAATTGGCCTAATTTTACTTGGGATGAGCGAGAGGTGCAGCGTGTTTTAGGACAAGTTCGTCATTTGCAAGGTAAACTTATGGGGCAAATAAGTGCTTTGGGCTTTTCTGTAAAAGAGGATACTATGCTTAATGCTTTAACTCTTGATGTAATTAAATCTTCGGAAATAGAAGGTGAGTTGCTAGATCATGCGCAGGTTAGATCTTCGATAGCACGACGTTTAGGCCTTAGTTATGCAGGAATGGTTCATTCTGATAGAGATGTTGAAGGGGTAGTAGAAATGATGCTCGATGCTACACAAAGTTATAAAAATACAGTTGATAATGAGCGATTATTTGCTTGGCATGGGGCGTTATTTCCAACAGGAAGAAGTGGAATGCATAAGATTGACACAGCATGTTATCGTAAAGGAGAGATGCAGATTGTTTCTGGCCCAATGGGGAAAGAAAAGGTTCATTATCAAGCGCCTTCTCCTGATGAGGTTGAAGCCGAAATGATAGTATTTTTGAAGTGGCTAAATGAAGATTCAAAATTGGATATTGTAATAAAATCAGCAATTGCTCATTTTTGGTTTATAATAATCCATCCTTTTGATGATGGTAATGGTCGTATAGCAAGGGCTATTTCGGATATGTTGCTAGCTCATTCTGATGGAACATCGCAACGATATTATAGTTTATCAAATCAGATTCTATTAGAAAAAAAGCTTTATTATAATATCTTACAAAAATCGCAATATAATGATGGTGATATTACAGAGTGGATATTGTGGTTTCTAAATAGCTTGCAGCATGCTTTGCATACAACAGAAGAAACCGTTGAGAGGGTGTTGTTAAAAGCAGATTTTTGGGATAAACATAAGAATACTGTTTTGAATAGTCGTCAAAGAATGATGCTTAATAAACTATTTGATGGTTTTGAGGGAAAGCTGAAATCATCGAAATGGGCAAAAATGACAAAGTGTTCGCCAGATACTGCTCTTCGTGATATTAAAAATTTAATAGAAAAAGATATTCTTAGGCAAGAAAAATCGGGAGGAAGAAGTACTAATTACGAATTGAATATTTAGTGGAATAATAGCTAACATATTATCTATAAAATTGTGGATATTAGAATTACAAAAAAAAGGCTAATCTTCTCAAAGAAAGATTAGCCTTTTATATTTTTATGAATTAGGCTTTACTCTAGTTCGAAAGAGTTTTGTCCTATTTGTTTGCCATCAACATAAATTGCGATATGGTATTTGCCAACCATTGCTGGAATGTCACCTTTTTTATCCCAATTCATTTCTACATTAATGCTCTTATTCTGATAGTCAATTTCTTTTTTAAGAGAGTATTGTAAGCGAGTTTCGCCTGCAAGGAAGCTAAACTCATCGCCTTTACCTTCGCTAATAATTAGTCCATCAGGACGAGCAATGCGTACATAAACATAACGCTTACCTTTTTCTGCCAATGGGTTTTC
>NIUZ01000093.1 GCA_002254285.1 Bacteroidetes bacterium 4572_112 | reverse complement strand
TCCAAGCTTACACGCCAATAATACACAGTATTATCAACCAACGAAAGTGATGGAGTCCATTCTATTACACCACCAGTACTTGAAATATCACTACTAACTTTTATTGGAGAATTGAAATATGCTGAGGTATCAATTTCAAAAACATAATCAAGCTCTGGAGTAAAAGGATAATAAGTTGAAGCTTTTAATACCACATTTGAATTTGGAATAATGGCAAATTCTGGAGGATAAATAGGTTTTAAATCTGCTGCCTTAATAATTAATTTACTTACAACATTATTATTAGATTCATTAGTTTCATCAACATTATTATAACTATCAACATTTGCTGAAATATAATTATCTCCTATACCATAAGCCCTATTCACAGGCATTCTAATTGTTAGTGTATCGGCAAATCGTGGTGAAGGAATCTTTAAAGCATATCTATCAACACTGTCGCCTTTGGCATATGTACGAGCTATTTCAACAACTATTGTATCGCTTACTGCACGCCCTATATTTTTTATAATTAAACTATAATTAAAACTATCAACTTCGGTACTTACAATATCAGGATTATAAAAAACTGAGCTTTGACTAACTTCAAAATCAGCTTTAGCAGAAGTACGGAATTTAATAAGAGGGTCGCCATGCAAGGTCATCTCTAGACAAACTTCCATAAATCTACCTTCTGGATTTTGTATTTCACTTACTACATTCTGAACTATAGAACCTACCGATTCGCCATAATGAGTATTTGAAAAACCCTTATAAAAGCTCTCCGAATAATAATTAAGCTGCGTAAGGCGCATAGAAGTTACAGAAGCTAAATAGCCAATCATTCCTTTATCACGAATAAGCACAAATTCTTCTGCCGAATTTACTGTACCAACAGTGTTCTGAAATATATCTCCAGCAAAGCATGAATTTGCCAATAAGAGTGGGTATTTCCCTAAATTTTCATATTCTGATGGATGATCAATGCTAATATCAAAACCAACACCAGCAGCATGACCAAAAAATGTCATTAGGCTTACACCATTATTAACATGATACTTTATTAAATCTGCTAAGTTAATCTGTATTGGATCAGTGGTAGTTTTTTCAAAAGTAGTCACCTGCGCTCCAAAAGCTGTATCCTGAGCAATATTCTTATAGTGGCTTAAATAGCCGGCAATATTACTTTGTTCAGAAGCATTACTGCCTCCACTAAAGTGCAAAATCTTTTTCATCCACATATCAAAAGGATATTGAGCTTCATTCTCATGCCGTTTTATTTTTACAAGATATAAATCTACATGATCTAAAGTTTTTGCACTTAATCTGCCAATGGGTATTGCAGGTGTATATAAATTATCAATTATTCCGGCAACCATTAACATATCAGATGGCGGATCACCAAAAGTAGGAATAAGAGTACCATTAAATAATGAAGCATTCTTACGATACTGCGAAGAGCGATATGATTTTCCTATAATAAATAAACCATCAAATTGGTCAAATCCATAAGTACCCCCCATTGCTATAACAAAGTTCCTTACAGCCATAGGGTTTTTACGAATACCATAAGAAAACTGATGATATAATTCCTCAACATCAACTACTAAAGTATTTTGTCCTTGATTATTTCTATAATTAGCATAATCATTTGCTGTTGCCAAAGATGTACCAATACCCATAAGCGAAGAAATCAATACCTTATAATTACTATTATCTTTTGTAACAAGTATTTTTCTATCATTACTTAAGTCATATAGAAAAGCATCATTTCCTCCATTAAAATTTGAGAAATTGAAATATGATTTACTTTGAGATGCTGCATCATCAATATCCATATAAAACTCAGTTTTATTCTCCAAATCAGGAGTATGAGCATATTTCATTTTTATATATGGTATGGCAAATCTATCAGCATCACTATTAATATCATCAATGGAGCTAAAAGTAAAACTTGTAGTATTATTACCTAGGTCATTTACAGCTATATTCTGTGACATAATCAATCTATTATAACCATGAAAAAGAGTATCGACAATCGTATTTGCTATTTCTATTCTTGTATGATGATTATACGTTTGATTTGCAATAATAAAATTTGAAGCTCCCATTATTTCGTAATAAGCAGTTGCTGACGGCCCTCCTTGAAATGCATTTTTCGTAGAAACACTCTTAGTAACACTTCCTCCTAAGCTAATGGGATAAGCATACCAGCCCTCACCATTCATATAATGAGGATCGCTAATTTGTATTAAATAGCCAGGTCTTAGATTTGTTTTTTCACCTTCAATATACTGCTGAGAATAAAAGATTTCTGAATTGTAAATAAAATAATCAGAAGCTGTATATGAAGAATAATTATTATCATTTATTATCTGCAATCTATTATTATTTAACGAGTTATTATATGTGAAATAATAATATGCAGTATCAGTAAAGAAGCTATACTCGGTATTTGCTTGTTGTGAAGGAGTTTGATATAAGGCGGTATCGTACCAGCCATCATTTTTCTGAGCATAAAACTCAATATAATCTGAAGAAGAGAATACTCCTGTATTCTCATTATGAACATAAATTGCCACTTCCTGCCCTCTTCCAAATATCTGATAATTTTTAGGACTATTTATTAATGACAGATTAATTCCTGCTCCTACCAAATCTGAATAAGTAATACGATATACACCATCAGCACTAATGGGAAACTTATAATATTTTTGAGAATAATTTATCCAATTATTAGCATACTGAGCAAAAGAACTCATACTCAGAACCAATAAAAATAAGATTATATGTATTTTTTTTATCATTACTTCTTTTCTTTACTTTTCTTACTATTAAAACTATACTTTAAAGAAAACACATTAGAATATAATGCAATTGATTGATTTCCAATGTCTGTAAAAGCATAATCGATACTTAATACATCCATAATAACTACACCAAGGCCAATATTTGGCTGAAAGGTATAATGCTTAGCGTTGTCTTCAACCATAGTTTCTTGCTGTACATTACCAACACCTGCTCTTAGGAAAACCATATTTTTATATCCAAACTCAAGACCCATATGAGGGTCGATACTCAATGTATTGGATTTGATAATAACATTACGCTTACCATCGGTAGTTATGTCAAAATTGACTTCTGCCAATAGGTCAAAGTTTTCACCAAAAGAAAAATTACGTCCCACACCAAGTATAATCTTAGGAAGAGTTATTTCTGTGCTATTTTTAGGAATAGTATTTCCAGTGCGGCTAAAAGCCTCTTTCATTTTATCATCCAAGGTATAACTCCAAGCATTAAAAGTAGTTGTAATATCGCGTAGCACAACTGCCATTTGCCAATCTTTTACTTTATACTGCGCTGCTAAATCAATTCCAAAGCCCCATGATGTACCAAAGTCACCAACAATACGGTGAATAATTTTGGCATTACCACCAATACTAAGACCATCAATATTAGTTAGTCTAGCGTAAGAAAACATAAAAGCATAATCCGCTGCACTAAAGGTTGTAACTTTATCATAATTAATATTTCCCTGCCCATCAATAAGTTCCGATGTATTAGGAATATCATCAACACCAAAACGAATAAGAGAAACTGCTCCAGCACTTTTATCCGATAATTTAAAAGCTATAGCACCATAATCATATTTGGCTATACCTGCAAAGTATTCCGAATGCATTGCGGCAATCTCTCTATTGGTTTTAAGTCCTAGCAAACCTGCGGGATTCCAATACGACGAATAAACATCATTATTTGAAGCAATAACAGAATTAGACATCCCCAAGGCCCTAGCACCAACACCTATTGCAAGAAACTCATTGCTATATTTAGGAGCTTGTGCTTTAATGCTATAAGCTAATAATGAAAGAAATATAAAAGATAAAAGTATTCTCATATTAAGACTAACGTTTGAATTTCTTTTTTTATTGAATTAATTATTGACTATTAGTTATTTAATTTGTAAAAATACAATAATTACAGATTGAATTTATCAATAATTTGAAATTTTTATTATTTTTAAGCCATCTAAAACTCTGATTGAGAAATAGCAGTAATATTTGTATTTTTTAATATTCAAAAGATTAAATATCACAATAATTTTTACGAAATTTGCGCCGTTCATTTTGAACGGGAATTATTTAATTATTTTAATCAATATTTATTATGCCAAGTATATCAAAAAAAGGCGAATTAATGCCTGAATCACCTATACGTAAGTTAGTTCCATTTGCTGAAGCAGCAAAAGCTAGAGGAGTAAAAGTTCACCATTTAAATATCGGTCAACCAGACATAAAAACTCCAGAAGTAGCAATGGATGCTATTCGCAATTTTGAACCTAAAGTTGTAGAATATAGCCATTCTGCTGGAATTTTATCTTATCGTAAGAAATTGGTACAGTATTATAAGAGTGTAAATATTGATGTTACTCCCGACGAAATGATTGTTGGTGCTGGTGCTTCAGAAGCTATTCTGTTTTCTTTACAAAGCTGTATGGATGAGGGTGATGAAATAATTATTCCTGAGCCTTTTTATGCCAACTATAATGGCTTTGCAGTAAATGCAGGCGTTAATGTTGTGCCTATTAGCTCTAGCATCGAAAGTGGTTTTGCTCTTCCTCCAATTGAAGATTTCGAAAAAGCAATTACGCCAAGAACTAAGGCAATAATGCTTTGTAATCCTAATAACCCTACTGGCTACCTTTATAGCAGAGAGGAATTAGAGGTTGTAAAACAAATGGTGATTAAGCATGATTTATTCCTAATCTCAGATGAGGTATACCGTGAGTTTACTTACGACAATCATGAGCATTTTTCAGTAATGAACCTTGAAGGCCTTGATCAACACGTAATACTAATTGACTCTGTAAGTAAGCGTTATAGCGCTTGTGGATTCCGTATTGGAGTAATGATAAGTAAGAATAAAGAAGTAATGGCAACAGCAATGAAATTTGCTCAAGCTCGTTTATCTCCTCCAACATTTGGTCAGGTAGCAGCAGAGGCCGCTATTGACACTCCTGCTGAGTATTTTACTGAAGCATTGGCTGAATATAAAAATCGTAGAGATGTTGTTGTTGATAGAATCAATAAAATGGATGGGGCTTTCTGCCCAAACCCTAAGGGTGCATTTTATGTGGTAGCTAAACTACCTATCGATAATGCTGATAAATTTTGCAGATGGTTATTGGAAGATTTTAATCTTAATAACGAAACCGTAATGCTTGCTCCTGCTACAGGCTTCTATGCTACTAAAGGACTAGGTATGAATGAAGTAAGAATAAGTTACGTACTTAATGTGAATGACTTGAATGCTTCTATGGATTGTTTGCAGGAGGCTATTAAGGTATATCCTGGAAGAATATAGAACGCCCTGCTTCGGTACTATTTTGCTAAGGCAAAATCACTCAGCATGACGTTCCATACACCACAAAAATATTGAAGCTCTTTCAATAGAGAACGATTCTTAACAATAGCCACAGAATATATATAATGTTCTGTGGCTTTTTTATATATTTTCGCAAAAAGGAAATTTATTTAAAATTTATATTTATTTATCCATGAAAAAAGCAGTAATTTTTGACCTCGATGGTACATTATTAAACACATTAATTGATTTGCAGGAGTCGGTAAATGGAGTTTTGGCAAAGCATAACTTCCCTACTCACCATATTGATAAGTATAAATATTTCCTTGGTAATGGCATTGAAGTGCTAACACGTAAGGCTTTTCCAAAGGATGTAAATGATACTGATTTTGAGAAATACCTAAGTGAGGTGAAAACAGAATATTCATCACGACAGACATCAAAAACTCGTCCTTATGATGGAATACCTGAATTGCTTAAAGAATTAAATAACAAAGGTATAAAGATTGCCATTTTATCAAATAAACCAAATGAATTTGCACGCCCAACAGTGGAGCACTTCTTCGGTGATATAAAATTTGAAGTGGTATTTGGCGCACGACAAGAAGTTGCACGTAAGCCATCAGCTGAAGCGGTAACAGAAATACTTGATATTTTTGGATTACAGAAAGAAGATTGCCTTTTTGTTGGAGATTCGGAAACAGATATGCAAACCGGAGTTAATGCAGGAATGCAAGCCGTTGGTGTAAGCTGGGGTTTCCGAACTGTTGACGAAATGAAAGAAAATGGCGCATCATTTATTATTGATAAACCGGAAGAACTTTTTTTAATTATTAATGGTTAATTCGTAATTATTTTCCTATTTCCTTCTCCTTTATCCCTGCCTACCGGCAGGCAGGCTCCCGATTCCTATCGGGATCCTTTATCCTTATTTTTCGTTCGCTTTATTAAAACAGCTCCTACAAAGTGGCTCGTAGCTGTCGGTTTCGCCAAGCATAACAAGCTTTTGACTAACAACAGTACGATGCGATACCTGGGCTAATTTGCCACAGCGCATACATATTGCATGTACTTTGGTTACATATTCGGCTATCGCCATTAGCTGCGGCATTGGGCCAAAGGGTTTACCTTTAAAATCCATATCCAAGCCAGCAATAATTACTCTTACTCCCCTATTTGCAAGTTCATTGCATACCGATGGTAAAGACTCATCAAAGAATTGAGCCTCATCAATACCCACCACATCCATATCGTTGGCCATTAGCAATATAGCTTCAGAAGTGGTAACTGGTGTTGAGTGAATTTCGTTTTTGTCGTGCGAAACAACTTTTGTATCATCATAGCGCACATCAACGGCTGGTTTAAAGATTTCAACTCTTTGTTTGGCAATCTTTGCTCGCTTTAATCTACGTATTAGCTCCTCAGTTTTGCCCGAAAACATTGAACCACATACTACTTCAATCCATCCTGCCTCTTGTTTACTTTTTGTTGAATTCTCTAAAAACATTATTGCTATTGTATTTTATCTTTGAATATCTTTACAGCTTAATACTTCTTGTTTTACTTAAAGAAATATTAAACAAAATTGAACCGCAAATTTAACCAAAAGAATACACGATATATTTATTGTGAATAAATTTATTTTTTAATTATGAGTAGCAAGCAAATCGACCACAGCACACAGCTTTTAGCTAAACTAAGTTCCCAAATTGACAACTTATTATCATATGACGATAAGGCGCCACAGATAGAAATTGACATTATTAAGGAGAATATTAGAACCTTATATGATATTATTGATAATTTCAATAATACAACCTTTGCTGTTGTAACTAATCAGAATATTGAGGATATTGATAAGGAAATTAACGACCTACTAGATATTGCTGAGTCGGAGTTTAATAATGAGGAAGAAAAGATTGAAGAGCAGATTGCCGAACAAGAAATTGTACTCGAAGAACAATATATAGATGATAAACAAGAACCAGAAATCCCTAAAGAAGAAGAGATAAATAGGATTCATGATGAGTTGGTTGAAGATAAGAAAAAAGCAGATGCTAAGGTTAAGGCTGATGAGATTGCATATAGAAAAGAGATTGAAGAAAGAGTAAGAAAACAATTAGACAAAGAAAAAGAGGCCGAGCTTGCTAAGCAAAAAGCCATAGAAGATAAAGTAGTACAGCAGCTGGCAAAAGAAAAAGAAGAAGCAATACAAAAAGCTAAAGATGTCGAAATTGCTAAACAAAAAATTATTGACGAAAAGGTTGCTCAACAACTTGCCAAAGAAAAAGAAGATGAAGCTGCTAAACAAAAAGCAATAGAAGAAAAAGCTAAAGAAGCTAGTAAACCAACAAATATAGATGGAGAGCCTAAGAAAACAGTGCATGTATTAGATGTATTGCCGGAGGACGAACTTGAAGAGGATAGCAATGCTGCTCCTTTAATGCCGAGTACTATTAAACTTAAGCCAATAAAAAGTCTAAAAAACGGCATCGGTATTAACGATAAGTTCATGATAATAAACGACTTATTTGAAGGTAGAACTAAGGATTTCAATAAAGCGATTAACAAACTCGATACATTAACTGACACTCAGGAAGCTCTATTCTTATTGGGTGATATGAAAGACGAAAACCTTTGGGAAGCACAAGATGCTGTTTTCAAATCTTTTAAAATGTATGTTGAGCGTAGATACGCTAAATAAATTCAAAAATCTCTTTTTAACACAGCAAAGGTTTATTTATTTACCTTTACAATAGATAAAAAAACAATAATTTTTTGGAATGATATATTTATTTTTCGAAGGAATACTATTAGGATTATTAGTAGCAATATCATTAGGCCCCGCATTTTTTGCTATATTACAAACCGGCATTAATAAAGGTTTTAGATATGGCATATATATGGCTTCGGGTGTATTATTAAGTGATATTCTGCTTGTTACCATCTGCTATTTAATAGGTGCTACAATTTTTGATGACCCTGAGAATAAAGTTTATGTGGGTTTAATTGGAGGCATTATCCTTATAATATTTGGCTCTGTATCATGGGCAAAAAAACCTGAGATATTAACCCGAAGAAGATATGCCGACACCAAACCCAAAAACGAATCACGTCCTTTTGGATATATTTTCCGAGGTTTCTTCCTTAATATTGCAAATCCTTTTATATTCTTCTTCTGGTTTGGAGCACTAGGCTTTGTAGGAAAG
>NIUZ01000092.1 GCA_002254285.1 Bacteroidetes bacterium 4572_112 | reverse complement strand
CCCGTCTTTTTCCTAGGGTAGCGTGCAGCAACTTCGCGATAGCGAGTTGCGTTGTGATGGCACTTTTGCCAATGCAGCAAACTTTGTTTTAAACTTATATCTTCCGTGTATTTACAGTTTTTATTACAGATAATTCAATGCCCCCACTTGAGGATAACGGTGGCAATATGAAAATGTTGGGCTTTTAAAATACTTACTTATCATGTTACTACACCGTTTGTTAAATATTATGTTGCTCAAATATACTATTTTCTGCCCAATTTTTTATATTGCGTGTTACCACTTGTTACTTAATTTTAGAAATTGTTTGGAACTTATCTTTTTTGAGAAAACATATGTAATTAATCCTATTGAAGTAATTATTAAAAGCCTACCTACAATTCCTAAAATACTTCCTTCTGGTCCTGTACTCCCACCATTCCAAATAGCATTATCCTCTATTACAAGAAGTAAATAACCATCCGATACTTGGCTACTCACTGGAAAACCAAACACGATTCCTTGGAAATAATTCCAACCAAAATGCAACCCAATTGGAGCCCATATGCTTCTTAATCCTAAGAATGCTACACCATACATTAATCCAGCCAAAAAGTAACTAATTATAGAAATTATCGAATCTGGATTATGTAAAAAGCAAAAAATAATAGAACTTAAAATTAAAGCGAATAATTTATTGTCTAAAACAACTAGAATTCCTATGAATACAAAAGCTCTAATCATGAATTCTTCACCTACCGCATTTATAAGCTCACTCGGAATATTCTTTATTAAGATGAATGCATTTTTTCTGGATTCTATTTCAAGCAATCCCATTTCCATATTAATAGCAAAAGCTATAGCCATAATAAGTCCACTAATAAACATCATGATTGTAAATCCAGTCATTGTTTGGCGATTAATTTGCAGTTGAATTAGCCCATTGAAGTCCTTCCTGTTTTTTATTGCAAAAGTCAATCCTATTATTCCAAAGATTACAAATGCTATAATATTTATTGTTGTGAAAATATTCATTCTTTTGTCATAATAAGTGGTAACTACTTTATATACGCAACTCCTATTGCATATATATCGCATATAGCATTAGGTCTTATTTTGTTAACGTTCAGATAATCATCTGATTGTATATATAGCAGTTTTTCCATTAATGTTAGTTTATTTATTGTTGTCAAATATAATGTATTAATAGTTATGTTTTACTTAAATATTTAGAAAATCTCCAGGACTTTTTATTTGCTCTATATTCCTAGTGCTAACATGAGTATATATCTCTGTTGTTTTACTACTATTATGCCCAAGCAAAACTTGAATATACCTTATATCAACACCTTGCTCCAATAGATGAGTTGCAAAACTATGCCTTAATATGTGAGGGCCTCCTTTTTTTGGCAAACCAGCCCTTAATACTGCTTTATTATAGATATTCCGTATGCTACTATCCGAATATTGATCGCCATACTGTCCTTCAAAAAGATAATTTGTTGGCGAGTAGTTTCTAAAATATTTATGTAGCAAACCAATTGCATTTTCCGATAGCATTGTAAAACGCTCTTTATTACCTTTTGCTTTACGTATATGTATTAGCTTCCTATCAAAATTTATATCTTCCTTTTGCAATCTTATTGCTTCACTTATACGCAATCCTGCTGAATATATTATAAATAAAATAGTCTTATGTTTATCATTATTAGTGTTTTGTATTATTTGCTGAACTTCGTTTACACTATATACTTTAGGTAATTTTTTTCCTAGTTTTGGACGCTCAATCAAACTCATATCCATTTTTACGCCAGCTATCTTATCATAATATAGTTTAAGCGCATTCACCGATTGGTTAATTGTGCTTGCCTCTACTCCTTTGCGCTGCAACATTCCTTTATGATAGGAATCTATTTCGTTTATATCAAAAGCATTTATTTTATTTATTGATAATGATCGGTATGAGTTTATAAATCGTAATACCAAATTATGGTAAGTAAGCATTGTATTCCATGCATAATTATGCAATTGCATATACGATAGATATTGCTTTGGGCATGATTTAAAAAACCTATCCTTTATATAAATCTGCTCTATAAGCTCTTGCCGTAAACCTATATCTGTAATATTTAATGAGCTACTGATCTTTATTAAATATTTTGATGAAAGTAAATTATATATTTTCCAAATATTTGCAATATTACTCTCAAAAAACCACATACGCTTTGCTCTATTATAGCTAACATACGACTCTGATTTTATCCTATAGAACATCTCTTTATCAAAATGATGCTTTATTCCAATTATCTCTTTGTTATTTTCCTTAAAAGGTAAAAGCGTAATATGGGTTAAGTTTTTTCGCTTCTGCAAATCAATAGCTTCATAAGTATTACTTATACTCTGTTTGCTTATAGATAGTTTCTCAGCTTTTTTATAATCCAAATATTCTTTTACAAATGCAATATCATCAAATAGCTCCATTAATAATCCAACTGTATTTGGTTTTTCTTTCGTTAAATATACTCCTAATTCAGCATTATATTTAAGCCAACTATTATTAATTATTCTACTAATAATCATCTCGTTAGGGCTAGCAAAAAAGAACAACTTAATATAACTTATTCCATTAATACTAAGTCTGTTTAAATAAATCCGTGGTTTTACTTTAGAAGTCATAGTGAGTATTTTAAAATTATTATTTACAAATATAGATACAACATGCACATTATACAATTTAATAAACGAGTATAACCGACTATAAGCGTTTATTAAATTAGATATATTTTATATATCTTTGTAAACTAATTATTTACACTAATACCTGAGATTTATCAAATATGAAGCAAATATGTACAAATTGTGGTGAACTTATTATTGGTAGAATTGATAAAAAATTCTGTTGTGATCAATGTCGTAATACCTATAATAATAGAATAAAACGACAGCACGAAAAACTAATAATCGATACCAATAAAATACTTCGTAAAAACAGGCAGATACTTAAGCAATTTAACCCCGAAGGAAAAACTACTATCAGAAAAGAGTATTTGGATAAAATGGGCTTCGACTATAGATATCATACCCACGACTATGTTACCAAGCATAATAATATATACAAATTTTGCTACGAATATGGTTATATGAATATTGACGACGACAAGGTACTTATAGTAAATTGGCAGCCATATATGTAAAAAAAATGTGTTTACATAATATCCATATTAAAAGAAAATTATTAAAACAAATTTTATTACAATTTAATATAATCCTCCCTATTTTGATTTACGATAGAAGATCCGATTACTATCGGATAACGATTTCAGTCCCGATAGCTATTGGGAGCCGATTTGCCTAAGTATTTGATTTCAGATTTATCAACGAATATTGCTTATTAGACCTTAGTGGATCAAGAAAAATGTTTAATTAAGGAATTGTTTATTCGTTTATTTGGTAGTTTTATTCTTAATTCCTTACAATTCCTTTGTCATCCTGAGCGCAGCCGAAGGGGCATCATTTACTTCACCATCAAAGTATCACTTACCATATTAAACGAGCTAAAATTACCCAATCCATTTTCCACATTATCGTAGATAAGGCTTGGCTCAACAAAGAAATCGTCGCCTTGGTAATTCTTTACCGATATATGGTATTTATAGTACTCTTCGCTACAGTTAATTACATAATACCTTATGGAATCGAGAATATTCTCTTCACTATAATAAGTACTTATAGTAGCTGAAGTATTTGGCTCCATTTTCAAGAATTCATCATCTCCCATATACATATTATCCTTAATAGTATATATACCACTTTGAGTTGAGTAAGAAACCATATTTATTCGATAATAATTTATTGGATCAATACCTAGGCATTTAAAATCAAACTCTGTACGCATCTCTTTATAATCACCATGGTCAATGGTTTTTATTCCTAAATACTTTAAATCAAACAGTGGTTCGGATGGAATTATAGATGTTGCCGTAAGTTCAGCTCTATCATTATATCTTATGCTCATATCTACCACATCACCAATATTATAATTGGCATTTGTAGTAATATAACACCTTTGGATTGTATCGTATTTAAGATTTATTGTATTGCCATTAGAAATAAATGAAACATCGGCATTTGCTTCGTTTTCGTATAAATCATCATTGCCAACAGTGTGGTTATATATTGGTATTGTCCAGGTTAATTTGAGACGTAATGTATCGGTATTTGGCGCAATAAAACCTGCTACCACTAATTCTGGGTCTTGATTGGGCATCTCAATATTTGCATTCTTTTCGCAAGACGAAAGAATAAAAATGCTTAATAATAATAGAATAATATATTTCATGGTCTTTAGAATTTTAAATAATAAGCTACACTAGGTAGAATTGGAAATAATGTAAACTGCTTAAGCACATTTTGCTTTGTATTGTGATCATAGCCCGTATAATAAAAGAATGGATTATAGTGATTATAAGCATTATAAAGCGATACTTCTATGATTCTTTCTCCACCCCATTTTAGTTTTTTATGAAACTGAGCACCAATATCTAGCCTATGGTATGACTCCATACGGAATGAGTTTTTTTCGCCATAATGGTTAGCGTATTTTCTTTCAAAGTGAGAATATCTATCGTAAGCACTACCATTAGGTTTAGGCACCGGATTATGAGTATAAGCAGAATATTTACTCTGTGCCAATGTTATAGCATCACCTGTTCCATAAACCCAAGTTGCGCTAAGGGTTACTGTTTCGTTAAGCTTATAAATACCCACAATTGAGATATCATGTCGCCTATCGTGACGAGGAAAAAACTCTTTTCCATTATTAAGTTCATCAAATTGGTATTTGGTAAGCGATAGTGTATATCCTATCCAGCCGGTAAGTTTTCCAAATTTGCGCTGAATAAGTAATTCTAATCCTGTGGAATATCCATCGCCCACAGTAACGGCATCCTCATAATGAAACTCCCCAGTATTATCCTCAGGATCTTCAATCATAAGAAAACTTGAACCTTCTTTATAAGAAATAATATCGTTCATGGTTTTATAATATGCTTCCAAAGAAACTGTAAACGAAGGGTCATCAAAATCATGCGCCAAGCCTAAAGCAACTTGTCGCGAGTGCTGCGGCCCAATAACATCAGTAGAGGGAACCCAAAGGTCGGTTGGTAATCCTACTCCCGAGGAGGTAAGTAGGTGTACAAACTGATTCATTTCGGCATAACTAGCTTTTATGGAAAAATTGTCGGTAAACATATAGCTCAATAGTAAGCGAGGCTCCAAACCAAAATATGATTTATCTTTATGGTTGAAATTAACTACGCGCAATCCTGCATTTATTTTTAGCTGAGGAAATATTCTCCATTCGTCCTCAAAATATATTGCTGTTTCAAGAGAGTTTAATTCCTGTACTTTCTTATCCAATTCTTGATTTAACACCTCTAATACCACTGCACTAGGCGTAAAAAGGTGATTAGCTACGGATATTCCTGTTCGGATATAATGATCGGGATTTGGTATCCACGTAAAATCCGTTTTGCCAGCAAAATCTCTAATTCCTGATTTATAATTTAGGTGAAAAAAATCGCCATCAGATTTCTCTTCTATATCAATTACAAATTGGTAGTTAC
Organism: Bacteroidetes bacterium 4572_112; assembly: GCA_002254285.1. Classification (GTDB taxonomy): domain Bacteria; phylum Bacteroidota; class Bacteroidia; order Bacteroidales; family UBA1556; genus UBA6267. Next base: position 1,685 of record NIUZ01000092.1, on the reverse strand, counting down.
TATATATTAAAGAAGTATTGCTAAAAAGCTTATTCGAGAACTGGTGATTCCATCTTAAAGTTGAAGTAACATTCTCCCAAAATAACTTATAATCTTCTGAGCTATAACTATCTTCAAAACCTCCACTAAACTTATCTCTACCAAAATAGCCACTCAAATAAATTCTGTCTTTATCGCTAATTTCATAATTTACCTTGGCATTAAGATCATAAAAATAATATCCTGCTTGGCCTTCACTCTTTGGCATAAATGGGCGTGTGATTGCATCTAAATAAGTTCTACGCCCTGATATCATAAACGAGGATTTATTTTTCACTATTGGTCCTTCTAATAATAAGCGCGACGACAGAATTCCTATACTACCTTCTCCTCCAAACTCTTGTTTATTACCATCCTTAAGCGACATATCTATTACCGACGAAAGTCTACCGCCATATCGTGCTGGGAAACCTCCCTTATAAAGCTCGATGCTCTTAATTGCATCACCATTAAAAACTGAGAAGAAACCAAAAAGGTGCATGGCGTTATAAACTGGAGCATCATCAAGGATAACAAGATTTTGATCGGGACCACCACCACGTACATATAGGCCAGAGCTGGCTTCACTTCCACCCCTAATACCAGGCATAAGTTGTAGTACTTTAAAAACATCTTTCTCTCCCAAAAGGGCAGGAATTTTTTTAATTTGCTCAACGGGAATACTCACAACACTCATTGAGGCTTTGTCGGCAATCCCCTCATCTCTATTACCATAGACCTCCACCTCTGACAAATCACTACTCGATTTTAAGTAAATGTTTTTCACAAGATCTTCGGTGAATTTCTGCTTAATTGATTGTGGTGAATAACCCACATATGAGAACACTACCTCTGCCTCTTGCTGTGGAATTGTTAGCGAATAAAATCCATAATTATTGGTGGTAGTACCAACTTGAGTGCCTTTGATGTAAATATTTACACCTATCAGCAGCTCCTGCGAACCTGCCTCCCGCACATATCCCGAAATGGTGATCTTGTTTGATTGCGAAAAGGCTGTAATCCCAATACTTATGAATATCAATATTGATATAAAATGCTTCATCTGTAATATAAATATTAGTGTATACTCTGTTATTTGCATAAAAGCCTGTACTGAGCATGTCGAAGTATAGCTATGGAAATAAATTTTAACGCAGTAATAGGGAAATATAAACGATTTATATGGCGTGTTTTGGTATTAATTTGGTATAAATGGTTGCGCTATACTTTTAAAATAAATTAACATATTCTCCTATCAAATTTTAACAAAGATATCTCCTACATCAAAAAATAATTATATAGTATTCTTATTACTAGCATTATCTAAAGATATCTTTTAAAAAAACATCAATAAAATGTAAAAAATAGCGATAATAATTGTAATATTGTTTATTATTATTTTTACTAAACACAGAAACATATTATCTAACATTAAAATCCGTTCGTATGAGAACCCTATTAACTATTCTTGTTATCTTTTTATTCTTTAATTCAAATATTACTGCTCAAATTTTTACCGAAGATTTTGAAGCAGTAGTAGGCATGACATCGAACCCAACTAATGGATGGGGTGTTAACACACGATTGCATAGTCAAGGTTTGAAATCAGACTCAGGAAGAATAATTCAAAATGCAGAAAATATATTAACCACAACATCTTCCTTTAG
>NIUZ01000091.1 GCA_002254285.1 Bacteroidetes bacterium 4572_112 | reverse complement strand
AATGGGTGGCGGAATGCCAATGATGTAAATCATCTCATTCTTATATAATACAAAAGCCGTGTCGATTTTTAATCTTCACGGCTTTTTTTATTTTGAAATATCATCTGTAGCCATGGGTTAAAACCACATGGCTATTGATTGATATTTAATATTTTTGATTATGGAGTTTTTTATTTAAAATAAATATTTACAATCACCACACATTAATAATTAATAATTAACAACTAAAAATTAATAATTACCTACATCATCCCACATTTACCTTCCTCACTCTTCTCTCCTTCCATGGAAGTTCTATCCATCTTTTTAGCCATTTTTTTCTTACGCATTTCCACATGGTTTTTGAGCTCTATCTTCTTAGCTGGTGGACTTATAAATTTAATTCCCAATTCCATACCACGTAATATAAATAAAGCTCCTACAATAACTACCACATAAGGAATTGCCTTATTAATAAAGTGTTTGAGTTTTAAGGATGCAAAATTACCTATCATCGACATAAGAAACATCATTGGGATTGTACCTATACCAAACAATATCATAAATAATACTGAGCCACCAAGGCTACCCACAGCAATAGCTCCTGCTAAAGCCATATACACCATGCCACATGGCAATAAACCAGTAAGCATACCAGTGATAAATAAGGACCTATAACTTGCTTGAGTAAAATATTTTGAAAGTTTCTTTTTAATACCATTCATTACTTTAGAATTGCCAGTGCCTTTATAAAGAGCCATATTTACTTGTGGAAATACAACTGTAGAAATCATAAAAACTCCCATAGCAATGGAAATCCATCTCTGAAAACCTGCCAAAGAGAACCCTGAACCCAAAATACCGAAAATAACTCCCAAACTTGCATAAGTGAGCGTTCTCCCTACATTATACCATAGTGCCGAAAAGATTCTTGTTGCCCAACTTTTTTTATTTAGTGGCAATGCAATTGCAATTGGACCACACATTCCAATACAATGAAAACCAGTTAGTAAACCTAGCAATAAGGCTGTATATAATATATTCATATCTAATAATAAACTTATGTATCAATAAAACTAATAAATGCTACTAAATTAACATATTTTTGCTTCAAACAGTAACATTATTTAAGACATAACTATAATAAAGAACATTACTTTTGCCGAACAATTTAAACACAACAAAAATGAAAAAAATAATCGTAATAATAATAGCATCTTTATCTATAATTAGCTGTAATACAAGCAAGCAAAGCCTTAATGAGAATAATAATGACAATAGTAATTCTCAAAATACAGAAATCAATAACGAAGTAAATACTCAAGCAAGAGATCAAAAGCTTATGGATATGGGTTACGATTTTGTGGCATTTGGCAATGAACCATTTTGGATACTAAAGGTCGATTTTGACAAAAGAATTGCCGAATTTGAGCAGATGGGTAACCCTACAATAGCTTTTAAAATAGAGAATAACGGAAATAACAATATTGAAGAAACTCAATTTATTAATGCTAATACAACTATTGATATACAAGCTATAGAAAGTGTATGCTACGACAATATGAGTGGAGAAGGCTTTCCTTTTAAGTTATCAATAAATTATAAAGGTGACGATTTACAAGGTTGTGGCAAATACTTAGGTGAATCTAATTCAATAAAAAGCATTAATACCGATTTATATGGACAATGGATACTTCGCCAAATTAATGATTCTATCATAGCTGACAATAAAACTGTTAAGATAAATATTAACGATAAAGGTAGCATTGGAGGAAACAATTCGTGCAATACATACGGAGGAAATTATAAACTTAATGCAAACAATATTAGCTTTTCTGATTTATTACAAACTCAAATGTTTTGCGAAGGCAGCATTGAGCGTGAATATATGTCGGCATTATATAACACTAGCAAATACAAACTAGAAAACAAAAAGCTTAGTTTTTATGATAAAAACGATAGGCTACTACTTGTTTTTGATAAGAAGGGGGTTGAGTAAATTAGTTGGCAGTAGACAGTACGCAGTCTTCAGTTGGCAGTAGACAGTACGCAGTCTTCAGTTGGCAGTAGACAGTACGCAGTCTTCAGTTAGCAGTATCGACTGAAGACTGAAGACTGAAGACTGAAGACTGAAATCTACCCAAATAAATCCTTAATATCATTAACGTCAATATTTTTCATAATATTTTCGTCGGTATGAATTATATCTGATGCCAGCTTTTTCTTTTTGGCTTGTAATTCCATTATTTTCTCCTCTACAGTATTTTTACAAATCATGCGATAAGCAAAAACTTTCTTCTCCTGCCCTATTCTATAGCAACGGTCAATTGCTTGATTTTCGACAGCAGGATTCCACCAAGGATCCATAATATATACATAGTCAGCTGCAGTAAGATTTAGACCTGTACCACCAGCTTTAAGGCTAATTAGAAATACTCTAAGCTTTTTATTATTCTGGAAATTATTTACCGAATCCTCACGTTGTTTTCTTGTACTTTTGCCATCTAAATACTCAAAATCAACTCCTTGCCTATTCAACTCTTCACGAATAAGACTAAGCATACCAACAAATTGAGAGAAAACTAACACCTTATGATCAGCAGTTTTTCTGGTAATATGTTTCGATATTTCTTTAATCTTAACACTTTCGGAAGTTGTAACATCATCATCATTAATTAAAGACGGCGCATCACAAATTTGTCGCAAACGAGTTAGAGCTTTTAGCACCATAAGTTTGCTATTATTCAAACCTTCGGCTTCAATATTGCCAAGCAACTCATTCTTAAACTTATTTCTATAAGCATCATAAACCTGACGTTGCTCAGTATCCATCTCGCAATAGATAACATCCTCAGTTTTGGCAGGCAGTTCTGTAGCAACCTTCTCCTTTGTACGGCGCAGAACAAAAGGATCAATCAATCGCTGTAGTTCATTTGCGCGGGCAATATCTCCATCTTTATCAATGGGAATAGCGTATCCTTCTTGAAAATTCTTAACACCGCCAAAGAATCCTGGATTCACAAAATTCATTTGAGCAAATAAGTCAAAAGTAGAGTTCTCAATTGGCGTACCTGTAAGGGCAATTCTGTTTTTAGCATTAATAAGCATTGCTGACTTAAAACGGCGCGAATGTGGATTCTTAATATATTGCGATTCATCAAGAACCATATAATTGAATCTGAAATCCTTCAGAAACTCAATATCGCGGAGCAAAATGCCATAGGTAGTAAATACAATATCATTATCCTTAAACAATTTGGTATTTCGCTCACGAAATGGTCCATAATGATAATGAGCTTTTAGCTTTGGAGCAAATTTACGAATCTCATTTTCCCAGTTAAATAAAAGGGTTGTTGGAATAACAATTAAGCTTGGAGGAGTATTCTTTTTCTGAATACGCTCCATAAAAGCAAGAATTTGCAGCGTTTTACCCAGTCCCATATCATCGGCAAGGATTCCGCCCCACTCCATTTCATCGAGGAAATTCAACCAGTTAAGACCTTCTTTCTGATAATCACGCAGATTAGCAGTAATTGCCTTTGGCACATTTACTTTCTTTATTTCAGAAAACTTAGCTATACGCCTACGTTTTTCTGCAATCTCTTCAATAATCTTATTATCGTCTATGCTATCAAATAGCTCATCAATAATAGAAAATTTAAGTTTAGAAACCTCTATTTTACCATCCTTAATATCACCTTGACGGAAAAAATTATTTAGCTTAGCAAACCATTCTTTTGGAAGTATACCAACACTACCATCGCTTAGTTTCACAAACTTCTGCTTATTTATAATTGCTTTTTTAAGATCCTTAATACTCACAATATTATCACCAAAGCTAACCTTTACTTCCACCTCAAACCAGTCGATACCAGTACTTACCGAGGTAGATATATTTGCATGAAATGGAGAATATTTAAAATTCTTCAAACTCTTTAATCCAAAAACCTCAATATCGTATTTCTGAAGCTGTTCGAAGAATTTATAGAACCACATTTCTTTCATAAAATCGTCGTAATGAAGATAGAAAGAATCATCGGTACGTTGCGATGAGAATAATGTATGCAGGTTCGAAACTTGATCAATAAAATCCTGTTCAAGTTCAAAATTACGTTTATACTCTTTAACCTCATCATCATGATGCTGCATTACGTTTCCCTTGGAAAAAATATCGACAGTGAGTTCACTATCATATACAACCATAGGCCTAATCATCAAATATTTGTCCTCTTCAGAAAGATAAAGTTGTTTTTTAGTAAAATCCAAGCTCAGCACATCAACATCGTAGGTACCTTTATCAAAGTTAACATTGAATTTACGCGCTAAAGGAGATATTACTTGATCAAAAAACTCATCCTTATATTTCTTGCTCATTTTTATTTCATCATTCTCCATATGCAGCACCACTCCATCCTCATATGAGCGTACAGGATGAATTATCATTTCATTATTAAGCACCACCATACTCGCATTGGAAACATCAAAATCTATTTCGTCAAAATTATAAAGTTTATCGCCAATACGAACTTTCATCCTTGCAATATAGAACATATCATCCTTAACAATAGACACTTCTACATTTGCCAATTCTTTTGAAACAACAACCTCTTTAATATTATTCTTCGATATTTTAGAGAAAGAATTCTCTTTATAATAAACAAACTTTTCTGTTGAAAGTGCTAATAAAACCTTAGAGCTATTCTCCCATAAATCAACAACAGATTGAAGATCCTCTCGTGAAGAAATAAAGTTTATTAAACTCTCCTGATTGTCACTAAACAAAACATTTGAAACAGCATCCTGCTGGAAAACTGAGAATTTAGACATCAGCTTAGTTTTGTTCTTATTAGCTTTAGCCTCTATTACCTCAAAATCTATTGAAGTAGAATCTCCAAATCCTAAATTCTGAACAACAAAGCCTATCATATATTCCTTATCACGAACAAAGCTTGATAAAGGTAAATCGCGACTATGATTAATCTCTGTAAGCAATTTGTCCAATCTTTTGTGAGCTACTGTAGTTTTATTATTTGGAACAATAACACTACTAAGCAACTCTTTAGGAACAGCATCAACACCTTTATCAAAATCAAATGATAGATAAAAATACTCATCAAAATCAGCCTTGCTGTTTATACCATACTCTTTAAGTTTTAACTTCTTAAACTTATCTATATTGGCAAATGCTTTTTCAAGAACATTTGGGAATTGACTTTGAGCAATAAGCATTAACACCAATGCCTCACTCTGTCGCAAACCCTTACGCACAGCAGCTTCATCAGACTGAATACTTACTTTTCCATTAATATTTCTAATTCTTACGGTCTTATTATTTAGCGAAACTTCAATGGATAAGGTATTATCATGAAGAAAAGCATGGCGTATATACGATGGAGAAACCACATATAATAAAGAGTGATAATCACTCAATGTATTTTCAAGAACAAAATCGCGTGTAATAAGCTTATAACTGCTTAAAGGGTATTTTCCATCCACTCTCTGCTTATATGCATTTCTTTTTTTAGCAAGCCTTACAACATCTGTTTCATCATAATTTTCGATGGCAAATAGTGCTGCAACAGAGTGTTTACAAACAGGACCCCAATCATATGGGCAGGTACAACTTGTCTTTATCCTATTGGTAGACAAGCCTTTTACCTTAGTAATATATTTTCGTGAGCCTTCAACAATACACATCCATGTATCGTCAGCGCTAGAATAATCAACCGACTTCACTTTGGAATCAGCATATAATTCCTGACCACGCTTTTTTACTTGAAAGTCGACAAATTTACTTAGAAAATTACCTATATTACTCATATTGTGTCTATTACTTAATTAAAATGCAATTTGCAAAATTAGTGAAATAAAAGAGGATAATTGCTTTTTTACAATATTTTTTTTATAAAAATTTTGATGTATTTTTTTTATCTTCGCCAATTAATATATTCAGACATGACATTTTTAAGAACCCTATTGATACTAATGCTTTTCTATTATGGCTTTAAGCTAATAGTTAAGTTCTTACTCCCATTTTTTGCTCAACGTTGGGTAAAAAAAGCTCAGGACAATTATAATAAACAGCAAGGCTTTGTTGATCCTGAAGAAGCAAAACAGCGCGAAGGAGAAGTAAAGTTTACTCAATCAAATTCACAAACATCAAATAATAATTCAAAAGATGAGTTAGGCGATTATATTGATTTTGAAGAGATAAAAGAAGACAAATAACCCATACTATGAATAATAAATTCGACATTAAGAATTACATACCGCATATAGCTGCAATAATTATTTTTATAGCTATCACTTTTGTCTATTTTAGTCCTCTTTGGCAAGGCCAAGTGCTGAAACAGCATGATGTAAATACATACTATGGTATGTCAAAGGAAATTAATGATTTCAGAAAATCGCATAATGAGGAAGCCCTTTGGACAAACTCCATGTTTGGTGGCATGCCTGCTTATCAAATATCGGTAGTTTATGGAATTAACTTCGTAAAATATATCGATAACTATATTTTTAGACTAAAACTAAATAGGCCTGCTGATTATGTATTCCTATATATGATCGGTTTTTTTATTCTAATGCTGGTATTAGGGGTCGACCCTTGGCTTAGTATATTGGCAGCAATAGTCTACGCTTTTTCATCCTATTATTTCATAATACTTGGTGCAGGGCATAATACCAAAGCCCATGCTATTGGCTATATGGCCCCCACATTAGCTTTTGTAATTTACACTTTCAGAAATAGAAAATACTTAATAGGCGGAGCATTATTTGGCCTATTCATGGCATTGGAATTATACTCAAATCACCCACAAATAACTTATTATTTAGGAATTATCGTTCTTTTTTATGGCATCGGAACTTAGTTTCGACCATAAGATAAAATCAAGCGGACTCGATAGAGATTATGCAACACAATGGAGCTACGGCAAAGAAGAAACTCTTTCGCTTATGATTCCTAATGCCAAAGGCGGAGGAAGTATCCCAATTGGAATGTATGCCGAAAAATCTCTTAAAAAAGTAACAAATCCACAGTTCAAACAAAACATTGCTTCAATGGGAGCATATTGGGGAAGTCAACCAATGACATCAGGCCCAGTTTATGTTGGATCAATTGTAGTTTTTCTTTTTGTACTAGGTTTATTCATTGTAAAAGGTAGAATGAAATGGACATTATTTGCCGTTACACTATTAAGCATATTCCTTGCTTGGGGGCATAATATGATGTGGTTCACAAACCTATTCTTCGACTATATGCCAGCTTATAATAAGTTCCGTACAGTGTCAATGATATTGGTTATTGCTGAACTGACAATGGTTATTTTGGCTTTTATTACACTCAATAACATTATAAAGAAGCCTGAAATAATTAAAGAAAAAATGAAATATTTCTATATTTCGTTGGGACTTACTGCTGGTTTAAGTTTACTATTTTATCTAATGCCTGGCATGTTCGATTATTTAAGCGATAGAGATATTGCTCAACTAATGGATTTACAAAGCAAATATCCTGAGCAAGCATCAATATATCAGCAATTGTTTGATGATTTGATAAAAGTAAGAATGGATATATTCACCTCTGATGCAATGCGTAGCTTTCTATTCATCACCTTTGGAGCAGGTTTAATTTTTGTATACTCTTTAAAGAAATTCAATAAAAACATTCTTATTGCAGCAATGGCTTTGCTTATGCTTACTGATATGGTAACTGTTGACAGACGATATATAAATGACAATAACTATCAAAAGAAATCTAAAGCTAAAATTCCTTATCCTAAAACTCAAGCAAATTACGATATTCAACAGGATAAAGACCCTAACTTTAGAGTTTTTAATACTACTTTGAGCACCTTTAATGATGCTTCAACATCATATTACCATAAATCTATAGGTGGGTATCATGGAGCAAAGCTTCGTAGATATCAAGACGTTATAGAGCATCACCTTTCTAAAGGCAATATGCAGGTATTAAATATGTTGAATACCAAATATTTTATTGTAGCAGGGCAAGGAGGAGCTCCTATGGCACAGCGAAACCCTGAGGCTTTGGGCAATGTTTGGTTTGTAATGAATAAGCAATTTGTTAGTAGTCCTGATCAGGAAATAATTCATATTGGTAGAGCTGTAGAAATTACAATACTAGATAATAGTACCAATTTTGAAATATATGGCCGACCAATGGATAAGGTTGATACTATACTTTATACAACACCTATTAATATAATTACAGTAAGTGGTCAGAAAATTCCTTTTGATATTAGCAGGCTTCCAATAAATGGTAATATGCAGTATATTATTGGCAATAATCCTATGGATACTTCTGATAATTTTATTAATATATCAAATATTTCTGGTGGAAACTTATTATCAAAAAGGCAGTTTGCTATAAAAATCATTTCTGATTTTAATCCAAAGCGAACAGCAATAGTTAATAAGAAATTTATGAACTATTTTGAAAAGAATAAATTCAACTATTTACCTTCAGCTAGAATAGATCTTACCGAATACCTACCTAATCACCTAACATATATTTCTCATGCTCAATCGCCACAGTTAGCGGTTTTCTCTGAAATATATTATGATGCAGGTTGGAATGTTTATATTGATGGTGAGAAATCAGAATATATTAGAGCAGATTATTTACTTCGTGCCATGGTTATTCCTGCAGGCGATCATAAGATAGAATGGAAATTTGAACCAAAATCATTTTTCGTAGGTGTAAAAATCACATTTATTAGCTCATTATTACTAATATTATTAGTGATTGCTGCTATTGTATATGAGATAAAATCCAATAGTACAAAAAACAATTAGTCGTGAGCAAAAAGGTATTAATAATAACATATTATTGGCCACCATCAGGAGGTGCAGGAGTTCAACGTTGGTTGA
>NIUZ01000090.1 GCA_002254285.1 Bacteroidetes bacterium 4572_112 | reverse complement strand
CCTGTAAGGTAATAGTTTACTCCGAAATATGTCATTAATATTGAGAAAAATGCTACTATTGACAATATTGCGAATAAGTAATAGGAGTATATTTTCTTGATTAGGCGAATATGTATTACAATGGCATAAACTATAATTGAAATATATGCCCATGTTTCTTTGGGATCCCAGCCCCAATATCTACCCCATGATTCGTTAGCCCAAATTCCACCCAAGAAATTACCAATAACCAATAGCACAAGTCCTAGGCTTAGTGTTATTTCATTTATATAACTTATATTTTTTATGTGTAGGTCAATATGTTGGCGCTTTTCGCTTCTCAATAAAAATAGAATTAAGCTTATAAAACCTAATATTGCACCAACACCAAAGAAACCATAACTAGCTGTTATAACAGATACGTGAATGCTAAGCCAATAGGACTTAAGAACAGGAACTAAGCTTGTGATTTCGGGGTCAACTTCGCCAAGGTATGCGGCAAAAATAAATATCCCTGCCATCATAAAAGAAGCTGACATAGCCATTATTGATTTCCGTAGAAAAAATACTCCAGCAAAAACAGAAGCAAAAGCTATAAAAATCATTGTTTCGTAGGTATTTGTTATGGGAGCAAACCCTCCAATATACCATCGCAAAGCAATTCCAGATGTATGTATTGATAATAATACTGCCGAAATAGAAACTATGGCTATTCTAGATTTATTACTTATAGCTTTATTCTTAAACATTGTCACAAAACTAAAAATAAGCAAGGCTATTCCCCAAATTAAATAGCTAATAAATAGCTTAATGAATAGATATGTTTTATTAAACCATATCTCAGTGTTTAGCCTATTTTGATCAGGAATAATACTTCCGCCATACTTTGCCTGAAAGCCTTTAATTATATTAATGCTCTCAATAGTATGATTAAAAGTTCTATTGTACGAATCTTCTAATAACCTATTTGTGGCATTTTTGAGTTCTTGATTATCAACTTCCGCAAACATTGTTTTAAAATCGACCCACTGATTGTTCTCGCTATTTGGTAATGGGAATATGGTAAGCAATACTCCCCTGAAAGACATAAATGTTATGTTCAATCGCTCATCAACTTTAATAAGGTCTCTTTCGTAAGTTCCACGTCTTGATGGCACTAATTGATATGCGCGTTCAACTTCCGTTGTGAGTTTATAATTTCCCTCACTATCGAAAAAATCACTGAACTTTACATGTTTTTGATCTTTATCTACTCCTAGTTTTTGCCTTAATTTTGAAGTTTTCACTTTTATAAGGTTAATTCTTTTCCAAATATTAGGACGAGTAACCATACCAAGTATTACTTGATTTGCTGTCATTCCCATCCACGAGCTTTTTCCGGTAAGCTTATTAAGGACTTCTCGGTTTTGAGTATCAATGGGTTTCATTCTACCGTTAGGCGATTGAATCACTAATGCTCCAAAAGCCGTAGCAACTTCCAATGACTGTTCTCTAAATTCTGTCATATAAGTATCGGAATACTCAGAGCTTTCTTGAGCATTAGATATGCTTGGTGTGGCAAGTAGTATTATCGGAATTAATATAGACGTAATACTCGATTTATTTACCTGACGTACTAAATATTGGAATCTCGATTTTTTGTCAAACAGATTAACAATTAAACCAAGAAATAAAAGAAAATATCCTATATATGTAAGCTCTATTCCGGGGTCTTTATTTACTGATAATTGAGTTCCTTTTTCATCAGGGTCGTATGATGTTTGAAAGAATTTATAACCACCATGAGTAAGGGTGTTATTCATAAATATGTAAGCCTTATACTCTTCATCATTTTTTTTATCAATAACTATAACATCAGAACTAAATTCAGAAGGTGATTTGCTGCCTGGGTATCTTTTGAGTCTAAAATCTATAAGCTTAATAGAGAATGGTATCTCAACTCTTTCATTGTTTACAACCACAATATTTGATGATTCGCCCTCACGAATATGCATTAAACCATCCGTTCCAAAAAAGTGAGTCATTGCTGCACCTAATAGGATTATTGCAAACGAAATATGAAAAAGAAACCTTGCTTTTACACGGTACATCTTTGTTTTATAACTTACAAATATGATGTTGATTGTAGTTAATAGTAGAGCTGCGCTATACCAAAAGCTGTTGTAAATTAAATCTTTAGCAACGGCACTGCCGAAGTCGTTCTCTATAAATGTGCCTATAGCAGCTCCTATTCCTAAGATTAGTAGAAGCACTATCATTGTTATATACGAACTTAGTATTTTATACATTATATGCTGTTTTGTCGTTTATTAAATTGGATTATGATTAGAATTAATAGTATTTATTAATTTCTATAAAAAAACGGATATGATTTTCTACTAATAGATTTAAAAATACACGCCTTATACTACAAAAATAGAGTATTTAACAACGTTAATGAAGTAATATAAAACAAGCTTTACAAAAAAAAAGTATCTGGAATGCAGGCATTCCAGATACTGAATAATTTATATTTTAATGCTACTGTTTATTTTCTAATATACTCACCATTTACGGTTTTAGAATATGCAGTTTCGTTATCAGTGCCCTTAAAAGCGTCTTGATTCCAAGTTTTATTACTTACTGCTGTCTTATTCCATTCTTTTTCAAGTGTACGTTTGAATTCTAATTTAGCTTCAACCATTTTATCAAAATCAAGTCCTGCTAATTTTTGTGAAGCAGCCTTATCATCAAAGTCTGGAGCGGCATAATCCATAACACCATGCTTTGCTAATACTCCCACAAGCTTAATTCTTGCTTGCATAGCATATTCGTTAGCAACGGATAGGTTTCTTAATACTTCCTCTGGTGCGTGGAAGAAAGCTCCGTGAGAAGCTACAGCATAATCCCATTTCCATTGACCTGTTCTTATGTCCTGACGTACAGCCTTTAGCTCCTCATCAGTAGCGCCAACTTCCATTGCTTTTGCTGTTTCGAGGTGAGCCTTAGCAAGGTTATCCATTGTAATGATATGAAGTTGTGTTTTTCTAACATATTTCTGCTTTACAATACCTTTTAATTTAGCTTCACTCTCTCTATGACAATTCATACATGAGCGGTCCATAGTATTTAATGGATTCTGTAATTGGTGGTCAGAATACTTAACCGAGCCTTCTTGTGTGTATGGCATATGGCAATCAGCACATGCTACACCTTTTTGACCATGAATACCTGTAAGGTGCATTTCATAACCTGGGTGCTGAGTCTTTAAAATAGGTGTTTTAGAAATTTTATTTACAAAATCAGTATGACCAACTTCATCATAATACTTTTCCATTCCTTCAGAATTTAATCCGTATTTCCATGGGAAAGTTACAACCTTAGCTAGCTTTTCTTTGCCATCTGCATCAGTCCATTTGTTTTTCTTGAAGTAATACTCAGAGTGACATGCTGCACATACCAAACTTCTTTTTACTTGATGTGTTGATTCTTCGAATGTAGGAAGTCCAGCGGCAATTAATCCTCGGTTTAGGTGAGGTACACTAACTCTTAATTCTGCAGTTTCGTTATTATGGCAGTTTGCACAACCAATACTATTCTTAATCTCCGAACCATATTTTGCCCATTTGCCAGTAAAATACTCTAGCTCACCATCTCTTTCAATCATTCTAATTACATCAGGAGATTTACAAGTCCAACATGCAGTTGGCATAGGTCCAGTTTTGCCGTCAACAGGAGCTCCTGTTCTTAGTGTGTTTGTATTACTTTGAATTGCATAATAATGACCACGTGGTGCATTATAATCTTTTGCAAAACCATAACCTGCCCATATAATTGGAAGCTGTGGATATTCTTTTAATAGATCAAGAATGTCACCGCTTTCTTTGGTTTTCATCCAAGAACTGTATTGACGAGGGTAATACTTTTGCCACTCATCGTTTTTATATTGATCGGTACCTGATATTTCAGGAGTCTTATTTAGTTCAACTTTCTCTGTCTTTCTTTCAGAAATATTAGCTGATAATAATGCCATAGTTACGATAGCAATAAGCGATCCTATTAATAAAAATGTAAACTTTGATTTCATAATACTGTATGTTTAAGATTATTATTTGTTTTCTTTAATTCCTAAATTATATGGAGTTGTAGTTATACTCCTAACTTTACCGTGTGGTACGCTTTTATGACAATCCCAACATTTTCTTCCAGTTTCTACTTCTGGATCTGTATAATTATGGTATTTGTCTGAATTGCTTTTTATCTCTGACACCATACTTGCATGGCACGATATGCAATTTTTTTGAACTCTTTCGGCTCCGTAGTCACTGATTTTCATTGCAGGGTCGTAGGTTCCGTTAGTAAAAGCAACACTATGGTTCCATCCGTCAACACTTTTTGCGTAGTATTTTTCGAAAAAATTGTCAGTAGGAAGGTGACACTCAATACATGCTACTCCTGCTACTCCATGGGAGCTGTGTTGCCATGTTGCATATTGGGTATTCATTACGTGGCAATTAATACATGCTTTAGGATCCTTGGATAAGTAGGAAGTCATTTGTGATTGTTGTACTATGTATCCAAAAAATAATAAAGCAAATACAAATAACGAAATTGCTGTTTTCTTCATGTGATTATATATTTCAGTGGTATTATTGTAAGTTAATACTTATGCTATAATTATCAGTTATATTATTAACAATTATTAACAGTACAAATTTAGTATCATAAGTAGAAAATAGTTGTATCATATGTTACAATAATCACTACTTTTGCTAACTAAATAACAATGTTTATCATTAAACAAGCAGGGTTAATTTTAATTTGAGCATTAAGTTCAAAATTAAATGTATTACTAAGTGAGTTTTGTTTGGTATTTTAAATTTAAAAATATGATTACTAAGTTAGTTAATTCTCCATTTTTTGTTGGATTTAATAAGGAGCAAATATTGGAGATATTTGAATCTATTCATTATAGTACATCACAGTATAAAAAAAACGATATTATTTGTAGGGCAGGGGACGATGTTAGAAGTCTAATGATAATATCAAAGGGGAATGTTAGAACAGAAATGCTTGATGCTACCGGTAGTATTTTTAGAATGGATGATATTTATGTTACTCAGATAATTGGTCCAGGGTTTTTATATGGCGATAATAATGTTTTTCCTGTAAATGTGGTATCTAATTGTGATGTTTCGATTATTAGTATTCAGAAAAAAACTTTTGAATATATACTAGCAAAGCATCCCAAGCTAATGATAAATTATTTGAATGTAATATCAAATAAAACTCAATTTTTATCACAAAAAATAAAGAATGTTTTTCTACAATCTATAGAAGGAAAGATAGCTATATATTTATTGAAAATAGCGAAACAAACTAATTCAATGGAGTTTGAGATGGAGCATAGTCAAACATGGCTTGCCGAACGTTTTAATGTTGCAAGACCTTCAATTGCTAGAGTTTTTTCTCATTTAAAATCTAAAGGAATTATTGACAGTGATAAGAAAATTATTAAAATATTAGATAAAAGAGAATTGATGCGATGCGTTAACTAAAAAAATATTATAAAAAGAAAAGCAGCATTTCGTTAGAAATGCTGCTTTTTTTATATCTAAAAATAAACTTTAGGTTTATGCCTTTTGAGTTTGCTTTACAATTTTCTCGCCACTGCTAATAGCAGTTTCGTTCATTGGAATAAGGTGGTGATAACGCTCAGGAAGAGATTTTTTCAATCCTTTAATTACGTTTTCGTGTTCTACTATTGGCTTAATTTTAAGGTAAGCACCTAGTACCACCATATTGAATGATTTACCAACTTTTAAGCGAGCGGCTTCAGCAGCAGCTTCTACTTGGTATATGTTGATATCAGTGCGAGTAGGATGTTTTGAAATACCGTTTGGATCGTATAATAATACACCACCTGGCTTTACAGTTTCTTCAAACTTATTCATCGATTGCTGATTAAGAATGATAGCTGTATCATATGCATTTAATACAGGAGAGTTTATTCTTTCGTCGCTAATAATAACTGTTACATTAGCAGTACCACCACGCATTTCAGGACCATAAGCTGGCATCCAACTTACTTCTTGATCTTGCATAATTCCAGAATAAGCAAGGATTTTACCCATTGAAAGTACCCCTTGGCCACCAAAACCTGCAATAATTATTTCTTCTGTCATGTTTTCTTTCTTAAAAAAGTTTTACTTACTAATTAATTCGCCATTAACTTTGATATCTCCAAGTGGGTAGTATGGAAACATATTTTCTTCCATCCATACGTTAGAAGCTCTAGGCTCCATTTTCCAACCAGAGTTACAATTAGATACAATTTCTACAAAACAAAGTCCTTTGTTTTCAAATGATTGCTCAAATGCTTTCTTAATAGCTTTCTTGGCTTTACGTACTCCACCTGGAGTATGTACTGCTTGGCGGGTTACAAAGTGTACACCTGGCAACTGAGCAATAAGTTCAGTTATTTTTAGTGGGTGACCCATTGTACCCGTATCACGTCCGTTAGGAGATGTTGACGACTTCATTTGTGGAAGTGTAGTAGGAGCCATTTGGCCACCAGTCATTCCGTAAATTCCATTATTAATAAAGATAATAACGATATTTTCGCCACGGTTACATGCATGAATAGTCTCTGCAGTACCAATAGCTGCTAAATCGCCATCACCTTGGTAGGTAAATACGTGCTTTGATGGCCATAAGCGCTTAACTGCTGTTGCCAATGCTGGAGCACGACCGTGAGCTGCTTGCTGCATATCAATATTCATAAATTCGTATGCCAATACAGAACATCCTACTGGAGCAATTCCAATAGTATCCTTAATAGCATCCAAATCATCCAATACTTCCATAGTAATGCGGTGGGCTGTACCATGTCCGCAACCTGGGCAGTAGCTCAACTCCTTGTCTGTCATGGAGCTGGTTTTCTTATATACTAAATTTTCTGCTTTTATAATTTCCATAGTCCTACATAAAGTGCTTTTCGAAAGCGGTTAATACTTCGTCTGGAGTAGGAATACCTTTTTTAGTATCTCCATACTCAGCAATTTTCTTCTTTGGGAAAGGCCATAATGTGATAGGGCGCATCAAACCAAGTTTGATACCTTTTTCACGAGCTAATTGTACAGTTTTCTGACAAATACGTGCAGAAGTACCATAAGCAACTATTATGTGATCAGCATCATCGCAATGAATTTCCTCAAACATAATTTCATTCTCTTCTATTTTCTTATACTTAGCTTGAAGTTGCTTATTGTGATCTTCCAAACGTTCTGGAATAAGGTCTAAAGAGGTGATGATGTTACGCTCACGATCGGCGGTTTTTCCAGTAGTAGCCCAAGAGCCATACTTTTCAATTACCTGTTCGTCAGTAAGTCTTTCTTCTTGCTCAAATAACTCCACTTTTTCCATCATCTGACCAATTGCTCCATCAGAAAGGATAAGTGCTGGAATACGGTATTTGAATGCAATATCAAAGGCTTTCTTAACAAAATCAGCAGACTCTTGTACGCTTGAAGGTGCAATTACAAATAGCTTATAATCACCATGTCCACCACCTTTTACTGATTGAAAATAATCAGACTGTGCTGGTTGAATATCTCCTAGTCCTGGGCCACCTCTTACTACGTTGATAACAACGCATGGAAGTTCAGCACCTGCTAAGTATGATAAGCCTTCTTGCTTCAAGCTAATTCCAGGAGATGATGATGAAGTAAGTACTTTTTTACCAGTAGATGCTCCACCGTATATCATATTGATAGCTGCGATTTCACTCTCTGCTTGTAATACTACCATTCCTGTACGATTCCATGGCTCTTCTGCCATAAAATATTCTAATACCTCACTTTGTGGGGTAATAGGGTAACCGAAATAGCCATCAGCTCCACAGCGAATTGCTGCTTCGGCCATAGCCTCGTTACCTTTCATTAATCTTAATTCTTTCATATCTAATTGTAGATTCTTTATTAAAATAATTAAACTTTAACTCTGTATACAGTTATTACACCGTCAGGGCAAACAAGAGCACAGTTTGTACAGCCTATACATTCCTCGCGGACTTGCTCCATGAAATGGTAGCCCTTACTGTTTACTAACTTCGACATCTCAATTACATTTGTAGGACATACTGGTATACAGACCTCACAGCCTTTACACTTTTCAGTATCAACTACAATTTTTCCTTTCATTGCCATATTTTATATGTTTTTAAAATTGTATTAATTTATATTAATCATCAATTACTTTTATAATTGACTACTTATTATTCTCATTAAATGCTTTGAGGCGACTGTCTAAATCACCAAATTGGGTTTCTTTTACTAATGAAACACAAGCTCTAATTCCTTCAGTTCTATCACTACCAGTAATAGCTAATGATATTGCTGAAATGCCATAATAAACTAATTTATTTAATAGTTCTACACCCGTCATTCCTGGGTAACTAAAGGTAAAATAAAATCCATCAGCAATAGGTTCTCCAAGATCTTGGTCATATACTATTTTAAAACCATTATCAATAAATAGTTTCTTCATTATCTTGGCTTTCTCTCCATATACTTTTACTGTATCAACAAATTTAAGTTCTCCACTATTTGCTGCCTCTAGTATGGCATGTAATGCATATTGTGCAGAGTGAGATGTTCCTGAACTCAATGCGTATAATGTGCCATAAATCATAGAGTAACCAAACTCTGTGGTTTTATAAAAACGCTTCAAATCTGGAAAATCTGACTTAAATAAATGATCAGAAATTACCATCATACCTATTCTCTGACCTGCATAGCTAAATGCTTTTGAACTAGAAATAAACAGAATATAATCATCAGTATAATTTGCAATACTTGCTTGATAAGGAGCTTGACCAGGATGTGATAAATCCTTACGGAAATCCATAGCAAAATATGCTAAATCTTCCATTACAATTACGCTGTATTTTTTACATACATCAGCAATAATTTCAAGCTCCAAGTCATTGAAACAAATCCATGATGGATTATTTGGGTTTGAATATAATATTGAGCTAAACTCACCTGTGCTTAGGTAAGATTCTAATTTTGCTCGAAGCTTATCGCCACGATAGTTGTATACATCAAACGAATCCCAACCGTAACCAATAACTTGTAACTGCTGCTTATGAACAGGGAAGCCCGGATCAATAAATAGAACCTTTTCTTTACCTTTTACCAAACGATTTACTGTTAGAAAAGCAGCAAAGCCACCTTGCATTGAACCCACGGTTGGAATACAACCCTCAGGTGATACATCAGCATTAATAAAGTTCTTTACAAATTTGGAAATTTCGGTTTTTAAAGGTGCAATTCCGTGAATATCAGGATAAATAGCAGCAACACCTTTTTTTAGAGCAGCTATCTCAGCATCAACTCCTACTTGTGTTGGTGGTAAACCTGGAATACCCATTTCCATGCGAATAAACTTTTCGCCGGTAGCACCCTCTATATTATCAACTAGCTTTTTAATCTCACGAATAGTAGCTGTACCAACCTCTGGTAGACCACTTTCATTAATCTTTTGACTTACAACTTTATTATCTATTGGTGTGTTATGTTCCATTATTCAGTGTTATTTATAAGGTTCGCAAATATCGTATTTTTATGCGACTTTACAAAGTTATAAAATTATAAAAATCTTATTTAGGGGATGATAAAAATCATGGCTTTTGGGCTATGAATATTAGTCTTAGGTTAGAGTGCTATTTAAGCGAAGAAAAGATAGTATTGCCAATGATTTATTTCGGCTTATTTTGCGGAGTTTCTATAGTGTTTACCTATTTTTAATAATTCTATAGGTGTGAAAATAAAGTCATTTGTTTTTAGCTTAGAATCACCTTTTTCTGTCCAAATGTTAAGCGGTATTTCCTTTGTTGTTTCTTTAAATTTATTTATGCCAACATTGTTTTTATAACGTATAAATATTTCTATATCGAAAAACCATCGGCTAATAAATTTTTCTTGGAATAAAGTGAATACATCAGCATTATTTCTAAAATATTTTGCTCCACATTGTGTGTCATAAATGTCTAGTTTAAGGAATAAGCTAACAAAAGTTGCGAATATTCTACCCAAATAGTGACGCTTTATGCTTCTATTAATACTACTTCCGTAAAGTTTTATTCTACTTCCAAAAGCAATATTATAATTCTTATTTTCGAAGGCAGAATTAATATGTCTTATTTCTGAAAGTGGGGTCGCTAAATCCGCATCAATGTATCCAAAATATTCTACTTCCAAATTAGCTTTAATCCACAATACTCCTGCGCGAATAGCTTCACCTTTGCCAAGGTTTTTTTGTAAGTCAATGAAGAAAATATTATTGTTGCTTTGAGTATTTAATTTTTTTAATATATCTAAACTGCCATCAGTACTTCCGTCGTTTACAAATAGTAGATAGTGATTTGTGTTTTGCTTCACAAATTCTAAAAACACATCATATTCAAGGCGTGATGCTTCATTATAAACCGGAATTATTGTGCAGATTTTGTGCATATAATATATGTTGATAGTCCTGGAATTTTAATACCAATTTTATTAAATAAGTTAGTTATCCCAAAGTCCAAAAGTAGGAATGTTTTTATTATTCCCGCAGTTTTTTTATTGTATTGTTTCTCATTTAGCCCTTTTTGCTCTTTTTTACCGATTAATATTTCTTTAATTTTTTCTAATACTCTAATAATTAATAGAGTGCTAAAAAAGTATCCTGATGATTTAATATCTAATCCTGCTTGTTTCGCAACTTTCTGTAATTCGTTATTATTATATCTTCGGTAATGTTTTAAGTATGTATCATGAGCCGAAAACAGTGAGTTGAAAGCGGGAACAGTAATAAGGAATGTGGTTTCTTTTGTTATAGCCTTATTTTGAGCCAAAGTTTTAAGGAAATCAACTTCAAATTCAATATGTTCTATCACATCCATTAATAATACAATGTCAATTGCTTTTGTGTCTATGATGTCGTCAACATTTTTTTTAAGTAAAATATTATTATCAGATTGGGAGCTAAATATCTTTATATCATCATCGGTAAATGCAGAATCTATAGCCGTATATAGTTTCTGAGGGAATTTATTTGCCAATGAATTTACAACAAAAGTATCGCCACATCCAATATCAGCAATATGTTTGGCCTGCAATAGTTTCGAGTCCTTTTGAAGCAGACGCTGTATTACTTCTAGCCTTGCAGTTTCCCAAGGATGTCTAACATCTGCACTATTGAGTTTATGTTCTAATAAGTCCAACTTATTTATTATTTAGTTTGTAAATTCCTAGTATACAACTTCCCTGTTTGTATATACTGTCTATTTTTTCATAATTATATTCTCTTGGATGAAATCTATAATTTGTGATAAAATAGTCAGCTTTAGATAGACTATCTACTAATACAAACTTACTATTATTTTCATCTACCAACTTACTATTATTAATCCCAGGTATATTTGCTACATATACTCTAATTATGCTCTTAGAATTTAAATTGTATATTTTTTCAAAGCCTTCTTTATAACACAAGCCCCAATAATCTTGTTCCCAATTTTGTCTTATACTGTTATTGTCATGTGATACTATATTGTTAAAATAAGTTTGTTGATATGGATGAAGTTTAATTATGTTTTTTGCCGATAAAATTATAAAAACGACAATAATGCCAATAAAGATAGTTTTTTTTGTATTAGTTTTTAAAAGACGATTTAAGAAGTTAATGCCATATATTGCCCCAATAACTATTAGCGGATAAAAGAAAAATAAATGTCGCCAACCATCGTAAAATACAGAACTGATGATTACAAATAATAGCCATAAATCAAATGGGATAAATATTAGTGTTAAAAACACGATGTTGTTGCTACTGATTGTGTTATTGTGGCTTTTTATGATGTTTTTAAATAATGAAATACTTCCAGTAATATATAATGTAATAATAAAAAATGGTGTAGTTATCCCAATCCATGTAGGTATATAATACCAGGGTATTTCGTTAGCATTTATGAATATGCCATCAAAAAGATTTGTGTAACGCCAAGGAAAATTCGCCATTCTGAAAATGCTTTTTACAAATAGGAGAGGGTCGAACCAAAGGCTTGGCCAAAAAATAAATATGAATATTATTGAAAAAACTGAATATTTTATTAAAGCTATGCTATTGAAGGTTTTAGAATTACAAAATAGTTTCTTCATTATTGCGATAGAAAATGTAATTACAGTAATTAATATCCCAATTATTCTTATATCAATAAGGAAAGCTGATGCTAAGGCATGTATTATTATGCGTTTATTATTTGGCTCATCAATCATGCGCAGCATAGTGTATATGCTTATGATAAATGCCGACATAAAGGCTATGTCTTTGGTGTTGAAAAAAGAATGTGCAAATATCCGAGGGCTCAAATAGATAAATAATACTCCAATTATTGATAGGTAATATGATTTGAATAGTTTTAATAATAATTTGAAGAATATGAAAAGAGCAAATAGAAAGTATAGGTGAGTTACTAAATGCCGAATATATATCTGTGTTTTATATGATTTGCCGAAGCTTTGAATAAAAAACAAAGGTGTTTCAAAAGCGCTGCCATAATATTTGTCGTGGCTCTGATAAATGCTTTTATCGCCATTAAGTGCTAAATCTAAATTCTGCTTTCCGACAGCCGTTTGTAGCTTATCATCCCAAGGCACACCGTAATCGCCAGCTATATTTATTCCAATAACTATAAAAACAGCAAATAGTACAGCGAGTAAGCCTTTTTGATAAAGGTTTAATTCTGATATGCTTTCTGAAAAGTCGGTATTGCTATTAGTCATTATTGATATTATTATTCAATATGCAATATTACTAAAATTGTAGCTATTTATTTTGATTATTAAAATTCATTAGCCTCGTTATTTATGACGAGGCTATGAATTAAATAGTGTATCTAATTTTGG
Source organism: Bacteroidetes bacterium 4572_112 (assembly GCA_002254285.1). Lineage (GTDB taxonomy): Bacteria > Bacteroidota > Bacteroidia > Bacteroidales > UBA1556 > UBA6267. The sequence goes on along the minus strand of NIUZ01000090.1, from coordinate 859 downwards.
TGAAATTTTTGAAAGCGTAGCCAAAAATTGTAACAAAATATATTGGCATTTATAATAGTATTATTTGAATAAAACAATAATTTTTAATGAGATTTATATCACAAAAGCTAATTATCAAATTTACGGCGATTGCTTTTTATTTACTTTTGCCTAAATTATTTTAAATAGATATAATGAAATTAATAGAAGATACAGTAGGAAGCATCATTTTTACACTACGAATAGGTAGTTATGATGGCGATATAATAGAGAAAGTGACAACAGATGAACCATTTGATTTTGTGTTCGGAAAGGGTGCAATGTTAGATACTTTTGAATCCAAGCTAGAGGGCTTAACCCAAGGTGATAAGTTTAAGTTTACACTATCAAAAGATGAAGCTTATGGCGATTATATGCCTGAGATGCAGATAGAAATGGAAAAACAATTTATCCTTGATCAGTTTGATGAAACCATTGACCCCGAAGAAGAAATTGTGCTTGATAATTTCTTGCCTATGCTTGATCCAGAGGGTAATACTTTGAGTGGAAAAATCACCTTTATTGATGATGATATAATAAAGCTAGACTTTAATCATCCTCTTGCTGATGCGGATTTGTTTTTTGAAGGCGAACTAATAGCTCTTCGTCCTGCAAATGCACAAGAAATCCTTGATGGCGAAATTTTTCAACCAATGGAGTTTAAGGATGCGGGTCCTGACGAGCCACCTGTTTGTACTTTTTAGTATGTAATATGGGCGTTATTGTCCATGGTTTATATAATACCAAATTAATACCAAAACACGCCATATAAATCGTTTATATTTCCCTATTACTGCGTTAAAAATTATTTCCATAGCTATACTTCGACATGCTCAGTACA
>NIUZ01000010.1 GCA_002254285.1 Bacteroidetes bacterium 4572_112 | reverse complement strand
TTGCTTAGTTCACAGGGCATGGACTTAATTCATAATATTGATTTTATAACAATTTCCATTGCTTCAGTATCGATAATGGTTTCTTCCATCGTTTTAATTCTAAAATCAAATTTCTCTGATTTATCATTTAATATAAATAATATTTCTATTAAAATCATTAATAATACGTTTCTATTCTATTTCTCAACAACATTTATTATTTATTTGTTAAGTGATTGGGTTATAGTTAATCATTACGATTCTTTTAAATATATTTGGGCAATTAACGGTTTAGTTTCGTTTATAACGAATTTATTATTTACTTTAGCATTATGGAAAGCGCGTTTTCAAACGAAATAGTAGTTTATATTATAGTAGGAACATTAGTGATGTTCTCATTAGTTATGTCTATTGTTCTTATTGTTTTTCTTGCACAGCGTAAGGTTGCAAAGCAAAATCAAGAGATGCAGGAGAGAGAAAGTAAGTATCAAAAGGATATTTTTAAGAGCGTACTAACTACTCAAGAAGATGAACGAAAAAGAATTGCTAAGGATTTGCATGATGAAATAGGCACTTCTCTTTATGCTGCAAATAATCTTGGACATAAATTAGTTGATGCTAATAAAGATGATAGAGAGAAATTAGCAAACGAAATTATCACTACTATTGATAGCATTATTAAGGAAACAAGGAAAGTAATTAATGATTTATCGCCTTCAACCCTCAAAAAGTTTGGCTTATTTATGCAATTGAATGAATTATCGACACAGTTGGATAGCATAGCAAATGTTAAATTAGTAATTAATTCTAATATTAAAGACTATCGCCTTAGTGATGAACTAGAGCTATCGTTATATCGAATTATTAAAGAATTTTGTAATAATACTATAAAATATGCAAATGCTGCAAAGATTGTACTACTCATTAATAGTTATGATAAAAAATTAGAAGTTATCATAAAAGATGATGGAAAAGGGTTTCTAGTTGAGGAGAAAAAAGGTGGTGGACATGGGCTTATGAATATGGAAAGTCGAATATACTTACTTGGAGGTGAGCAGAAACTAACAAGTAACATTGAAGTTGGCACAGAGTTGCAATTTACTATACCAATGTTAGTTAACGATATAAAAGGACTAAATACACTATTATGAAAAATATTTGGGTTGCCATAGTTGATGATCATTTGATAGTTGTAAAGGGGATATCTGAAATAGTTAGCAAAGTAAAAGGTATGGAGGTTGTATTAACAGCAGAAAATGGTGTTGATTTCCTTAAAAAACTAGAATCTGCTGATAAAATCCCTGATGTTGTACTTATGGATATAGAAATGCCAGAAATGTCAGGAACAGAGGCTATTCTGAAATTAAAATTTGAATATCCAAGTATGAGAGTAATCGTATTAACCATGCACGATGAAGAGTCTTATATTACGTATATGCTAAAGAAAGGAGCTCGTGGCTACTTATTCAAAAATGCAAGCCCCTTAGAGCTAGAGAAAGCTATATACAAGGTGAATGAAGGGGAGCTTGCTTATAATGATAAAGTCAATAAAATTACCATAGAAGCTTTAAAGAGAAAAAGAGTTGTATTACCAAATAATAACAATTCAAGAGGAACAATTACAGAAAGAGAAAAAGAGATAATTATTTATATCTGCCAAGGAAAAAACAGTGTAGAAATTGCCAATCAAATGAATGTGTCAAAGCGAACAATTGAAGCCCATCGTAGAACGATACTAACTAAAACAAATTCACGAAATATTGCCAACTTAATTGCTTTTGCTGTAAATAACGGTCTGTATTCACATCAAACTGATCTTTAATAAAGTATTATTCATAGCTACCTAAATGTTCAATAATAATTTCTAGTTCGCGAGGAGAGAAAGTCATTTTATGCTTTATAATAATATCAGGGTATAATTCTTCTAGCCATATTTTCATTGTTCTATTCGAAACATTATATTTTGCTGATAAAGAGCTTAAGTTCTCTGGTGAATAATATGTTTTAGGTTTTTCATTCATATATTGATATTAATGCTTAATTTCTCAAAATACAGTATTTAGTTTTGCAGAAATGCTACTCATTTCTGCACCAATTTTTCGGTCTACTATTTTAGCATAATGTTGCGTAGTTCTAATGTCTTTATGCCCAAGCATTTTGCTAACAGACTCAATGGAAATACCATTCATAAGAGTTATTGTTGTAGCAAAAGTATGCCTAGCAATATGAAAAGTAATATTCTTATCTATTCCACATATATCGCTAATTTCTTTAAGATAGGAATTAGTTTTTTGATTGCTTATTACAGGTAAAATAGTGTCGTCAGGGTTTAATCTGTCTAACTCCACATATTGCTTAATAATCTTCATGGGAACGTCTAAAATAGGCACATGAGTGACTGTATTAGTCTTCTTTCTCCTGGTTCTTACCCAGAGCATTCCATCGGGAGTTTTTTCTATTTCGGACCTCTTTAGCTTCTTAATGTCAGAATAGGCAAGTCCAGTAAAACAACTAAAAACAAAAATGTCTCGCACAAGTCGCAATCTTTGTATTGAAATATCTTTGTTTATAATTCTTTGTAATTCTTCCTCAGAGAGAAATGGACGGTCAACTTCCTTTAGTTTTAGTTTAAAATCGATAAAAGGATTAATTTTTAACCAATTATTTCGCAGCCCAATATTAGTAATTTTCTTAAAATTTTGAAGATACTTAGTTGTAGTATTATAGCCACATTCTTTATTAAGTTTAAGAAAAAGCTCAAAATCAGAAACATGTTTAGGTCTTAGAACCTTCATGCTTAAGTCTTTCTTTTGGTACTGATATTCAAGAAATTCTTTAAAATAATTAAGGCATGTATTGCTTTTTTGCCATGTTGTATACGATTTTTCTTTGCCAATTAACTTTTTAACTCCATCGTTATAGTCAATCCATACATTAACAATTGTATGCGCTTTAGCAGAATTAATACCAAGAATAGCTTCTTTCAACATCTGAGGATCTATCTCATCGTGAAATGCTACTATTTCTGAATATTTTCTGTAAGCTCTAGCTTTAAAGGCATCTATTTGAGTATTAATTAATTCGTGTTCCTCTGTTTTAGCTTTGCAATAGCCAAGGCTTGAATTCCATACAGCAGGTTTAACAGATTTATTAATTCTTAAAGTTGATGCTTGACCATTGATAGTTATTCTCATAATGATAGAACAAAAGCCTTTTTTAGTCTTTTTTGCTCTATTGATATAGAATAAAAGTTTAAATGTTTTAAAATCGGACATAATTAATCGTGTTTTACAATAGGTCTTTACTTGAAAACGCAAAATTATGTTATCTAAAATTTCTATGCAATAGTACTGAGTATGAACCTCAAAGAACCTCAGTGAAGGATTCTCGTTACCCTTTTTGCTATTTTAAAAAGGGTAACGATTTTGACTTAAAAAATGGCGTTAAACGGCAATCTACGGCGTTTTACTCCATAAAAAAAGCGTGAAGTTCGTTGACATTCACGCTATTGCAGTTTACTGCTATTTTAAAAGCGGAGAGGAAGGGATTCGAACCCCCGAAACATTCACACGTTTACACGCTTTCCAAGCGTGCCTCTTAAGCCACTCGAGCACCTCTCCGAAATTGGTCTGCGAAAGTAGTAAAAAAATGCAAAGCTTAGCATATGTGTATCGTATTATATTGTTGTAAACCATATTTAGTAGGGTTATTTGCAATATTGTTTGTTATATATCATATTAATGAAAATAGTCATTGAATATAATAGCCTGTATATCAGTGTAATAAAAATAGAATAATAAATACTAAAAATTTAGTAAAAAAATATTTGTTAGATAAGAAAAATGTATATCTTTGCAGCCCCGAATTTGAGGGAACTGATTGCGGATGTGGCGTAATTGGTAGCCGCGCTAGACTTAGGATCTAGTGTCGAGAGACGTGGGGGTTCGAGTCCCTTCATCCGCACCAATTTTGAGTTCAAGCAATAATCTTGAATACTGAATGCACCCAAGAGGTGCATTTTTTTTTATTATAAATTCTTAAAATTTGTTGTAATGAATATTACTCAAAAATCAACAGGCGAATTAAGCTTGCAAATTAATATGCAAGTTGTTGAAAGTGATTATGCTGAAGAGGTTAAAAAATCTCTAACACAGTATCGTAAGCAAGCTAATATCCCAGGTTTTAGACCAGGAATGGTTCCTTTTGGAATGATTAAGAAGCAATATGGCGAGGCAGTTACTGCTGAAGTTGTTAGTAATCTTATTGGCGATGAACTTGATAAGTATATCCGTGAGCAGAAGCTGGAAATACTTGGACAACCACTTCCTGATCATGAAAATCAGAAATTAGTTGATTTTAAGAATGAAAAAGAATTCTCTTTCTTCTATAAATTAGGACTTAAGCCTACTATTGACTTTAAATTAGATAAAACTTTTAAAGTTGATTATTTTAAGTTAATGGCTCAAGATGAGGATGTTGATAGATATGTTGAGGAAGCTCGTATGAAAATGGGTACTCAATCTAATCCAGAAACTGTATCTGAAAATGATGTAGTAATGGGTACTCTTTCTGAACTTACTGAAGATGGTAAGGAAGTGAAAGAAGGTGGTATTGTTAATGACAAAGCTACTTTTAGCATCGAAAAAATTAAGCTAAAGACTATAAAAACTAAATTTATTGGTAAAAAAGTTGGTGCAACTATCAAGTTTAATGCTGCTAAGGCATTCAAAAGTGATGCTGAGCTAGCTAGCATTTTAGGTGTTGATGCTCCTACTGCTAAAGAACTTACTGGTGATTTCCGTTTCGAATTAGTTGAGATTAGCCATATCGAGCCTGCTGAGATGAACGAAGATTTCTTCGGAAAGGTATTCAATGATCCTAATGTGAAAACAGAAGAAGATTTGAGAAAACGCATTTCTGCTGATATCGAAAAATCTTACGAAGCTGAATCTGATCGTAATTTCTATAATGATGTTGTGGAAATGGTTATTGATAAAACTAACCTAAACTTACCTGACGAATTTCTTAAGGAATGGATTTTAGAATCTAACCGCCGTGAGGAAAATGATCAGCAAATTTCTAAAGAAGAATTAGATGCTCAATATGAAGGCTACCGCGATACACTTCGCTGGCAACTTCTAGAGGAAGATCTTATTGTTAAGAACGACCTTATCACTACTGAAGAAGAATTAAGAGCACGAGTTCAAGAGATTCTTGGTCTTCAAGCTTTCGGTGGTAATATGGAAGGTAATGAGGAAATCCTTAAGCAAGTTACGGAATCAGTAATGCAAGATAAAGAGCAGATTCGTCAAGTATCACAACAAATTGTTGAGCAAAAGCTTACTAAGCTTTTCAAGGATAATATTAAGCCTGTAGAGACTAATATTAGCTATGATGATTTTGTGAAAATGATGCAAAAGAAAGCTGAAAAAGTAAATAAATAATAGAACTTTAGTTCATACAAAATACAAGGCTCGCAATAATAACTGCGAGCCTTTTTTTATTTACTTAATTATTTTGACGGTAATATTATCTGACTTGATATAGTATATTCCTGAAGGGAATTCAGAAATATCAACCTTAAAATTATTAGGTATTTTATGATAAGATTTTACTATTTGTCCTGTAGAATTATATATGATAATATCGTTAGTTGATGGATTATTTAGCCCACTTACAATAAAAACACCATTTGATGGATTTGGATATACATTTAGAGTGTTTGAATTAGTGGATGAAACCGCTATTGTTTTATGATAAGTGAATTTACCATCGAAATCAAATTGCTTTAATCTATAGTATACTGTGCTATTGTATTTATAATAATCGGTATAGCTATAATCGGTAATACGATTAGTAGTGCCATTTCCTTCAATACGAGCTATATTTTTCCAGTCATTATTGTTTGTACTAATATCTGTAGCTCGTTCAATAATAAAATAATCGTTGTTTAATTCCGAGGCAGTTGCCCAGTTCAAAAGTGTGCTGTTGCTATTACTTATTCCTTCAAAAGATAAAAGTTCAATGGGAAGAGTAGTCCCAGAACCATTAGATCCATTATTTCCAGAATTAGTAAGGTCATCTGCAGTATTATCATCAAAATTCCAATAACCTAGTAAGCCTGTTGCGTCATATAAAACACCTGTTACACTTTCGGGATTAGTACTCATATCCGAAATTTCTGTAATATTTAATGCTTTATTCCAAAGAGATACTTCGTCAATGTCACCATCAAATTTCCTATTATTATTCGAAGCATTTGGCCATCTACCCATATTTAATCTTGTTGTAGCTGGAAATGTTCTTATGTTCCCAGTCTTGTCTTTTGTAGCTTCTAATGTTCCATTTATATAAACACGCATATTCGAACCATCATAAGTGCATGCTAAATGATACCAAACTCCATCATTTGGGCTAGTTGTTGTGGTCATATAGCTTCTACTGCTTGTATGAAGTGCAAATTCGAAATTATTATTACTCTGATTATGTTGAATCCACCATACGCCATTATCTCCACTTCCTGTGCTGTCTGCTGCAGTAAATAAATTCGCCCAGTTTCCTACTCCTGTCTTTGTTTTATCGCCCCACCTTACCCACATTGTTATGGTGATTTTGTCAGAGGCATCTAGAATATCGATATTATTTAAATCTGTAGCCTTGCCCATGTCAATGAAACTGTCGTCACTTGCGTCAAAATTTGCATATGGGGCTGTTTGGGAAAAACCATTTAAACCCATAAGTAATGTAAGAGTAATTATTGTAAAAATCTTCATAATTGTAATTCTAATTTCTGTAATTGATATGATAAGTTGTATTACTTCATATCAACTTGTTATGATAATATGTGCCAGCAAAAGTACTTATAAAGAGTGTAGGTTATATAATTATTAGAGTGAAATTAAAACATGCTTATTTAAGGATAATAATCGCTTGTACTTGTATTGTGCGCAGCAAAAATTATTATATTTGCCATGATATTGAATAGAGTAATTTTCAATGTTTAAATATTTTATAAAACAAAAATTCTACAATAATGGATTATAACGAATTTAGAAAATACGCTACCAAACATCATGGTATTAACAGTATAGCCTTTGATCAATACAGCTCTAGGGTGTCGAATAATTATATATCACCAACTATTATCGAAGAGCGCCAACTTAATGTTGCAAGTATGGATGTTTTTTCGCGTTTAATGATGGACAGAATCATCTTTTTGGGTGTACCAATTGACGACTATGTTGCTAATATTATTCAAGCTCAACTGTTGTTTTTAGAATCAGTAGATGCTACAAAGGATATTCAAATTTATCTTAATACTCCAGGTGGCTCAGTATATGCTGGACTTGGTATTTACGATACTATGCAATATATAAAGCCTAAAGTATCAACTATTTGTACTGGTATGGCTGCATCTATGGGTGCTGTATTATTATGCGCTGGAGAAAAAGGTCGCCGTTCGGCATTGCCTCACTCACGTGTATTAATTCATCAGCCAATGGGTGGTGTATCGGGTCAGGCATCTGATATTGAGATTACTCATAACGAAATTCAGAAGCTTAAAAAAGAGCTTTATGATATTATTTCTTCACATTCAAATAAAACTTATAAGCAGGTTTGGAAAGATTCTGACCGTGATTATTGGATGACAGCTGAAGAAGCATTAGAGTATGGTATGATTGACGAAATTTTGAAAAGATAATCTGATTTTATATCTGGTTATATTTTTTAATTAATAGAATAAAATGGCAAAAAAGAAAGAAGATACATGTTCATTTTGTGGGCGAAAGCGCAGCGATGTACAGATATTGATAAGTGGTATTGATGGTCAGATTTGCGAAAATTGCGTAGATCAGGCTAAAGATATTGTTAGCGAAGAGGTTGCGGGTAAGAGTAAATCTGTCACCAAGGAAATAGAATTAATGAAACCAATGCAGATTAAGGACTATCTCGATCAATATGTTATTGGTCAGGATGAGGCCAAGCAAGTAATTTCTGTGGCGGTATATAATCACTATAAGCGTATAAATTATAATATGATTTATCGTAAAAAAGGTGATGAAGTAGAGATTGAGAAATCAAATATTCTTCTTGTTGGAGAAACTGGCACAGGTAAGACTTTAATTGCTCGTACCATTGCGAAAATGCTTGATGTACCTTTCTGTATTGCTGATGCAACTGTACTTACTGAGGCAGGTTATGTTGGCGAGGATGTGGAAAATGTACTTGTGAAATTATTGCAAGCTTCAGATTATAATGTGGAAGCTGCTGAGCGAGGTATAGTTTTTATTGATGAGATTGATAAGATTGCCCGTAAGAGCGATAATCCATCAATTACTCGTGATGTAAGTGGCGAAGGTGTTCAACAGGCGCTGCTAAAGTTACTTGAAGGATCGGAAGTGAATGTGCCACCACAAGGAGGTCGTAAGCATCCTGATCAGAAGATGATTAAGGTAAATACTCAGAATATATTATTTATTGTTGGAGGTGCTTTTGATGGCATTGATCGTAAAATTGCTGCCAGAATAAATACTAATGTTATTGGTTATAATAAAAAAGGAACTGCCGAGATTGACAGAACCAATCTTCTTCAATATATTTCGCCTTTGGATGTTCGCAGCTATGGATTAATTCCTGAGATTGTTGGCCGTTTGCCAATGCTTACTTATATGCATCCTTTGACTAAGGAAACTCTTAAAAGAATTATTAGCGAGCCTAAAAACTCTTTATCAAAGCAGTTTCATAAGCTTTTTGAAATGGATGGAGTAGATATCCAATTTAAAGAAAGTGGCTTTGATTATATTGTAGATAAAGCTGTGGAATTTAAACTTGGTGCTCGTGGTTTACGCTCAATTGTTGAGGCTGTACTTACCGAGGCTATGTTTACTTTACCCTCAGACCCAAAGACTAAAAAGCTAGTTGTGGATGGCAAATATGCTAAAAAACAACTAGAGAAAACTAATTTTGCTAAGCTTGGAGCTTCTTAATAGGGGGTGACTAGTGCCCCGATGAGAATCGGGGTAAATAGTGAGTTTTATTATTCTAATTAGACCATTATTATGGTCTTATGTGATGATTATCAATAAAAGCTGTAGTTTATATTACAGCTTTTGGTTTTTAATTTATATTTGTATAATCAAATGATTACAGTATACTAACTAACTATACAATAAAATGAATATTACTTTTATTCAATTTCGTTTAAAACTTTTATTATTAGCACTTATACTTCTTGGTTTTTCTGAAGTAAAATCTCAACAAATTATCACCATTGGAACGGGTACTACATTAGAAGATATACCCGCACAGGGGAATGAAAACTATGGGTGGAATGCCATAGTTTATCCTTCGTGGAATATGTTAGGACAAACTGGTTATATCACTGAAATTGCATTTGATGTTGGAGTTGTACAGGATAATGCATCGGCATCTATGGTAAATCAAAAGATATATATTAAAGAAGTATCGTATTCCAACTTTATTAATACAAGCTATATCAACCCAACAACAATTGGGGCCACCTTAGTATATGATGGAAATATACAGTGGAATAATATAGGTTGGAATACAATTACCCTTGATCAGGATTATAATTATAATGGTGGCCATTTATTAGTTTTATACGAAAATCATGGAGGTGGTAATACTGCTAATTTTTATGATTTGAGATTTAATACGACAAATCTACCTGCTCCAAATAGATGTAAAAAGAAGGATGATTGGCCTTGGTTCCCAACTTCATCGGGGTATTATTATAGTCAAATACCTAATATGCAGCTAACAATAATACCAATTGTGCCAAATAATATTGCTGCTGATGAATGGATTCTTCCTTATGGAGATATAGACACCACTTCTAATAGTACTATTAAAGTAAGAGTAAAGAATAAGGGTTCAATAAGCCAAGACTCTATTGTTATTAGATATTCTATGGATAATGGTAATACTTATATTTGGGACACAATATACAATTCTATATTACCTTTTGATACCTTTACTCACACTTTTAGTACAACTGCTAATTTATCAAAAATGGGGCGTTATGATTGCTTATTTATAGTTCAAAATCAAGGGGATACCATTGGTTTAGATGACAGTCTCTTTTATAATGAATTATGGGTGGGAAGTCCATTAAGTGGTACTTATACTATAGGCTCAAATGCACAAAACGACTTTAGTGAACTTAGTGATGCAATTAATACGCTTAAGCATTTTGGAATGAGCTCTTCTGTTGTATTAGAGTTAGATACAGGAGTTTTTACCGGAATAATAGAATTAGATTATTCAATAAATGGTCTTAATACTTCGGATACTTTAATAATTAAAGGAAAAGGCGAAAATACCATAATTACAGCCTCTTCGCTAAATGCAAATAGAAGTGTGTTTCTATTGAATAATAATAATAATGTTACCATTGATAGTTTATCCATTATTGCAGATCATTATTATGCAAATCATTCAGCATTAAAAATTACTAATTCTAATAATATTGTTATTAAAAACAGTGCTATTAGTATCCACCCACACTCTGATGGGACAACAAACGGTATATTTGTGAGTGATTGCAACTATATAGAATTGAATAATAACGAAATTAATAGAGGAGTAAATAGTATTAACGTGATAGGTAATACCTCCGTTTATCATGGTACAACTACTAATTTGAAAATACTTAATAATAGAATTACTGGGTTTAAAAGTAATGGTATTAGTGCAAAATATCAGGATGATGTTATTTATGAAAATAACTATATTGAAACTTCGGATTTACAACTTGATGCATGCTTGAGAATAGAAAATAATACTGGAGGAAGGGTACATAAAAACACTATTATTAGTAATTCCAAGAGAGGAATAGGTGTAAAAATTACAGATTGTGCTGGGAGTGCATTAGAGTCATTTAGTGTTTTGAATAATATGATTTCTCTTACAAATGCTTCAGGTTTTGCCTATGGTATATATATGACTAATGGAGAATATGTACATTATTATAATAACTCTATACTTATAGGGGAAAATAGTGGTGAGTATAGCAAATGTTTTTATGCTGGAAGTTACTCAAGTGTTTCTTCTATAGGTATGCATAATAATAAGATTATTAATAATATTATTATGAATTCAGGAGGAGGTTATGCTATGCGTGTATACTATAATGGATCAGGTCCGAACTTCTTTTCTGAAGTTAATTATAATAATATATATACAAGTAGCAGCAACTATGTGGTATATGGAGGAAATTATAATAATATTGCTTCATGGAAAACAAATGGTTATGGTTTTGCACTAAATTCTATCTCTATAGATCCGTTATTTATTTCTAATAAAGATTTACACTCACGTAGCGCTTTGGCAAATGATTCTGGATTATTTGTTTTAGAAATTGTTGATGATATTGATGGTGATTTGAGAAATAATTCCTTACACTCTGATATTGGAGCTGACGAATATACTCCTTTTGTTCATGAGATGGAGTTATTAAAATGGCAGTCACCAACTACAGGAGTTACACCTTCGGCAACTATTCCGATTAGTATTTTAGTAGCAAACTATGGAACACAATCTCAATCAAATATACCAGTAAAGTATTCCATCGATAATGGAGTTACTTATGTTGAAGATACTATTTTGGGACCAATATTACCATATGATTCGGAGCTATTTACTTTTAGTGTTCAGGCAAGTATGATTAGCGACACCATTTATCAGTGCAAGGCTATTGTTAATTTATCACTTGATCAGAATCATAATAATGACACCATTTCATATAAGGTATATTTTGGCTTACCATTGGCGGGAGCTTATACTTTAGGGAGTGCTACAAATAGCGATTTTGCTTCCTTTGCAAATCTAGAATTTGCATTGTCTAGTTGTGGGATTTCTGCTCCCGTAGTTATTTATTTAGATTCTGGATTATATAATGAAAGTATAAGTTTTGGTAAAGTTGATGGTTGTTCATCAAATAATACTATTACTATAAAAGGAAAAGGAAGTGATAAAACCACATTAATAAATACACATCTTACCAACCAACTTAGAAGTGTTATAGGGTTCAATAATGCTCATTTTTATATCATTGATAGCCTAAAGATTAGTGGCAATAATAGTATTGGTTTAGTTCACGGAATCTATCTTGAAAAAAATAATAGTAATATTGAAATAACAAACTGTATTTTTGATTCAGGAGATAATAATCTAGGGAGTTTTATTGGAATAAAATCTTTTATGACAGATAAATGCTGTTGGGATTATTACCAAACTAGAAATTCGGATTCATTATTAATAAAAAACAACACTTTTATTGGTGGAGAATATGGCATATTCTTATATAGTAATTTTAGTGAATATATTTATAGTATTGCTAATAAGGTAGTTGATAATACTTTTATTAATCAGATTAATGCGGCGGTTTATGCTAAAAATCAAAAATCATTATCAATAATTAGTAACACCATTAATAATGATTTATTAAGCAATAGCAATTATAAGGGCTTGTCGTTAGCAGATATTGGGAATACTATAAGTATTAAAAGAAATAGGATAAATATAAATGGATCATGTGGAATTTATATAAACGATTATTACCAGAATATTAGTGGTGGCTCTTTCCAAGTTTATAATAATTTTATAATTGTCCATAATAATTATGCTAACTATAGTCAAGAGGTATATGGCATACAAGGGAAATATATGGGGGTAACTAATTTTAATAATAATACGGTAAAAGTAGACGGATTATTGTCAAATACAGCTTGTGTTTTCTCGCTTTATGATGCAGTGGGGAATAGCATGGTTTTAAAAAACAATATATTTGTTAATGAAATAGATGGCCCCGTTATTAGCATAGGAACTCATTATCCATCAAATTTGCATAATAATAATAATAATTTAATATCAAACTCAGGTGTATATGTAGTGAATGGTATGACATCTTATAATTTATCGGATTGGAAAACCGCCTCTTCTGCACCGAATACTGTTTCAATAGATCCTGAATTTTATTCAGATAATAATTTGCATGTTAATAGTATGGCAATGTCTAATTTGGGAGTGAGTATTAGTGGTATTACTGAGGATATTGATGGTGAGTTGAGGTCCACAAGCCCCGATATTGGTGCTGACGAATATGTACATCAGTCAGTTTCCATAGGAGGTCCTTATACTCTTTGTGAGGGAGATTCACTTATTGTAAACTCTAGTATTGGTAGTAGTTATAATTACTTATGGACTTTCAATGGCGATACTCTTTTAAGTAATGAATCTTCTGTTATTATTGATACTGCTGGTGTTCTTACAGTAGAAATATTGGGATCTAGTTCTGATTATGATACCACCAATATAAATATAGTACCATATCCAGAGGTTAATTTGGGAAGCGATACTATTGTAAAAATGATTACAGGAGGAATTGTTTTAAATGTTGGGAATCCTGATGCTTCAGTACTTTGGAGTACTGGTGATACTACACATTCAATGTCTTTTTCTTCTGCAAACTTACAATTAGGTGATAATGAGGTTAGTGTTGATGTGTCAAAATATACCTGTTCCACTCAGGATACAATTATTCTTACACTTATTGACGATACCTCCATTGATAATCTTATTGATAATAATGAGGTGATATTATCGCCAAATCCTAATAAAGGTATCTTTAATCTTGCTATTGAAAATGTATATGGTAATATTGATATAAGTATTATTGATATTTCAGGAAAAATTGTTTTTAGAAAGAAATATAATTCTAATGGTGTATTCGATGAAACAATAGATATTTCTAGATTTAGCAAAGGAATATTTGTGCTAAAGATAGAAAACGATGGTAGGACAAATCTTCAAAAACTAATAATTAATTAGATATATATATGATATTAAAATAAGTAGGCCGCAAGAAATTAATTCAAGCGGCCCACATTCACACATGTATATATTTGAAAGGTCAGATTAACTGTGACCCTTTACTACCATTATCATTATTTTCAGATTTAGTTTAAAAAACATATAAATTTGTACGATAAAGCATCTACGCCAGAAAAGGGTGTACTTACTTGGGCGTGTAGCAAAAGCGTATTCTGAATATGGTTTGTTCTTTAATCGTTCTTGTATTGTTGCCATAATATCTTTGTTTTTTGATTTGTTAATTTTATAATTTCTTATTCAGGAATAATCGACCAGCCTAATTTAGCCTTAGCTTTATATATAAACATATAATGCATAAATAGCTTCATCCAATGCCCTGCAAGTCCAATTACACCAACGGTAGCATTAATATCGCGACCATATTTAGGGTATTTTTCCCAATCAGGTACAATAGGAGAAACGGTCATAGTAGCAGCCTGTCCTTTGGTAATACCATATCCTGCACTTACTATACAAGCCGCAGCCTGCTTAGTCATTGATGCTTTATGTGGATGGTCTTTTTTGCCAGTTTTTATTCGATAAGAAATATTTTGTGCTACAACTTTACCAATTACGCCAGAAGGCATTCCTGTACGTGGAGGTGTAGGAGTTATTGATGTGCCATTTGGGCTCTTCATAGGCTTCGACATAGTATGAGGTGGTGCAAAAGCAATACCTGATGCATACATAAAGTCGTAAGCAGGGCTTTGATAAATCTCTGGCCAATCGCTAGCTCTCCACTCTTCGTATGGCTTTGGTGTATAATCTGCATCAACACGCATCATTCCGTTGGGAACAAATATTTTTTCCGTAATATCATTATCAGCTTTATCAAAAGCTTTCATTTTAGATCCTGTAAATCCTGGAATTAGCATAGCAAAATCAAACTCTTGCTCGTGATAAGTTCCATCAAGTAATTCGTAAAAAGCTTTTCCTTCTTCTACCTTATGAACTCCGGCACGCTTAATCCAGCGAATACCGTATTCTGCAAGTACCGATTCAGTAAATACCTTGGTAGGTGTAATATAACCGCCTCGTTTTATATAGGCTCCTCCCATTCCAAAATCGCCAAGCTCATACTCATTACTTATCCATACAATATCTGCCAAATGCGATAAATTTCTTTTATCAACCTCAAAAGCAATATTCAAAGCGTACTCAAAAGCAGCACCTTGGCAAGTTGCCATTGGGTGACCTGTTCCAATTAGGAAAGTTTGGTGTTCACCATTTTCCATTTTGGCCAATGATGCTTCTAAATTTTTCCATGAGTGAGCTGCATGGTCGTATGTACAAACAGAGTTTGTGAATAAATCAGGCCCTAAACCTGGTGTGCCAGCAAAATTTAATGCCGGACCAGTACCGTTTACTAAATAATCAAATTCTACTTGTTCTTCCTCGCCTTGCTTTCCCTCTTCAACATATTTTATCTTTACAAAAGGTTTTGCCGAACTAGAATCACCCTCAGGGTGAATAGACATGCCTAATGCTTGTTTGAAAATAATGCCTTGTTTTTTGTAAACAGGAGCAAGTTTAAATTTTACTTCATTAGGTTCCATAAGACCTACTCCAACCCATATGTTGGATGGTACCCATTGGTAATTACTGTTTGGACTAACAACAATAACTTCATGCTGTTTGCCTAATGATTTTTTGAGATAAAGTGCAGCTGTGTGACCAGAGATTCCTGCACCGAGTACTAGAACTTTTGACATAATTAGGAAAGTTAATTTATATATCTATTTGTAAATCTGTTTGGTGAACAAATATACATAAATTTAGGTATTCAAATACGTGTTTACTGTAAATAAATAGATTTATTGCAATATTTTGTAAAAATAAAAGTTTTAGATATTGATTGTTTTGCCAAAAGGATACGGCTTTTTCCATTGATACAGTGATATATGTAAGGATTTACTGCAAAATTTTAAATTAATAATTTTAGGGTTGATTGGTGTAAAAAGGGAGCATTATTACTGAAATATAATATTTTGTGTTTATTTTAGTTTAAGTAAGCTAATACTATATTATTTTTGCCCTTGATCGAACAAATGAATTTATGGTAGATAGAATCCAACAACTGCATTTTTACTTAAAGCGTAGAGGTATATATTCCCTAGCAGGGAAAAGTGTATATAGGCTTTTGTTAGTTGCTATGGTTATTGGTTTAATGATATATTTTGCTCAAACATATATCCACAATTTTGACCAGGTTCTTAATGATTTTCTCCTTAAATGGGATTGGAAATTCGTTACTAGTTTATTCTTTGTGTCAGAAACAATATTGGGCTTAATTCCGCCCGATTTCTTTATTGTATGGGCAAATTCTACTCCACATCCATACCTGCTTACAACAGTATTAGCGTTTATCTCATACCTTGGTGGAATGCTAGCCTATTATATTGGCTATAGATTATCCTTGGTACCTAGGTTTAATAAATGGTTGATGCGAAAGTTCTCTTCTCACTTTGCAACTTTTCATAAATATGGTGGTTTCCTAATTGTATTCTCTGCTCTATTTCCACTGCCATTTTCTACAATTACTATGGTTACTGGTATGTTGCATTATCCATTCAAAAAAACTGCTCTATTGGGCTTAACACGTATCCTTCGATTCTTTGGATATGGATATATACTTTCTCTTTTGTTTTAAAAATGGGTATTGTTATTTAGGCTTGAATAAAATGAGTTTGATAATTTATACAAACTTTCTCTAGAATATTTCTAGTGATATTATTGACAATATTGGGATTGGAATATAACTCGCTTACCATCCCAAAACGATAGTAATAACTCCAATTGTAATTCTTAAAAATCTATTTCTAATCATAATAATTTATATAATTAGTTAAAGTAGTTATTATTTTAGCGTTAATAATTTCATTAATCGGTCGTTTATATAATAATTTCCAGTTCCTAATCTTTCTTTTCTTAATATTCCGTCAGTTGCTAATTTATTCAAATATTTTGAAGCTGTAATTCGTGAAATACCTAAATCTTTTTCAATAAATTCAATTTTTGTGTAAGGGTGTTTAAATAAATTATTCAGTAGATCTTGACTGTAAAATTTATAATTATCTCGTAATAGATATTTATATTCAAATATTAAATCTTTAATTTTTCCAATTAATATTATTGTTTCTTTAGAGGTCTGTTCTATTGCATCAAGCATATAAATAATCCAATCCTCCCATTTATCAGTATCTCTTACATTCTGTAATAATTTATAATACAATCCTTTGTTCTCAATTATATGTCTACTTAAATAGAGTATTGGTAAATCTAGTAAATCTTTCATTACAAGATATAACACATTTATTATTCTACCAGTTCTTCCGTTTCCATCATAAAAAGGGTGAATACTTTCAAATTGATAATGTATTATCGCCATTTTGGTTAAATGGTCGCAATCAGATAAACTTTCATCATTAATAAAGGCTTCTAAATTACTCATTAAGTCAATTATTGTTTCAAAATCTTGTGGCGGTGTATAAACAGTTTCTCCAGTTGTTGCATTTTTTAATGCAGTTCCAGGAACTTTTCTAAAACTGGCTTTGTTTTTTTCTAATTCAGATTGGATTTCAATTATATCGTTATTTCTTAATATCTGATTTTTAGAAATTAAATGAAAACCTTTTTTTAATGCTGATATGTAATTCTGAACTTCTTTTGCATCCAAGGATTTAAATCCGTCAATATTTAATTCGGTTTTATAAATATCATCGTGAGTTGTAATTATATTTTCAATTGCAGAACTATCTTTTGCTTCTTGTAATCCTAATGTGTTAATCAGAATGTTTTCGTCGGGAATACTTGATGAAACGCCTTTTAATTCAGCTAATGCTTTATGTGTAGAAACTAATTTTTTCAGAATCTTTTTTGTTTCTACATCTTCTTTTAATGGCAGTTTATTTAATTCTTTCAGTTTCATAATGTAAAGATTTTCTAATTTCTTTTACAAAGATAGTCTAATATGATAAGAAAATCCAATTATCTTATCATAGATTGCTAGAGTGTAAAGAAAATCCAATTTTCTTTACATAAGCTTTCGTCATAATTATTTATAAAAACACAAAACCCACCTAAATATTTAAGTGGGTTTTGTTGTGCTCTTGCATATTAATTACAGAGCATTAGTTATATAACTGAAGTTTCGCACCCAATAAACACAAGTGTTATCAGGCAATAAATTTGTAAAAAAGTAGCATAATATTCAGGTTATTAACCTGAATATTAGTATCTTTGAAGTACCAACAAAAAAGCTACCACTATGCTACACGACAAAGATATTGCTAAAATTCAAGAAATAAAAATCTTTTTTAAGGATACATGGGTTAGTCCAGAATTTTTCAAAGAGTATCTTGATTTATTTAAAATAAGCAAAGCTTCTAAAATATTTAAATCTGTAAAAGAAACGGGTGTTCCTTTTGGGGATATTATTAATTTACTGCTTATACTTCCATTTACAATGAGTAAAACCATTAATTCATTATATACAAGTAGATTAACTCCACCTACAAAAGGGAAAAAGGATGTTTATTATAGAGCTTTAAGTAATCAAAAAACAAACTGGAGAAATATTTTATTACTTTTTGTTAAGCGATATATTTCATTAAGTCAGGGATTTAAATCAGGTGAAGATAAATATAAATGTTTAATTTTTGATGATACAGATATTAGTAAAACAGGCAAAACAATAGAAGG
>NIUZ01000089.1 GCA_002254285.1 Bacteroidetes bacterium 4572_112 | reverse complement strand
TAATATACTTCCTCCTCATTTTGGTTTATGAAATCTGTTATTGAATAATTCTTTATTATATTAGAATTGCCTGAGCCTTTAATTTTATTAATTTCAGTCCATTCACTTGCATTTGGCGACCTCTCAATACTAAAATAGTCATTATTTATCTCACTTGCAGTTTGCCATTTTATATATACTTCTCCATTTGATACATAATTTGCTTTAAAATATATTAAATTTACTGGTAAATTTGTTCCACCTATAACATCATAAGTTTGAAAGCCTGTAAGTATAACATTGGAAGTATTTAATATTTCATCTTCTGTTGCATCAGGATTCGATACATATGTAACTTCATGTTTCATTCCAACGGTATAAGTTGTGTTTGCATCTAAATCATTGGCCAATCCAAAAAATCCACCACTTCCATAGTTAGTATTATCAGGTATATATCTATAATATTCTTCAGAATTGGTAGTTGTAGATCCATTGTTAATATATAGATAATTTCCAGCTCTCATACGCTGTAAAGGGCTTGACGTTTCGTCTAAATTTGATGCGCTAACTAAATATTGAGTAGCAATAAACAAACCAGGACCTGTTGAACTTATATCTACATTACTTAATAGAGTAGTTGATGTAACGGTTGAAGCAGCGGTACTAACTCCAGTAATATTTGCTCCAGATGTTCCTAGTTCGCTATAAAAAGACGGGAAATAATCACCTCCACTATGGGCCAAAGCTATGGCTATAAGGTTGCAATTATGTGTGGTAATTGTTGCAGTACCACTTATTCGTCTATGTGCAACTCTAAATTGAAAGTTACTTCCTGACGCAGTTTGGTCTTGGAGCAATGCAACAAGTGATACAATGCCATCATCATATTTGTTTATCATTGACCTTTTGACAGGTTTTCCCAAGTCAGACCAATTACTTCCTCCATCAGTTGAATATTGTAATTTATATTCTGCAGATGTTTCTTTAGCATCAGCTTTCCCATTTATTGATGCGCAAACAAAAATATCACCATCAATAGGTAGTGTTATTGAGCTTGTAGTTAAACCGGTTACTGTAGCATAAGTTGCTGAGGTGGTGGTTACGTCAGCATCTAATCTTTTTACATCATTATATAATTCATAATTGTTTGTTTTTGTTGTTAGTGCTACAGCAGTCATTCTAACTGAAGAATGTACATTTCTACCGTCAGTAGATTGCCCTTGATTGCTATGCTCTAAAGTAAATGTTTTATTGCCACTGAGACTACTAACATCAAAAATATGAACCAATGTTCCCACTCCCCAACTTTCTACACCCGTTTCAGTATTTTTAACCATTTGTCGTTTAATAACGCCACTTTTATCAGAAGTATTATCACTGCGGTATATGTTATAATTAGCTTCTCTACCTAGTAAACTAGACCCATCGGGTCGCATATTTAATCCAGCAGTAATTAATAGATATGACATATCAGTAACATCAATAGTAATAGATGTTAAATCGGTCCAAGCTTTTGAATTATTAGTGGTTGTGCCAGATCCAGTGCTTGATGTTGTTAATAAATAATCTTGTGCCACAAGGTTTTGTGTGAAAGATAGTAGAATATAAAAAGCCAAAAAAAGTGTTCTTTTTTTCATAGGATATAAGTTATTATTCTATTCTATCGGAGTGATATTATTTTCTTATTAAGTATCAATAAAGGTGTTTTTTTATTTTAAGATTTGTAATTATTCTTTTTATCGATAATAAAGCAAAAATACAAATATTTTTCGAAAAATCAAATAATTATCTGTAATTGTATCGAAAATGCATTGTGAGTTATTTGATATAGTGTATTTTAGAATTTTTCAAAAGTGAAAATTGAGTGTAGGTAAATTAGTAAAGTGTTAAATTAGTAAATTATTGGATTACCACATCCTAACATGATTCACCTTCTACTAATTAATCAAATTCACCAAATAATCTATTTGATAATGGTTTGTATCCATAGTTGTGAGGTTATACTCGTATATCTCAATTGGTAAGCTATCACTATTATATGAATAAGAGTATTGTATTTCTGTAACTTCCTCATTATATGATGGTGGTTGTCCTGTTCCATAATTTGTATCTTCCACCTTTATGGTTTTATGATGTGTGATATTATTTGTTGACATAAATTTAGGATCAGAAATACCATATGGCCATAAATCAGCAAAAGGATTTTTATAATTATCGTAAAGCATTGTGTCAGCAAAATACCCTGGAGGGATTGTGTAATAAATATTTTCTACATTGCCATCAGCATAGTCAAATTTGTGTTCGCAGCCACATGCTCCAGCACTTATCTGTATTATTTTGGGCTTACCATCAGTTGTGTATGATACAGTGTACAGTGCTCCACCACCGCTTATTTTATATATTTTATCGTTCTGATATTCGTATCTGGTAGTATCATTATCCGTGGTTGAATTGTACGAATAGTCTAGCTTTTTGTCATTGGTATAATGATATTTAATGGTGGCAGCATACCCGCCATTATGAAAAAACTCTATTTGTTTTAATTTATGATCTTCGTTGAGTATAAACATTGTTTCAACAGAGCCATTCTTACTGATGGAGATAATATATTCTTCAATGGGATTCGGGGTGATTATAGGCTCTTCTTTATCAGTTTCTTTATTGCATGCTATGCTTGTAATAATTATAATAGCGAAAGTTAAGATTGTGAGTTTATTAATCATGATTTTGTGAATTAGGTTCGACTACTTACAAAAGTACTGAAAAATAATTACTCTTAATTTAAACTCTTGAAAATTGCATTTGCTAATTGAACTTAGGAACTAATTAATCATTAATAATTAAACATTAATAATTATTTTATACCAATCTTATTCAAATAAGGATAAATAGCGCAAACTAGGCAATAGCTAAAGAATACCTCTAGCGATGTTAGTGTAATAAATATTGCGGTGAAAGCTATGACAGCCATTTGGAATTCTAATAATTGTAAAGCAATAATAATAATAGAGAACGCTAATCCGAATTTTGAAGCGAGTTTCTTTGGTCCTGCATTTACTTTATGTTGTTTAATATTCATTACGTTCATAGAGCTGCGAATAATCATACATACGGGGCTTCGCTTTACTCCGAAAAATACTCTTATGGCAAAATCAGAAGCAACCACATATATTAACCAAGTCAAAGGAGTGGCAATTGATAGAATTAATACTATTAGTACAAATGACGCATTAACTTTAATTAGTTTTGTGTCAACAGTTTCTGAAATTATTGGGCAATATTTTTCCATAACGATTATTATTAGACGGCAAAGGTAATCAATACTGTTAGTATAATAACATGATATAGAATAGCTATTATCAGAGGGGAATTATTGATGCTGATTAAAAGTATTTTGTATTATTATATTAGCGTATATTAAATATTATTGAAATATTAAAAAGTTTTCATAATTTCTACAATAAAATAAAATATTTTTGTGTTTTTAGAGTTAGTATAACTAACAAAACAGAATAAGTCATAAGCGATTGAAAATTAATAAATTATATATATCTTCTCTTTTAGTAATTTTACTATTAATAGTAGCAAGCTCATGTTCTACCAAAAAGAATAAATGGAATAGGAGAGTGTTTCATAATATTACTGGGCATTATAATGCCTATTTTAATGGTGAACAGGCACTTAAGGAAGCAATTGGCGATATAGAGAAAGCTCATATAGATGACTATACAGAGGTGTTAGACGTATATCCTGTTGGTACTGCCGAAACTATTATGTCGGCAAGCTCTAAACTTGACCGAAGCATTGAGAAAGCATCGCTTGTGATTCATAAGCATAGTATGTATTTTCGGAAGAAAGAAGAGGTAAAGTGGGTTTATTATAGCTACTTGATGATGGGTCAAGCAAGGTTCTATAGTCATGAATATAGTATCTCTAAGCAAGTATTGGGGTATATTATCTCTCGTTATCCCAAAGAAAAAGTAAAACAAGAAGCTATTATGTGGATTGCCTTTAACGAAAGTGTTTTGGGTAATTATGATAATGCAATTTCGCAACTCGATGGTGTAAAAGCTAAAATTAATAGTGGTGAAATTAGCAAAGAATCGTACAGAATGCTACCTCGCATATATGCTGATGTATATGTAAGATCTAAAAATTACGCAGCAGCTATTCCATATATTAAAGAAGCAATAGAGCGAGCTAAGAATAAAGATAAAGCAAGATTATTCTTCATTTTGGCACAGCTTGAGCAGGATCAGAAAAAGCTAAAGCCTGCTACACAACATTATTTGATGGTTTTAAAGAAAAGCCCTACCTACATAATGGATTTTAATGCCAGAATAAATATGGCCAAAAGCTTTGATGGTGGGGACTCCAAAGAGGTAATGAAGCAGCTTCGTAAAATGCTTAAAGATATAAAGAATGTAGAATATCAAGATCAGATATACTATGTAATGGCGGAGGTAGCTTTAAAAAATAAGCATCAAAATGAAGCCATAGGTTATCTTAAATTATCGGTTCAGAAAAGTGTAAGCAACGATAAGCAAAAGGCGTTTAGCGCAATGAAACTTGCCGAAATATTTTTTGAAGAACAAAAATACCTTAGTTCACAAGCTTATTATGATAGCACAATGGTGTTTCTACCAAAGGATTATCCTGATTATGGTAAGCTGGAATATAGAAAAGATGTATTAACCGAATTAGTTACAAATTTGGTAGTAATACAAACGGAAGATAGTTTGCAAGCTCTTGCAAATATGAGCGATAGAAAAAGGAATAAGCTTATAGACGGATGGATACAAGCGGAAGTAGAAGCAGAAAATCTTAGGAAACAGCAGGAGCGTGAACGACAGGAACAATTGCAGTTTATGGCAGAGAATGAACGTGGTGATCCTCGTGATATGCAGTCTGTAACTCAAAAAGGAGGAACGAAGTGGTATTTCTATAATAGTTCATCGGTAAGCACTGGTAAGTCTTCGTTTATGGCAAAATGGGGTAATCGTAAACTTGCTGATAATTGGCGTATTAGCAATAAGCAAAGTATGGATTTTGGCTCTGATGATGACGATGAGATGATGGCAGATGGTGATTCTACAGTAAGTATGGTAACTCCAAGTTCGCCAGAATCCACAAATAGAAAAACAAGAGATTATTATACTCAAAATATACCATTTACTCAAGTGGAGGTGGATTCCTCAAATGCTAAGATAGAAATTGCCTTATTTAACGCCGCAACTATTTATAAAGAAAAACTGCTTAATAACCCCAAAGCAATAGAGACTTATAATGAGCTTTTCCGAAGGTTTCCTCATAGTGAAAATACACCACATGCATATTATAATATGTATAGAATGTATCATATAGATGGTAATAATAGTGATGCGCGATATTATAAGAATAAGCTAGTGAAAGATTATCCTAATAGCGAATATGCAAAGATGCTTACGGATCCTAATTATTTCAAAAAATTGCAAGATGAAGCGGATAAAGTAAAGGTTTACTATAAAAGTACTTATGCCTTATTTAGTGAACGTAAATATTCTACAGTAATGCAGAACTGTGCCAAGGCAAAAGTTGATTATCCTACAAGCAATGAGCAATTATCGAAATTTGAGATGCTTAATGCGCTATGTGTAGGGCATACTGCTGATACTGCTGCATTTATTGCCGCTTTGGAAGTTGTAGTGAATCAATATCCCGAAAGTGAAGTAAAGCCTAAAGCTGAAGAAATGATAGCTTTACTGAAGATTAAATCAAAGCGAAATGATAAATCAACGGGTGAGAAAATTGCAGGTAAATCTACAGAGCAAATATCTTCTACTGGAGCCGGTTTTATGGGGCAGGATGAAGAGTCTATTTTTGATTACGGGCCAGATGATACTCATATGTTTTTAGTGCTTGCCGATAAGCGAAATGTGAAAATTAGTGAGTTGAAAAACAGGTTATCTGATCATAATCGCAAATATTTTGGAACAAAGAGCTTGACTGTTTCGGCAATACCGATTAATAGAAATGTATTATTGGTAGGAGTGAGCAACTTCATTAATGAAAAGAAAGCCCTCGACTACTTCAAAACAGCTCGTAGAAATAGCCTTTTATATTCTTTATTGAAAAAGAATGGTGGTAATTACTTCATTATTTCGGAAGGTAATTATAGTAAATTATATAAATCTAAAGACTTGGATGGATACTTAAGATTTTATAAAAAGCATTATCCTGAAGGTAAATAATTAATTATTGAATGTGCATTTACTTTAGGTATATTTGCAGTAATTAATGAGCAATAACATTGATAAAACATAAAATAGTGAACGATAGCGTAGTAATAATTCCAACATATAACGAGAAAGAGAATATTGAAGCCATTATCAGAAAGGTGTTTTCATTAAATAAGTCATTTGATGTGCTTGTTGTTGAGGATAATTCTCCTGATGGAACAGCCGATATTATAAAATCATTGATGAAAGAATTTCCTAAGCAGCTGCATATACAAGAACGTAAAGGTAAGCTAGGATTGGGAACAGCATATATTCATGGTTTTAAATGGGCTTTGGAACGTGGTTACGATTATATTTTTGAAATGGATGCCGATTTTTCGCATAATCCTGAAGATTTAGAAAAACTGTATAATGCTACAGCAAACGAAGGTAATGATGTGGCTATTGGCTCACGTTATATTACTGGAGTTAATGTTGTAAACTGGCCAATGGGACGTGTGCTAATGTCGTATTATGCATCGGCTTATGTGCGCTTTATTACAGGTATGAGTATTAGGGATACTACTGCAGGTTTTATGTGTTATAAGGCAGATGTGCTTCGTAATATTGGCTTAGACAGAATCAAATTTATTGGTTACGCCTTCCAAATTGAAATGAAATATACTTCAGTAAAAATGGGCTATAAAGTTACAGAGGTGCCAATAATTTTTACTGATAGAACTCTTGGCGAAAGCAAAATGAGTGGTTCTATATTTAAAGAAGCTATTTTTGGAGTTATGAAACTTCGATTCAAGAAAATTCCCAAAAGAGATAATAATTAGTTGCCATATTAAATTTATTCCCTATTAATGGATCCAACAGAAATTAACTGGATAGAAAAATATTTTGAAGAACGACAATCTTTTGTTTTCACAAATAGTTTGCCTTCAGAATTGGATTATGAGCAGTTATTATATAAATACCTTCAGCCTTCGGG
>NIUZ01000088.1 GCA_002254285.1 Bacteroidetes bacterium 4572_112 | reverse complement strand
CTGCTCGTATATATCAGCCATTTCACCAGTTATTTTTATTGGCGAATCGTGAAAATACCATACTATTGATGAGCTTACTATTGCTCCTATGAAAGCACCTAACATTCCCAAAAATATAGTTTCAAAAAGCACTATTAGCGATAAATATTTTTTCTGCATTCCCAAAGCCACCATAACTCCAAATTCCTTTTTACGCTCGGCAGTCATCATTATTATTGTTCCTAATATTCCGAAGAAAACCACCGAATAAAGTATAATTAACATCACTATTCCACCACCATTATCAGCTGCTATCTGTTGCTGTAATTCCTTATTCATTTGCGTCCAGCTAAGGGTTACCAAGCTATTATCATCAAGTACAGTTTCTACCTTTGGAATAATTGTAGAAATCATACTTTTATCTTCAATATTCACAACTAAGGCCGTAAGTTTTTCTTCAGCACCATAAAATTCCTGTACAGTACTAATATCGCCAATCATAAGAATTTTGTCGAGAGCAGGATTTGGAATTCTAACAATTCCACGCACAGGAAAAACATCAGCAGCTGTTACACCATGGTAACCTTGACTTATAAGTACAATTGTATCTCCAACATTGATATTAAGAAAACCGGCAAGCCGCTGCCCTATTATCAGGCCATCGTCACCAGGCTCAAGATATCTTCCTCTAACAATTTTATCGGCAATGCCGGTCATTTTGCTATCGATACTAGGATTCACACCTTGCAAAAAAGCTCCTTTGGTTTTATTACCACTAGAAATAAGTGCAAAGGATTCCAAACGTGGCAAAACACTTATAACACCATCTATTTCAGCGATTTTACTGATGGCCTCGTCAGACTCTGGCATAAGTTCGTCAATGGTTTTATCTTTCCAAAATGCAGTATCTTGCACTTGAATAAATCCCGAATACTGACGCACGGCACTATCGATCATTGTATCGTAAGTACCAAGTTGCATTGAGCGCATCGAAACACCAAATATCACCGCAAACATCAGTGACGATGCTGTAATAAGAGTCCTTCGTTTGTTACGCCATATATTGCGCCATGCTATTTTTAAAATTTCCATCAATTTATACGTATTTAATAATGAAGGGTGAATGGTGAAGAATTAAGAATTGAGAATTAATAACTACTATCTAATTCTCTTCATGTTCTGTTGTGAGTAAAACGATTCCTTAATGTCTTTATTAAACTCTATATTAATTAGTTCCACTATGGTTTTATTACCAGGCTCATCAGCAGGAATAATCTCAATATGACTCCTCCTATTTGTTTAATATTAGATGCTGTTTCTGTTTTTACCAAAAACATATCTTCATCATAGGATTCAGTTCTTAGGTTAAAAAAACCATCCTTACTTATCCAACTAATTTTCTTTCCCCAAATAACATCACCATCGTCCTTTGGAGTTGACTCTATTACATAGCAATCAAGATTAGTGATACTCTCGCTACGGAGAATTTTATGGTTAAAATCAGTAACCAAAGAACCCTCGTTCATCATATCGTCATTAGTATAATCAGATCCCATCCATCCTTGCGACATAGTAGAAGGTGGCAGCTTTATCATACGTGATATTTTAGGAATCCAATTCCACATTTCTGTTTTGCGCTTCATAAATACCTGCCCTTTTTCTTTGGCTGGGGCAGTAATTATTACCATGGAATACTCTGTTCCCTTGGTCCACATTTTCATACTGATGGTACGTGTCCATGATGGGCGTACAAGCTTCATCTGCATTTCACCAATACTAGTTTCACCATAGCGCAAATCATTGGCTTTTTGTATAATTTGCAAGCCCGTCATTTCTGTTTTAGCTTGAATAAATAGAACCGCAATTAGCAGTGGTATTAAAGCAATGGAACTTATTTTTAGTATTTTTCTCATATCTATTTAGTTATCTTTAATTTATTAAATCATTTCAATAATTAATTCTCTAATATCATTCAAAGGAAAACTCTCTGGATCGCTTATATAATGTATTCCCACACCATCAAATATAGCAAGTAACAAACGCGTTTTTACATAAGGATTTTTCTCCTCTTTCTGACTAAAGTATAAAACTAATTTATTAATTAGCTGCTCGAAAATCAAAATAAAATCGTTGCCCAAAAGCGAAAAAACCTTTGGCTGAAATACCAATGAAAAATACAGCTTATAATAATCGGTATTTTGTTTTATGGACTCAAGATTACCATCAATAAAACGAATCAATTCTTCTCTTTCTATATTATTTTCATCCTCCACTTGCAAAAAGTGCATAAAATTATCCATGCCAGACATTATAACTGCCTTCAATAAGGAATCCTTACTATCAAAATAATTATACATCAACCCTTTAGAGATTGCAGCATGCTTAGCTATAGCACTAATGGAAGTATTATCAAACCCATTATTTGCAAATAGCTGCAAAGCAGTTTCCATAATGAGTTTTGTTTTCTCATTACGTATTTCGGCAAATTGTTCTTCGGTTTTTGGTGGCATTATTAGTTAATTAGTTTTTTTGACTGAACGATTGGTCAAAGATATATCATTTTTTAAGCTGAGGCTAGGAGAATAATGTATTATTTATCATTTTGAGTGAAAACACATTGAAGATATTATACCAAATTGGTATTAGTTTGCAATTATTTACAAAATACCAATATAAACAGCATTGCCAGTAACTTTACACTTAACAATATCTGTTTCTGTAAAAAAGCCCGCAAGCTCTTTTCTAAAATTCTTTTTAAAATTAAGGTAATCGCTTCTTTCTAAAAATTCGAGAACCCTAACCACTTTGGGGGTATAACCCTCAAAATCGTGAATCATAACATATTGGCGAGCAACTCGCTTCATTTCAGCCAGCACCACTGCCCTATCGTGGGCTTTCATACCATGCAATACGAATGAGGCAGTAACAATATCGAAGCTATTATCCTCAAACTTTGAGAGCGATTCGGCATCATTAACTATATACTTATTTTGGGGATAAGCCTGCCTTGCTTGACTAATCATTTTCTCAGAAAAATCAGTACCAACAGATTCCTTTTCTGAGTAATGCGAAATACTCGCAAGCCATTCGCCAGTACCAGTACCCACATCCAGAATAGAGAACTCTTGCAAAGGAAAAGCCTTATTGAGCTTTATGCAAATACGGTCGTAACCTTTCTTTGCAGCTCCACCTATTACACCATAAATAGGAGCAATAAAATCGAAGATAAACTTTGCTCTTTGCTTATCAGTTCCTGAAAAATAATGAAAAACCGACATCTATTAGTATTTTAATATATCTTTCAATTTAAGTTTCTTATACTCTTTTCCTTGTTTTATTTTATCAATATCTATTCGTTTCGAATTTCCAACGATACAAGTAGTTTTAGGTTTTCCGCCAACATTAGTAATATGGAATTTATATATTTCACCGAGGTCAACCTTACGATAAAAGCTATAAGCACTGGCACGAGGATCAAACTTATACCCTTGCTGTTTCCAATATTGAACAGTATAAGAACGGGTTCTGAAACTTGGCATATTAGAATTAAATGATCTTAATAAGAAAGAACGTAAAGCAGGAATTTGAGCTTCATTCTTTGGCATACTATAAATTAAGCTATCCAATAGTTCAATTGATTCGTTAGTTTTATCAGCCTGAGTACTCATTGCTGCATTAAAATATCCCTTACTATCGAATCGATAAGGAACTGTATAATATGCATAAGCTCCATAAGCTAACGAGCGGTATTCACGAATTTCCTTAAACATTACCGAATTCATACCTATACCGAAATAGTAATTATAAGGACGCATCATAATTCTTGCATTTCTATCAAGTTTGTTACCTACAGAAGTTAAACGAATATGACTTTGCAAGGCTTTTTTATCATCAAGAAAAAAGAATCTATCATTTTCATATTCCGACAGGTGACGAACAATTTCAAACTCTGCTCCAACTTATCATCAAACCCATCAATACTAATGGTAAAGAAATCACGAGTAGCATAAAAATACACACTAGTACCATACTTTTGCAACTTTCTTTTAAATTCAGTATTCGACATTTTGCCACTACCCGTATTATTTAAGTAATAAGCCATTTGAGTAATACGAGGATCTTCAATACTTCCCAAAGCAATACGTATATTCATTGAAAACACATTATTTATAGGATTATTTACATAGTATAAATGTAGGTTCTCTATCACATCCGAAATAACTATATCTTCATTAAAATCAATATAATTTGGTTGTACTTCACTATAGTGCATTGTTGCAATCTTCTTAGCCATTTCTGATTGTACGTCTTTATTAACGAAACTCAATGGAGTATTCTTTGGCTTATCCAAAATATGTTTCTTAGGGAAGCCCATTTTCGATTGAAATGACAAATAGTTTTCACCAAAATATAAATTTGCAACTCTAATAATCTCAGCTTTTGTAATCTTATTTAATTTCGCTTGATACTCATTAGTATTAAGTTGTTTCTCTGTCATATAAGCATCAATTATTTTCGACAACTTATATCTATTATTTTCAAGATTTACTAATTCATTTTTTTGCATAGATACAATAACAGCACTTAGTAAGTCATCATCAAAATCTCCTGCTTTTAGTTTATTAATTTGTTTCAATACAAGTTTTTCACCTTTAGAAACGGATTGAATAATTGGCTTAGGAGCGAAGAATACGAAGAAACCACTCTTATCATAATGCTTATCAACAAATACCTGTGCTTCGAGTAATTCCTGTCCTACAGAAAGTGTATCAATCAAGCCCGTTTGATCGTCATTTGTTAAAAGCTTTGCAATTACATCAAGAGTAAGCTCATCTTTATGCGCAATAGGTACGGTTCTGTATCCCAATATCCCCAATGCTATAGGCGAAAGTCGCTTTTTCACCACCACTCTACCATCAAAAGGAGCTTCGGTGGCAGATGGCATTTTTGCTTTCTCACCACTTCTTATCATACCAAATCTGGCTGTTAGAAGGTTTTGTACTGTTCGCGAATCAAAATCACCTATCAGTACCAATGCCATATTTGTAGCATTATAATTGTCTTTAAAATAAGTCTCCATAGCAGCAATACTAGGATTCTTTAAATCATCAATTGTACCTAAAACAGTCTTTTTTCCATAAACCGAATTTGGATAAAAATTCACATACACTTCTTGAATAATTCTTCTAAAAATATTATCCTCTGATCTATTTTTCTCTTCGTATACTGTTTCCAATTCTGATTGAAATAATCTAAAAACAGGACTCTGAAATCTATCAACATATAACTCTACCCACTGTTCTATACTTTGGGCAGGAAAGCTATTATGATATACAATATTTTCGTAGGTAGTATAAGCATTTACGCCAGTGCCACCAATTGACGACATCACTTTACTAAACTCATTTGGGATAGCATATTCTGAAGCCCTTACCGACAAACCATCAATTTTTTTAAGAACAGCTGCTCTAAACTCTTCATCTTCTCTATCCAAACGCAACAACTCATATTGTGCTCTTATGGAATCGAGTATAGGTTTTTCTTGTTTGTAATTTGTTGTTCCCAATGATGTGGAACCTTTAAACATCATATGCTCAAAATAATGTGCTGTACCACTAGCATCAGCAGGGTCTAATTTTGCACCTCCACGAACAACCACAGCTCCCAAAACATCTTTCTGTGTTCTATCTTCACTCAAATATACTGTCAACCCATTATCGAGAACAATTTTCTGCACTCCACTTCGTATAATTTCTTCTTCAGAAACATTTTCAAGCTCCGATTGAGGTATAGATATCGTTATTTGCGAGCTTACAATCTGAAAGCTGAATAGTGATATAAGCAGTAAAAGTTTATATTTATAAATCATATTTATATATTATTTCTCAATATCTGTTTGATAAAAGAGTGGGTTATTATTGTTGATTTCTAATTAATTATGAAAATATAATGAGTATAGTAAAACATTAAAAAAGAAAAAGTTAAACTCGTATAATACAACGAATTTAACCAATTCTAAATATTCTCAATAATCAATACTATATTGTACAATCATATATTGTTTTGAAAATATCTTTTTCGACATTATCAAACTCCAAATTCTTGCGTGCGTATACCTTTTCTGCAACTTGAATAGCTTTCTTAAGGTTATATTTTTTCATGCCACTAAAACCTCCCCAACCGAATGAGCTTACAAACTGACGAGGGAATCCTGAACCAAATAAGTTAGTACTCACGCCAACCACTGTTCCAGTATTAAGCATAGAGTTGATACTGGTTTTTGAATGATCGCCCATTACTAAGCCACAAAATTGAAGGTCAGTACTTATAAAGGTTTCTAATCTGTAATTCCATACACGAACTATATCGTAAGTATTTTTAAGGTTTGAGGTATTTGTACCAGCTCCTAAATTACACCATTCGCCAATTACAGAATTTCCTACATAACCATCATGAGCTTTGCTAGAATAACCAAGTACAAGGCTATTACTTACCTCACCACCAATTTTACAATATGGACCTATAGATGTAGGACCATAAATTTTCGCTCCCATTCTAATAACAGAATTTTCGCCCAAGGCAAAAGGACCGCGAATAATAGCACCTTCCGAAACCTCAGCGTTCTTACCAATGTATATAGGACCATTATTAGTATTCAAGATTGCAAATTCTACAGTAGCACCTTCTTCAATAAATATTGGGTTATCGCCAATTACATTATTTGTTTTGCTCAGTGGTTGCGATTTACGACCTTTTGTAATTGCTTTAAAATCTTTATCGATTGCCTGTTCTAATTTTGAGAACAAATCCCAAGTATTATTTATACATAATGTATCAGCCACAAGCGATACGTGATTAGTCTCAGAGGTTTCCATTGAATCCAAGTTATCGAGACTAAGATTCATTGCAATTATTTTTTCTTCTCCAACAAGAGCTTGATTTGTCTTTAATCCGTTTATTTCTTTTACTAAATCATCGGTAGGACATACTGAGCTATTTATCAGTATATTATCATCACCCTTAATAAGAGGGAATTTTTTAGAAAGATATTGTTCAGTAAGGCTAGATGTTTTTTTACCTAATATTCGCTCCCATTTTTCACGCATTGTATTAATTCCAAAACGTAAATCAGCAACAGGTCTTGTAAAAGTTAGCGGCTTCATATCCTCTCTAACCTTCTGATCATCAAATAGTATATAATTCATTGTGGATGTAATTTTTGTGTTTATTAATTTCATGTTTGTGATTTCAAAGATATGACAAATTTTCAAGTTTACAAATTAATAAGCATAAAAAAAGCTCCTAAAAGGAGCTTCTTAATATTTTGTTGGAATAATATAATTATACAGTCTTACTATCGAAGTGTTTCTTATATTTATTCTTAAACTTATCAACACGACCTGCTGAGTCAATAAGCTTCATCTTACCAGTGTAAAAAGGGTGAGAAGTATGAGAAATTTCCATTTTGAATACTGGGTACTCATTACCGTCTTCCCATTTGATAGTCTCTTTTGTATTAACTGCTGATTTTGTTAAAAAAGAATAACCATTTGACATGTCTTGGAATACAACAAGTCTATAATCTGATGGATGAATGTCTGCTTTCATATCTATATCTATTTAATAATTTTATATTCGTTCAATAAGCCAATAGGCTTCCTTATTTTCGGAGGGCAAAAGTACATCTATTTCATTAAATGACAAAACAATGAGAGCACTTTTTCTTAATATTTTTTATAATTAGTTTTTAAGAGATGTTAAAAACTCTATTACATCCACATTATCAGCATATTCCATTAGGCTAGGGCTTTGTGTTTTACCGAAGAAAACTGCATTATTTACATCCATTTTGCCTGTTACAACGCATTGAATTTGGTCATTTTGCATATTTAATCGCCTAATCTCGGCATCATAATCGTCATAATACTCATAATTCATCACAGAAACCGCAGTTGCTAACTCTGGTTTTTCGCGTAATAACAAAAAGCCGTTATCAAAGTGCAATTCACTATTTATAAGCAGTAGCGACTTTTGATATTCGTAATTATTCAAATATTTGGAATGCATACTTACTTTATCGTAAGATTGAAAATTATCGAGCAAAGTAGCAATCTCATACCCTCGAGGAAGCAATATCTTTGACACATTGCGACAACCTAAGCCGAAGTAATAAAACACATCCTTGCCAAGCTCCTTTAATTGCTCTGCACTCTCATCACCTTTAATTATGGCAATAGAATTTCTATTTTTGCGAATAATATTAGGATATTTACCAAAATAATAATCAAAATATCTAGATGAGTTATTACTTCCTGTTGCTATTACAGCATCGAAGTTTTTCATTAGCTCGTCCTCAAAAATAATTTTGTCGGCAAAGCGTGGCTCTATTTCAACCAAAAGGTTTGCTATAAATGGCATTAAAATTTTATCGCTTGACGATAATTTACCCACAAACACTTTTCCGCTAATCAATACACTCATGAAATCATGAAAGCCTACCAAAGGAATATTTCCAGCCATTATCACCCCTACTCTTAAATCAGATTCTGATAAATCTTTATCAGCATAATTAGCCATCCAGTTTTCCAAAGCCTCCTTGTCAAGCATGGCAATAATATTTTTCAATGCCATTTGCTGATTTTCCTGAGTAAACCAAGGATTAAAATTTTCGGCAGTAATTAATAATTGCCAAAACTCGCCGCCAACTTTATCATCTTTGAGTTCATTAAGCTTATTGCCCAACACTGATAATGCCTTTATTCTTTCGTTAATATTCATGTTGCAAAAGTAGGACTTTTTGTTGTTTAATTGCTTAGTTGTTGATTTGTTTAATTGAAAAAGTCATACTTCGGTACATTTTTGGATAAAAGCTTCGCTTTTCTCTGCAAAACACTCAGTATGACATAAAAAATCAAAGTACAGCTTCGCTACTATTTAGAAATACTCGACATGAACTTATTCCTAAGAAAACACTTCGTCAAAGTCATTATCCAATTCTATAACTTTACCAGGAATTAGTTGTTCAATACGCAAACCACCAATGCGAACTCGCACCAAACGCATTGTTGGAAACCCCGCTGCTGCAGTCATCTTACGCACCTGTCGGAATTTGCCTTCACTTATGGTTATAGATACCCATGAGGTTGGACGGTGGTTGCGAACACGAACCGAGCGCTCTGGAAAATTAGGATTTGGAATTATTTTAGCTTTGCATTTTTTAGTTAAATACTTTTCTCCGTGAACTCCTATCTCAACACCATTTTTTAATTTCTCAACAGCAATTGAATCTATTATTCCATCCACCTCCGCATAATACTCTTTTTCTACGGATTTGCTCCTTACTTTTTCACTTAGCATGCCGTCAATAGTAAGCAATAATAATCCTTCTGAATTTTCATCAAGGCGCCCAATAGCCATAGTTTCTTCCGGAAAATCAAATAGTTCTCCCAATAGTTTTTTGTTTTTCCTTTTGGTTTGGGTTCGTACAAACTGACTAAGGTAGCCGTATGGTTTATGGAGAATGAAATTACTCATTAATATTTCTAGTTTATGTATTACAAAAGTAGGTTTTATTGTTTAATGATGAAATGGTTTAATGGTTTAATGTGAAAATTAGGAAATGTGAAAATTAGGAAATGTGCAAATTATCTAGTATTAATATTACATCATTAATTCATTGTAATAATTGTATAATTCCCCCATTGTACCATTGTATAATTGTACCATTGTATAATTTGCAAATTTCCACATTAAAAAATTCTCACATTAGCAATTATAATTTAGACTTTATTTAGAATCTGTATTACAAAATAAAAAATTATATTTGCAATCTTATTAAAACAAATAATAATAAAGTGTTTGAATACACTAATAAAACATAAACAATGGATACAAAAAATTTAGGATTTAATTCAAAATTAATCCACGCAGGCGCAATTAACGACGAATTTGGTAGCGCAACAGTGCCAATTTATCAAACATCTACTTTCTCATTTAAGAGTGCTGACCACGGTGCAGCATGCTTTTCTGGCGAAGAGGATGGTTATATTTACACTCGTATTGGCAACCCAACAATCAACTCATTGGAAGTTGCAGTTGCAGAGCTTGAAGGTGGATATAAAGGTGTAGCTTGTGGCTCTGGAATGGGTGCTGTAACGGCAGTCTATTTTGGATTATTGGGTGCAGGTTCGCATATTGTTAGTCATAATGCTGTTTATGGCCCATCGCGTGTAGTTATGGAAACTATGTTTAAGAAATTCGGTACTGAATCAACTTATGTTGATGCTACTGATGCTCAGAATGTAGAAAACGCAATTCAAGAAAATACTAAGCTTATTTATATTGAAACTCCTGCAAATCCTACAATAGGAATTACAGATATTAAGGCAGTGGTAGAGATTGCTCACAAACATGGTATTCCTGTTTGTATTGACAATACTTTTAGTTCACCATATTTACAAAAGCCATTTGAAATGGGTGTTGATATTGTGCTTCACTCACTTACAAAATTCATAAATGGTCATGCTGATATCGTTGCTGGTATGGTAATTACTCGTACTGAGGAGCATTATGCTGCTATTAGAGGTGCAATGGTAAATATTGGTAGCAATATGGATCCACATCAAGCATATCTTGTAATTCGTGGTCTTAAGACATTAGGAATTAGAATCGATAGAGCTCAAGAAAATGCAATTAAGGTTGCTAATTATCTTGACAATCATCCAAAAGTAGAATGGGTAATATATCCTGGATTAAAATCTCATCCACAATACGAATTGGGTAAAAGGCAAATGAGTGGTCCTGGGACTATGATTAGCTTTGAGGTAAAAGGTGGTTTAAAAGCCGGTAAAGTTTTAATGGACAATGTTCATTTGGCATTATTAGCAGTATCATTGGGAGGAGTTGAAACATTACAGACCTAGATCAAGCTTTGGCTAAGATTTAGTATTTGCGGTGATAATTGACTCAAAATTGAAGGCTGCCTCCATCTACTTAATGGTTGGCAGCTTTTTTTTCGCCCTTATACTTCGGTACATTTTGTGAAAAAGCTACCGCATTTTTCACAAAACACTCAGCATGACGGGCTCAATAAACTCCTAATAATACCTCTAAATAATTAATAAATCACACAATCATTTCTCCTAAGTTTACCGAAGAATCCTCTATCCTTCTCCTTTTTACTCCCGATTACTATCGGGATCCTCTATTCCTTAATTGTCCACAAAGTCCTTATCACCAAATATTGACAATCCACCCAGGGCGGTTTCGCGGTACATACTAGGCATATCTTTGCCGGTTTCGTTCATGGTTTTGGTAACCACATCAAAACTAATAAAGTGCTTTCCATCAGAAAGTAACGAATATCTTGCTGAGTCAAAAGCACGAGATGCAGCATGTACATTACGCTCAATACAAGGAATTTGCACTAGTCCATTTATAGGATCACAAGTAAGGCCAAGATGATGTTCTAATCCCATTTCGGCAGCATATTCAATCTGTGCTGGCGAGCCTCCTGCAAGCTGAGTAGCCGCTGCAGCAGCCATTGCACAAGCTGTACCGACCTCGCCTTGGCAACCAACCTCCGCTCCCGA
>NIUZ01000087.1 GCA_002254285.1 Bacteroidetes bacterium 4572_112 | reverse complement strand
TTCGGCTACGCTCAGGATGACGGGGGTTGAATAGGTTGTCCTTCGGCTACGCTCAGGATGACGAGGGTTGAAGGGTTGAAAAGGTTGAAAAGTTGAAAGGAATTGTAAGGCAGATGGTAAAATAATGGTAAAGAGTTGTAAGGGTTTGGTTGTTTAGATTTTATATTAAAACCAGGTCTTCGTTTCCTTTAACCTTCTCCTTTATCCTCCCGATTTTCATCGGGTTCCTCTTTCCTCCTGAGTTTATCGAAGGATCCTCTTTCCTTATCTTATTTTTACTATTTTTGTTTGATAATAATTAAAACATAAACACCATGAAACTTACCATATCTACCAACTTTGATGCGGGCAATATTGAAGTAATAAATGCAGAAAAACACGATAATATACAGCTGAAAATAGAAAATGATACAAATTCAGATTTCTTACAATGGTTTTATTTCCGAATGCAAGGAGCAAAAGATCAGGCTTGTAAATTGAATATTGTAAATGCTGCTGAGGCTGCATATCCCGAAGGATGGGATAATTATCAAGCTCGTGCTTCTTACGATGGTGAAATATGGTTTCAGATTCCAACAACATACAAAAATGGAATTCTTATGATGGATTTTACTCCAGAATTTGATTCTGTTTATATAGCATATTTTGCACCTTTCTCTTATGAGCAACACTTAAATTTGGTAAACTCGGCTCAAATGTCGCCATTATGCAGCTTGGAAAGCATTGGTGAAACTACGCAAGGACGACCAATCGACTTTTTGAGAATTGGTGATGGAGATTCTTCCAAGAAGAAACTATGGGTGATTGCTCGTCAGCACCCTGGCGAAACTATGGCTGAGTGGTTTATGACTGGACTTATTGATAGAATACTTGATGAGG
Organism: Bacteroidetes bacterium 4572_112; assembly: GCA_002254285.1. GTDB lineage: Bacteria > Bacteroidota > Bacteroidia > Bacteroidales > UBA1556 > UBA6267. The sequence continues at coordinate 6,305 of NIUZ01000087.1, read as the reverse complement.
AAGATGCTAGCTCAGTGAGTTTGCTCAAAAAAGCTAACCTATATCTTATTCCAAATATGAATATCGATGGTAGCATTCAGGGTAATTTAAGAGTAAATGCCAAAGGTGTAAATCTTAATCGCGAGTGGGCTACTCCGAGCATAGAAAATAGCCCTGAGGTATATTATGTAAAGCAGAAAATGCAAGAAATTGGCATGGATTTTAACCTTGATGTGCATGGTGACGAAGGTCTTCCTTATGTGTTTATTTCTGGGATTGAAGGTGTGCCTTCTTTTAATGAAAAACTTAACAATCTTACAGATAGCTTCATGAATAATTGGAAAGCCATAAATCCTGATTTGCAAGATGAATATGGTTATCCTAAAAATGAGCCAGCTGAGGCTAATCTTATGATTTGCACTAAAAATCTTGCTGAAGAATTTAAGTGCTTCGCCCAAACTCTAGAAATGCCTTTCAAACAAAATGATAATATTCCTGATGAAATAGTGGGTTGGTCAGCAGAGCGTTCTATTAAATTAGGAGAGTCCTTGGTTGGAACGCTGCTGAGTATTGTGGATGAATTGTAACTGAAGGGGTTAAGTTATTTGTTGCTTGAGGTTTATTGTTGATTATTAATGGTATTTTTTTATTTTAGCCTTTAGCCTTTAGCCTTTAGCCTTTAGCCTTTAGCCTTTAGCCTTTAGCCTTTAGCCTTTAGCCTTTAGCCTTTTTAAAAGCAGAAAAACAGGCATTAATCATTAATAATTAACCATTAATAATTATCTAAAGTATAAGCAAATTACACCCTCTAATATCCGAATTATCGAATCGGCCGAGGATTTCGAAGTTTCCATCGGTATTTATTTTCCCTAAATCTTGAGTTGCAATAAACGAGCAGCTGTGGATATTATATAGATCTATAATGTTTATGCCACCACTTTTTCCCTTTGCAATAAGGCTTAATGGGTCGTTGGTATCACGGATAAGTATTTTTAAATTATTGGGGCATTCGAATATGCCATTGCCCTTGGAGTATGCTTGCGACATTAACTCTGTCATTCCATATTCCGAATGTATAGCCGAAGTGCCAAAGGCATTATTATATATTGAGTGAAGCTCTGCTCGCAATAGCTCCTTACGCTTGCCTTTCATTCCGCCAGTTTCCATAATTATAAGCTCAGGGAAATCTATTTTGAATTGCTCAGCAAATTCTAATAATGCAAAACTAACTCCCAAAAGAATTACCTTACGATTCAGTAATTTTAAGAACTCCAACTGCTCATAAAGCTCTTTATAATTATATAAATAAAAACCACTTTCATTATATTTTGATTTGGCTATAAAGTCTTCAGCCATAAGTATTAGTGATGAACCTTCTCGCTCTAAGTAGGAGGGCAGTAGTGCCAGTACAGTATAATCTTCAATAGCACCATAAAACTCCTCAAAAGAAGCCGTATATGCCTCTTTATATAAATCCACACTTTTGACAAAATGCTTTGAAGTAGTCATCCCTGTGGTGCCGCTGCTGCTAAAAATAATCTCAGCATCACCAGTATAGGATTTTATTTCATGGGTTTTGAAAAGTGATATTGGAAGAAAAGGAATGTTTGTATAATGGTCAATATCAGATGCTTTGTGACCAAGATAGTCTACCCATTTTTTGTAAATTATGTTATTTTGATACTGATAATTAAAAATATCAATGGCCACAGAATTAAAATCATCATCATTACGAATCGATTTTATATTGCTAATAATATTGTGGCTATCATGCATAATTTATTTGCTTTGGTTTCGTTAAAACTATTAAATTTGCCAAAGTGCAAAGATAATATTATCATAAATGCAATTACAAATGGCTTTAAGGAAATATTTTGGTGGATTATTGGTGGTTTTACTGCTTTTTGGAGTAGTATTCTCCTGCAAAAAGCATGAGCAATATCCCATTGAGCCTGTTATTGAGTTCAAGTCCATCGACAAAATTTCCAACATCAGCAATATTGATGATAAAGCCTTTCTGACAATTACCTTTACCGATGGTGATGGTGATATAGGACTAGAGCTGGATGATACTTTGCCTCCTTTCAATCCATCAAGTGAGTATTATTATAATTATTATATCACCTATTTCGAAAAGCTCAATGATACTTTCCGACATGTTGATCTGCCATTTACTTTCAATACCCGAATTCCATTTATTGAGGAAGACCTTGCAGAACGTGGTGTAAAAGGTGAAATTAGAGTCGAATTATTTATCAATAATATAAATTCTACCGCCGATAGTATCCGCTTCGATTTGCAAATTATTGACAGAGCACATAATAAAAGCAATATTATCACCACTCCTAGTATCTTTGTTAAGAAGGCTAAGTGAGCCTGCCTGCCGGTAGGCAGGGATAAAGGACAAGGATAAAGGACAAGGACCCCGATGGGAATCGGGAGGAGAAGGATAAAGGAGTCAATTAATGGATTACTTTTTTTGAAGACAGATAACAGGTACTTTAGCCTTTACCTTTAGCCCTTAGCCTTTGATTGATCAGGTCAATAATAAACCATAATTCCTATCCCGATAGCTATCGGGACTTAATTCTCAATTCCTTTATACATTTTCCACCAAACAATAAAACCTGAAATAATAATGAATAGTAGCGCAAAGCCTGATATAGGTACAACTAATATATAGAATATCCCCATGAAGACTTTGTATATTCTTCCTGTATGAATTTCCAATGCTACATTCCATAAAGATATTTTTGCAGCTTCTAGTATGTTTTGAGGTGGTAATGGAAAGCTGTTATTTACATTACTAATGTTTATAGCTCCATTATTATAGCAAAAAGCAATTTCCCCACCAGCATAATCATTAGTATAAGCTGTGATTAAATATTCGCCAATTGGTGCGCCTCTAGTTTCTGGTTTTTTATATGGTATTTTCTTTACATAGTCAAATATTTCGCCGCTTTGGGTATTCCAAACAAATAGGCCTTCAAAAGAACCAATCATATAGGTATTTGAAGCTGTTTTGTGAAATACATTCACTCCCATAACAGATGCTGGTGGCTGATGTTCGAATCTCTTAAGCTCACTAGCAAACTCATCATCAGAATAATAAATACCATCTAATGTTGCAATAATGAATCTTTCGTTTTCATCATCATAAATTATTCTTCGTAGTTTGTCAAACCAGGCATTATCAGAATCTAATTCGCTTCCAGGAATTTTACCAACCTTAACATCAGCAATAGGAATTAATAAAGGTGGGCGGAGAAAAATACCTGTACTGCTTACAATTATCAAAAAGAAAGTAGCAGTCCATCCTATTTTATTATGCCATTTCAAATTCCATTTGTTGGTTTTAACTATCGAAAGCACATCTTTACGGGCTCTCGCTCTTTTAATAAGTCGTTTTTTATTTATAAAAAGTATTATCCCTGTAATGGTTAGGAATATTAGTATCAAACCCATAAAATCGACAAATACTTTTCCTGCATTACCGAGTATTTCGCCACTATGGATGGTCCATAATGTTTTGAAAAGGCTTACTTTATTATCGTAATTCTCGGGATGAGGGAGCTCTTTTACATTAAAGTTTGATAAATCCATACTGCTCTCAATAAGGTGTGAGCGGGTAAGGAATAATAGTTTATTGTCTTTTTCTATAATATCAACAACCCTTCGTTCGTGCGTTGGTAATGTTATTGCTTGCCATTTATTATCCTTAAAGTCATATTTATATAAATCGAATAATGTGCCTGCAAAAAGGCTACCATCAGAGCTTTGAAATACAGTACATGTTTTCTTTCTGTCAATCCCTTTTCGTATTCCATTATTAAAATCTGTGAAATCTTTGAATAGGCTGTCTGTTTTCCAAATTCCAATATTACCATATATTAGTATGCTACTGTCATTTAGCTTAATAGTGGATTTAACAGAGGCGTTATTCCAATTTTTAATTGCAAATTCGGCAGGCATAATGCTTCTATCAATCGATATGCTTGAGAACATTCTGCGATGATTAAGAATAATGCCGGAGATAGCAAATAGCAATATAATTACTGCGAAAATAAGGCTAACCCATTTATGATATTTCTTTAAAAAATTGATCATTGATATTTATATATTGTTACGTAAAGCTCTAATTAAATAATACGCAAAAGTAGTATTTAAATTGAATAATTAATACCAACAAATAGGTATTTCACAGAAATTAAGAATTAATATTTGTGTTGAGAATTAGGTGTTATTTGTGAGCTTAGATTCCAGCATCTTTGAACTTTACCATTCCTTTGTCATCCTGGGCGCAGCCGAAAGGCAACCCTTTACAATTAAAATAAAAAAAATATCCACGAATTCCACTAATTAGCACGAATTATTATTCGCTAGCGAATAATTAAAATTCGTGGGTATTCGTGTAATTCGTGGATAAATTGTTTTGAAATCAGCATAGCAGAGCGAGAACTAAACTAAATGTCAACTGTTCAGCTCTTTACCACTCCTTCACAACCCCTTACCATTCCTTGCCATTCCTTACCACCTTTTACCACCCTTTACCTTGGGCATAGCCAAAATCCCACAATAACTGCCAACATGAGACCGCCGTCGAGTAAATAAAAATACTACCTTTGCATACTTAATCAAAGACAACATCAAAAGCACGATTTGAGAATAGCAGTAAATACAAGGTTATTATTAAAAGACAAGCTCGAGGGCATTGGCTGGTTTTCCTACGAAAGCCTCAAGCGAATGGCTATTGCTCATCCCGAGCATGAGTTTATCTTTATTTTCGATAGACCATATAGCGAGGAATTTATCTTTGCAGAAAATGTTACTCCTGTGGTTGTTGGACCTCCTGCACGTCATCCATTTTTATATGTGCTTTGGTTCGAAATATCGGTTGCACGTGTTTTACGAAAGTATAATGCCGATGTGTTTCTCTCTACAGATGGATATCTGTCTTTGAGCACCAAAGTGCCTTCCATTGCCGTACTTCACGATCTTAATTTCGAATATTATCCAAAGGATTTGCCTCTTTTAGATTTATGGTATTATAAATATTTCTTTCCTAAATTTGCTCGTAAGGCTGAGCGTATTATCACTGTTTCTGAATATTCGAAGCAAGACATTCATAGACTTTATAATATAGCGAATAATAAAATTGATGTAGCTTATAATGGAGTAAAAGAAGATTATTTTGCCATTGATGATAATGCCAAAAAAGAAGTAAAGCAGCAATATACCGATGGCGAAAACTATTTTGTTTTTGTTGGAGCATTGCATCCTCGCAAGAATTTGGTAGGACTTTTTAAGGCTTTCGATTATTGTAAAGAGCAGAATAATACCAAAACAAAATTGGTAATTGTTGGAAGTAAACAGTGGTGGACAAAGTCTATCCGTAATGCATATAACTCCATGGCAAATAAAGCCGATGTGGTATTTACAGGGCATTTAACTACTGATAAGCTTAATAAAATAGTAGCTTCTTCCATTGCAATGACATATGTGTCATATTTTGAGGGCTTTGGTATTCCAATTGTTGAAGCTTTTAAAGCCGAAACGGCAGTTATTACTTCCAATGTAACATCCATGCCCGAGGTTGCTGGCGATGCCGCTATTATTGTTGACCCGTTTGATTATAAGGATATTGCAGCGGCTATGCAAAAGGTGGAATCGCAAGCCGAATTCCGAAATAAACTTATTGCTAAAGGCAAGGAACGTGCTAAGTTATTCTCATGGGATAATACCGCTAGCGTGATTTGGGAAACTATTACAAAGGTGTATTCTGATAAAAAATAAGTCTAAAAAGATCTCATTTAAACTCCTTAGAATTTTTATTATTAAGTTTTGACTAAGCTTGATTGTTGCCGCTGTTAATGTGCAGCTTTGAGTCTTTTTTTTCTAAAAAGGTCCGTTATTACGGACCAAAAGCTCGGAAAACCCCTTCTTTCCGAGCTCAAAAGGACAAAAGCCTAATAAAATGAGTTAAAATAAAGTCCGTAATAACAGACTTTGCCCTCGGAAAAACAGTTATGGGTAAAGTTTAGATTTATAGGTAGTTATGAAAAATATTTTGGTGCGAGGGTTCGAATCCCTCTTTCTCCGCAATCAGGGACTTATCCAAAATCAGTTGGGTAGTCCCTTTTTTATTTCCCTTATAACTTCCTTTAATTGATGTAATTGCATAAAGTAAATAATTATATCCAGAGGGTCGAAGTTGACGATTATCTGATTGAACGACCATCCCATTAGGAAATACAATCTTTTGAATTGCCTTTTTCATTTCATAACCTTTAAAACTACTAGGTAAGGATACATATACAGAGCCTGCA
>NIUZ01000009.1 GCA_002254285.1 Bacteroidetes bacterium 4572_112 | reverse complement strand
CAGGTATTGAGTTAAAAGATGTATTGATAAGCGATGCAGAAATATCGCTAAATGTTTTTAGTATTGATGGCGGTTCTATTTCAATCGAAATTATTGATTTAAGTGGTAGATTGCAGTTTTCTACTAAGAAAAGTATTGTTAGAGGAGTTAATCATTATAATATATCAAGGAATAAATTATATAGAGGAATGTATATTCTTCATATTTATAACGAAAGAGAATCAATTATTGAGAAGCTGATTTTATAATAGAAATAATTATATAAGCAACAAAAGCCACTCATACGAGTGGCTTTTGTGTTTTTATAAAGAACTAAAATTTAGTTTTTTACAGTCTTTTCTTTAATAAGATCACCATTGGTTTTAAACCAAAACTGATAGGTAACACCCTCGCCAAGTAATCTCATTTCTACAAAATAATGAGGTCCATATTTTTTGTTTTCGTTCAATCTAATGGTACGGTATCTATAGTCTGCAGCAAATCTACCTTTAAGTAGGTTGCCTGCTTTACTAGGAAGATCAGATTTTTTTACATTAATATTATACTCAATTTCTTCAAAGTCTTCCATTTCCTTTTCAAGCTTTTTGTCATATTTATCTTCTTTCTCTGCGTCAATTTCGTCGTCAATTTCTGGCTCATAAATGGTTAGAAATTTTCCTTGAAAGTCGTACTGTATTTCATAAACTAGGGGAGCTTTCTTTCTCCCTTGACTTTTATGTAGTATTATAGAGTAATATTTGTCTCTACGGCCTTTTTCTATTAAAGTAGCTGAAACAGGGTCTAACTCCTTATAGCTTTTTCTTAAATCGGTGGCTATTTTATTATTTAATTTTTTTAGTTCAATAGTTTTTCTGCTTTCTACTAATTTACCATTAAAATCAAATGTTGTTTCTGTAAGTGTACCACTATTGTTAAATTTTGCAGTATAAGTACGGTTATTTTCAAACCATTTTATTTCTTTTGCCCGTCTAAATTTTTGGTTAAATCGCTGGTTTACAATCGTTGGTAACTTATCTACTTTTATTAACGTTTGTGCTATTCCTGATAGACCTAGAAATAAAGAAACTAAGCTTAGTAATATTATTTGTTTCATTAATTATGTGTTTATATGTGTATATTTTTGTGACCACAAACATACAAAAAAAAAGCCACTTACTGTAATCAGCAAGTGGCTTAAAATAATGTTTTTTGTTTCCTAGTTTGCTACTTCCTCTGTAGGGAATGCAACTACAGATACGTAAGAACGATTGTTTCTACGTTTTCTGAACTCAACAGTTCCGTCAACTAACGAATATAATGTATGGTCTTTTCCCATTCCTACGTTTACTGCAGGGTGATGAGTTGTTCCGCGTTGGCGTACAATAATACTACCAGCACGTACTGCTTGACCTCCGAAAATCTTAACGCCTAATCGTTTACTTTCCGATTCTCTACCGTTCTTTGAACTACCTGCACCTTTTTTATGAGCCATGTTCTTAAATTTTAAATGTTAGACTTAAACTAAAAATTACGCTGTAATGCTTTCAATACTAATCTTAGTTAAGTACTGACGATGTCCGTTCTTAACTTTATAACCTTTACGGCGTTTTTTCTTGAAAATGATTACTTTGTCACCCTTTAGGTGAGATAGAATTTTTGTGGAAACTTTGGCACCTACAACATTTGGTGTTCCAACCTTGATTTTTTTGCCGTCCTCTATTAAAAGAACTTTATCAAAATCAAGCTTTGCGCCTTCTTCGCCTTCCAAGCGGTGAACAAAGATCTCTTGACCTTTTTCCACTTTGAATTGTTGACCAGCGATCTCTACGATTGCATACATAACTTATATATCTAAATTAATTTCTATTCCTTACTAAATTAAGGGCTGCAAAAGTACAAATTTATTTTAAATAAATGATATTTTATTTGTAATAAAAACAAATAAAAGTTAAATCATTAATTAATTGTAAACTAAATACTTATGTTAGTTGTGGGCTTGCTTGAAGTATTATTGTGTTATATTGAATTGAACAATAGTAAATCAATGTCAAATATCAAGACAGAATTGGCAGGAATATTTGGCTTGCTGATTTTTCCATAAGCCATTCCCGATGGTATAAGTAGCTTAATAGTACCTGATTCGCCAATTAGTGGAATACCTAATTGCCATCCAACTATCAATCTATCCAATGAAAACATTATGTTATCATTGGAGTCAAATACTGAGCCATTGGTAAGGTATCCTTTATAGTTGATTGTTATTTGTGAATACTTAGTTGGATGTTGCGATCCTCCCTCTTTTTCAATTACATAAAAAAGCCCTGAATTTTGATATTCAACAGCATTTAGCTTATGCTCGCTAATGTAATTTTCTATGATTTCTCTATCTTCTGCTTCTTGATCTTTTTGACAAGATGTGCTGAAAGCTAGTATAGATAATGTTGCTAAAATGAAAATATATTTTGAAATTGTTTTCATAGTTTCTGTTTTGTTTTGATAATGCAATATTAACGAAAATATCAATATTATAAATGCAAAAAAAACCGATATTCGCTATGCGAGTATCGGTTTGTAGAAATATCTTTGAATGACTGCTTAATAGCAATTCATTTTTACTTCATATATCCTTTTTCCTTTGCTTCCTTCATACATGCAGTGATTCCGTTCTTATCAATCTTACGGATTCCTGCTGCTGAAACTTTCAAAGTGATATACTTATCCTCTTCAGGAATGTAGAATTTCTTTGTTTGTAGGTTAGGGTAAAAACGTCTTCTTGTACGTGCTTTTGAGTGAGACACGTTATTTCCTGTTATTACTTTCTTTCCTGTTATTTCACAAATTTTAGACATCGTTATTATCTTTAAATGTTTATTTCCAAAAACGGAGTGCAAAATAAATCAAAATTTTTCTATTTCACAAACTTATTGTTGAAATTATTGTTATTATTTAATCTCTATGTATATAATATGTAATCAGTATATTATGCTTAGTATTATAAGTATTATTAACAAATACTTTTTAATAACTGATTAGTATTTTTTCTATTAGCCTACTATATCGTCGTGTTTTGATTTAAAATGCTTGCGAATCGTGTTCAAAGCAGTTTGTACACTCCAGTTTGTATTACGCTCTCGTTGGTCACCAAATAAGTACTTTTTGGCACTAATAGTATCCTTAGTAGCAAAGCCAATCCACACTGTGCCAACTGGTTTATCTTCGCTGCCTCCTGATGGGCCAGCAATGCCTGTAGTAGAAATGCCAATGTCTGTCCCCATAATTTCTCTTACGTTCTTAGCCATCAGTTTTGCCACTTCTTCGCTTACTGCTCCGTGTTCTTCAATTGTTGATTCTGGAATATTGAGCATAGCTTGCTTTATACTATTATTGTATGCTGTAATGCCTCCAATAAAATATGTAGAGCTACCAGCAATACTTGTAAGTTTATGTGCTATAAGCCCTCCTGTGCAGCTCTCTGCTGTTGCAATAGTTGAATTATTGCTAGTTAACAGCTGCCCAACTATTCCTTCTAAGGTATCGTTATTATATCCATAAATTAAATCAGGAATTATTTGATGAAGATCATAAATATGCTTCTCTAATGTTGAATCAGCAAGCTCTTTTTTATCAGATTTAACACTAATCCGTAAACGAACTTTGCCTGGTGATGGTAAGTATGCAAGGCTAGTATTATCTCCTAAGTCATTCTCCCACTGCGATATTTTTTCAGCAAGAAACGACTCGCCCATTCCACTAGTTAGCACAGTCTTTTGTGCTATATATGGCACTTCGCAAAGAGAACTAAAATGAGGGATTACCCAACTTGTCATCAGGCCTTTCATCTCAAAAGGAACTCCTGGCATAAACACATAATGTGTTTCGTCTTTAATGAAATACATTGCCGGAGCAGTGCCTTGTGCGTTAAATATCACTACGCAATTATCAGGTACAAGAGCCTGATCGCTATTCAATTTAGTAAGGTCACGACCTCTTTTAATAAAAAAACTACGTACGTGTTCTTCTACCTCTTTATTTACAATCAGCTTGCCGCCAAATAATTCGCATACAGTTTTCTTGGTAATGTCGTCCTTAGTAGGACCCAAGCCTCCTGTTACCAGTACTAGTTTAGCAGAGTTACCACTGTCGATAAGAGCTTCAGTTATTGCTTTTTTAGAATCAGCAATAGCAATAATTCTATTTATAGGAAGAGCCTTGCTGTTTAGCTTATCAGCCATCCAACTAGAATTGGTGTTCACTATTTGGCCAATAAGAATTTCGTCGCCAATGCTTATAATATCAATACCTTTTTTGTTCATTATATATTCTAAAAAAGTGATTTATAAACCTAGTACAATTTGATCAAGCTCTCTAGGAACAACAGAAAGTACAGGTAAGTTAACGCTTCTAATAAATTCAGTAGCAGAAGATCCTAAGAAAAATTCTGTAAAATCATTCTCTTGTTGAGTCATTATTATAGCTAAATCTAAATTTGGATTCTTATCAATATAACGGTTGATTATTGGAGTTAGGTTATTATCTGATTTTGACTCAATAATAGCACTTTTGCATTTTATACCTTGTTTAGTTAAAACGGATACTGCTTGCTTCATTTGGGTTTCTATCTTTAATTTCACCTCTGTATTATTACTTCCCCAAATAGCAGAAAATAAAATAACTTCAGCGCCAAATATCTTTGCAACTTTTGCTCCCCAACCTACTTTCTGTCGAGTTTCTTTTGTAAGGTCAAGAGGCAATAATATGGATTTAATAGAAGTGCTATGTCTTGAGTTTCCTACAGTTATTACAGGGATTTTAGCGTGGCGAACCACCTTTGCTGTATTAGAACCAATACTTGGAAGCTCTACTCCGTTCTCATAAATTGAGCCTTTGCCCATAATAATAATAGAGAAAGCTCCCTCTATAGAGTGCTTAAGTATTGCGCTATGTATACTTGTTGAGTGTACAAGCTTATAATCTATTGATAGATTATGCTTTTCTCGATATTGTTTCGATTGTTCTTGTAGCTTTTCTTCAATAGCATCATCAAACATTTGAGTCTGTTGTTTATTGAAAATATTACCAAGAATACCTTTTTTCTCATGTAATACATAAAGTAATGTTACTTGCGATTTTGTAATCTCAGCAAAGTGAATTGCTTGGTGTAATGCAAGGTTTGATTGCTCACTGAAATCAGTAGGTACTAATATTTTGAATTTTGATTCTTTCATTATTGAAATTATTAAGAATGATTATTCTATAAACTAAATAAAAGTAAATGTTAATTTGTTGTGACTAACTAAAGTCTACTAGTCTTTGTGTTTGTCAAAATAACATTACCTTTGTGTCTTTGTATTTGCGTGCAAAAATATAAAGAACCTTAATACGGAAATATAATATTAATAATATTTAGCGTTTTAATGGTAGTTAATTATCAAATAATATAATTTATGAGAACAATTGAAGAGTCAGAGTTAATAATAAACCCAGATGGAAGTATCTATCATTTACATATAACACCGGATCAGCTTGCTGATGATATCATTGTAGTAGGCGACCCTGGTAGAGTTGAAACCATAAGTCAATATTTCGATAATATTGAACATAAGGTATACAATCGTGAATTTGTAACTCATACTGGTACATATAAAGGCAAACGATTGACAGTATTAGCCACTGGAATTGGGACTGATAATATCGATATAGTAATGAATGAGCTTGACGCCTTGGTTAATATTGACCTAAAGACACGCCAAGTAAAGCCTGAGCACCATAGTCTAAATATTGTAAGATTAGGAACTTCAGGAGCATTGCAAGAGTTTATTCCTGTAGATTCGTTTGTGTTTTCGTCATATGGTCTTGGTTTAGATGGCCTTCTTAATTTCTATAAAGATAGAGATAGTGTAATTGATAAGGAAATGACTGATGAATTTTATAAATTCGCAAAGTGGAATAAAGACCTTACAAAGCCTTATATAGTAAAAGCATCAGAATCTTTAGAGAAAAAAATTAGTGCCGGAATGTATAAAGGAATTACAGCTACAGCTCCAGGTTTTTATGGTCCACAGGGTAGAGTTCTTCGTTTAGAACTTCAAAATCCTGAGATGAACTCCTCGCTCGAGAAATTCAAGTATAATAATCAATCAATTACTAATTTCGAGATGGAAACCTCTGCTCTATACGGCCTAGGTAAAATGTTAGGGCATCAAACGGCTACGGTTTGCGCAATTATTGCAAACAGATATAACAAAACTTATAGTGAAGATTATAAGGAAACGGTAAATAAGCTTATTAAGATTTTAATAGATAGACTAAGCGAATAATATATCTTTATTATAAATGGAAGAGAATAAAATTAAAGCATTATTGCAATTATTGAATGATGATGATAGTCAAACATTTGAGCTTATTCGTTCGCAAATAATGGATATAGGTTCTCAGATTATGCCATATATTCTTGAAGCACAGCACCACTCAATAGATGAGGATTATAATGCTAGGCTTAGTCTGGTTTATAATGATTTGAATCTAGAAAATGCTATTCAGGAGTTAAAAGCTTGGCAACAAAATAATTATAAGAATCTATTTCATGGCTTAACAGTAATTGCAAAGTATCAGTATCCTCGTTTAGAAATGAGTAGGATAAGTGGATTGCTTAATAAAATTCGCCAGGATGCTTGGCTCGAATTAAAGGACACAAATACCGCTCTTGAGAAAGTGAAAGTCCTTAATCAGGTATTCTTTAATATGCATTCTTATCATGGTAATGTAAATGATTATTATGCTCCAGAAAACTCGTTTATTAATGATGTATTACTTCAGAAAAAAGGAAACCCAATAGCATTAAGTGCTTTATATTCAATAGTGGCCCAAAGCCTAGGTATTCCCATATACGGTGTTAATACTCCTCGTAATTTTATGCTAGTTTATCTCGATAAAACTTACTCTTTTCCAATTGATGAGGTTCAGGAAAAAAACGTACTCTTTTATATAAATCCTTACGGAAAAGGTGAGGTTCATTCTATGAAAGATATTTTTGGCTACCTAAAAAGGATTAATCAAGAGGTAAAGAGTGAATTCTATCTTCCTTGTTCAAATTCTACAATAATTAAGCGTTCAATAAATAATATTATTGTAGCTTTTGATAGAAAATCACGCCCCGATATTGTTGCTAATTATACCAAATTATTATCTGTATTTGGATAAATTATAACTTTCCAATTGATAGTTATAAATCATTATTCAGAGCAACAAAACATAAGTATAAATAATCAATATTATGTTAATGTTAAGAAGTGCTTTTTCTTTTGCTCCTGTGTATTAACGAATGAAAGAATACGTACTTTTGCCGGTTGAAAATTTTAAGTATTATGAAGAAGAAGACGAAAATTGTAGCAACTATTTCTGATAGGAAATGTGAGGTTGAATTTATTAAGGAATTGTTTGATAATGGAATGAATGTGGTGCGTTTAAATACCGCACACCAAACTCATGCCGATGCACTGAAAGTAATTAATAATGTACGCAAAGTATCTGATAAGATAGCGATATTGCTAGATACTAAAGGACCTGAGATTCGTACCAACGAAATGAAGGAAGATAAGCCTGTAAAACGTGGTGATATTATTAATATTCAAGGTGTCCCTAATAAAGAAAGTGAAGGCGACAATCTTTACGTTTCATACGGAGGTTTTGTAAAAGATATAGAGGTTGGAAGTAAAATTCTTATAGATGATGGTGTATTAGAGCTTAAGGCTATTGATAAAAAAGGAAATGCACTTGTTTGTGAGATTCAAAATGATGGTAAAATTCAAGGTCGTAAGAGTGTAAATATTCCTTCGGCATTTATAAAACTGCCAGCCCTTACAAAGAAAGATATGGACTTTATCTATTTTGCCATTGAGCAAGATCTAGATTTTATTGCCCATTCTTTTGTTCGTAAAGCTGATGATGTTATTGCTGTTCAGAGCATACTTGATGCAATGGGTAGCCCAATGAAAATTATTGCTAAAATTGAGAACCAAGAGGGTGTTGATAATATCGACTCTATACTGGAACATGTATATGGAATAATGGTCGCTCGTGGTGATTTGGCAATCGAAATTAGTGAGCAAAAACTACCAGTTGTACAACGTCAGCTTGTGGAAAAATGTGTTGCTGCTCGCAAACCGGTTATCGTTGCAACTCAGATGTTGCATACAATGATAGAAAATCCACGCCCAACTCGTGCAGAGGTTAGTGATGTTGCTACGGCAGTTTATCAAAGTGCTGATGCAGTTATGCTTAGTGGCGAAACTGCTTATGGTAAATTTCCTGTTGAGGCAGTGAAAATGATGACATCAATTTGTGAAGAGGTAGAGCAAATTACTCCTAAAATGGTGAAATTGGCTACAAAAGTTCTTTCAACTAATAAAGCTGCCTTTATGGTGAAAGCTGCTGTTGAAGCAACTGTTGACTTACCAATCACATCTATTGTAGCCGATACTTATTCTGGAAAAACCGTACTTGGTTTAGCTGCTTTTAGAGGTAAGGTGCCAATTTATGCGCAATGCTATATTCCTCATACTATGCGTGAGCTTGCTCTTTCGTATGGCGTGGAATGTGATCTTATTAAAGAAAGCGAAAATCATGCTGTTTTTGTAGACCAAGCTCTTAAGAACCTTGAAAAGAAAGAAGGTTTTTACGAAAGAGAATTGGTTGCTTTTGTTGCAGGAAACTACGGTAAAAGTGCAGGTGCTTCTTTCTTGGAAGTTGGTAGAGTTGACCAATTAAAACGATTTGTAGGTAATACTCGTTAATAAACGAATAATATTATAGATATCTAAAAAGCCGAAAATTATGATTTTCGGCTTTTTTAGGTTTTAGGAACTTCATATATGTGTAAGAGCTAGCGTATCAAGCCTTGGCCTGAGCGAAAACGGGGCCAGCGTTGGTGATGAATTTCCAATTGATATTATTTTTAATAAAGGCGTTTACGTTTGTAATTAATGACATTGAATAATATATGCTATGGTAATACTCTAGCTAAAAAAGGATGTAGTTTCATATGAAAAAAGGTCATTTATTTACCTACTTTATTATGAAAATAAATCAATTGGAAAGAAGCGGGCGGGAGTTTTTTCGCTCTTGATTTTTTTGGTTCGTTTTTGCATCAAGGCAAAAATGAACAAGCAAGGGTATTGGCTGTGGGATTTTGTTTGATTCGAATATAATTTAAGTTGCTAAAAACATATAGAAATGTTAGTACTATATTGGGTATTAATTATGTAAGATTATACCACAGTTTTAATATATTTGCATACATAATAGAAAAACAAAATTATGCCGCAAAAGAAATTAATCTCCCTATTTGAGCAGTGGTCGAATGAGGAAATAATAAAAGTAACTCCATTGGCTCAGTCGGGCTCTGATCGTAAATATTATCGACTATTTTCAAAAAATAAAACTGCTCTTGGTGTTTTTAATGCCGACGCTAAAGAGAATCTTGCTTTTATAGAATTCACTAAGCATTTTGATAAACAAGGGCTTAGTGTTCCCAAAATATATGCCGAAGATGTTACTTCCAATGTGTATCTGATTGAAGATTTGGGAGATACTACTCTTTTTGCTTTTATTACTGAGCAAAAGAAAGAAGCTGAGTTTACACCTCTTTTGCAAGAGCATTATAATAAGGTGCTAAATGCATTGCCTAATTTCCAGATTAAAGGTGGTGATGGTTTAAATTACAGCCTTTGCTATCCTCGCTCAAGTTTCGATAAACAGAGCATGATGTGGGATTTAAATTACTTCAAATATTACTTTCTTAAACTAGCACAAATCCCTTTCGAGGAGCAAGCCCTTGAAGACGATTATCAGAAATTTACTGATTACCTACTTCAGGCAGATCAAAACTATTTCCTTTACCGCGATTTTCAATCACGAAATATTATGGTAAAGGATGAGCAGGTTTATTTTATCGATTACCAAGGTGGAAGAAAAGGCGCTCTGCAATACGATTTGGCATCTTTACTTTATGATGCAAAAGCGGAAATTCCACAAGCAAAAAGAGAGGAGCTATACACCTATTATATAGGGCAACTAAAAAAGCATATAAATGTGGACGAGGCAGAGTTCAAAAAGTTCTTTCAAGGATATGTGCTCATACGTATTATGCAAGCAATGGGAGCTTATGGTTTCCGTGGTTTTTATGAGAAAAAAGCCCACTTCCTAGCAAGTATTCCTCCAGCACTAAATAATCTTGAGCTTTTGCTCAAAACAATCGATCTTCCTGTGGAGCTGCCAACACTTATGCCTTTATTGCATAAGCTTACCAAATCGGATAAGTTAAAAGAGCTTGCCGCAAAGGGAAGTAGCTTAGAGGTGTCTGTAAATAGTTTTTCTTATAAAAGAGGTATTCCTGTGGATGTAAGTGGTCATGGCGGAGGCTTTGCTTTCGACTGTCGTGCATTGCATAACCCAGGTAGGTACAATGAGTATAAGCAACTCACTGGCCGCGATATGAAAGTTATAGAGTTCCTTGATAAAGAAGAGGATGTAGCAATATTTAAAAATAATGTAACAGCCCTTGTGGAGCAATCAGTAGAAAAATATATCGAAAGAAACTTCGATCATCTCACCGTTAACTTCGGTTGTACTGGCGGTCAGCACCGCTCAGTATATATGGCCGAATACATAGGCCGTCATCTCCGCGATAAGTATAATATTAAGGTAGAGGTTAGACATCGGGAGCAGGAAATGAAGGGGTGATTAAAGAGGATAAAGGACTAGGATAGAGGATCCCGATAGAAATCGGGAGGAAAAAGGAATTAAGAATGCAGGATTAAGAATGTGGCTTCGATTTTGAAAATCTGCAATCGTTAATTTTATGGGGGAGTTAAAGGCCTCCTTTTTAAAGGAGGTGGTAAATTGTGTAATATATTTTTATTATTTACTTAAATGTTGATGCAATTTGGTCGGAGGATTTGATGGTAAGGAAATAGGAAAAGAAGTTAGAGTAGATGACACCTATGAGCCCTTATGTTACTTATGTGCCTTATGTGTTTGTTTTGAAAAAAAAGAGGTAAAATAGAGTTAAATAATAATTACGTATATTTGCGTGAATATTAAAAAAATATACATACTAAAATTATAATTATGAAAAGAGCATTATTAATTTTAACATTATTAACCATAAGCATGGTTATAGCGTTTACTTCTTGTAAAAAAGGTACAGAGAATAGTAATGATAAGACAACAGATATATATTTAAAAAGTCTTGAGCCAGACATAATTGTAAAAGGAAGTGGTGATAAGGCTGATTATACTAAAACTATAGTAACAGCTTTGGTTAAGAAAGCGGAGTGTAATTGGGAAGTCGTTTCAGGAGTTATTGAGTATTATTATCAAGCTGAGATGGTGTTTTCTGTAAATTTCGGTAATGGCACTTGTGATGGACTTGCTACTGTAAGTTGGTTAGAAAATGGTGTTATAGAGAGTAAGGATGTAGATGTTTGGCAGCTTTTCAAAAAACAAGGAAAAAAATACGTAGTTGTACAAGATCTTGTTAAAAGTGATAGTTGTAATTATGAAATTGTTTCAGGTATAATAGAATACCAAGATAAAGCCGGAAATCCTTATGTAACCATTGACTTTGGTGATGGTAGCTGCGATGGTATTGCCACAAAATGTTGGACAAAAAATAATGTTGTACAATGCAAAGATTTTGACGTTAGTTATTGGGATGGTAAATTCTAAATCCTAATTTCTTTTATTTTGTGCTGATAACTGAGTGTTGGTGGCACAACTCTTTTGCAGAAAAAAGATATTTTATTAAAATGTATGCAACTATTTAATATTAGTTGTGTACATTTTTTATTTCTAGTAATTTGAAAAAAGAATATAGGGTTACATTAAAAGCACTATAAAGGGTAGATGTTTTCCCATTCTATAATTGGATTAATGATAAGGAAGTGATTAAATATTCCTTGTCAATATTTGATAAAATAAACATGGAAAAAGAAGAAGAAAAAGTGAGTAAAATTAAGGGGGTTGGATTTTGGAAATCTACAATATGAGATCGTTAATCTGCTCCTGATAATTATCGGGATGTTAATCATATCATTACACCATTACCCCATTGGACAAATCAACAAATCAACAAATAAACCCCTTCAACCTTTTTCAACAATTAAACTCTTCACCCCCTAAACAATTAAACAAAAACATTACCTTTGCGCCTTAAGAAGTTAAATTAATAAAACACATACACATTATGATTAAAAAATCAATACTTATGATGAGCGTTATAGCACTATTTGGGCTTACATCCTGCGATGATATTGCTAAAAATGTTCCTGAACAAAAAACTGAGGAAACTCAAGTTACTTACAACGCTATAGATGGCATTGACTATAATGCTTATGCTAAAGTAAAACTTACTGCCGATATTAGCCACTTAAGCGATAGCGAGAAAGATATTCTTCGCATTATGTTTAAGGTAGCGGATATTATGGACGATATTTTCTGGACTCAAACTTATGGCGATAAAGATGCGCTATTGGCAGGAATTCAAGACGAGAATATTAAGCTTTTTGCAACCATCAATTATGGCCCTTGGGATATCCTTAATATGGAAACAAATAAGCCTTTTCTTGAAGGTTTCGAAACTCGCCCTGATGGAGCAAATTTCTACCCTAAGGATATGACAAAAGAAGAATTTGAAGCTTTTGACAATCCTTTAAAGAAAAATTTATACACTTTAGTAAAGCGTGATGAGAATGGTAATCTTTATACTCAATGGTACCACGAGGCTTATGCTGAGCAGTTAAAAGAAGCTGCAGATCTACTAAAGCAAGCTTCAGAGCTAGCAGAAGATGCAGGTTTGAAAAAGTATTTAGCGCTTCGTGCTGAGGCACTTCTTACCGACAAATATCAAGAGAGCGATATGGCTTGGATGGATATGAAAACATCGAATATTGATATGGTTGTAGGACCAATAGAGAATTACCTTGATGCGTTATTTGGTTATAAAGCAGCTCACGAATCTTTTATACTAGTTAAGGATGTAGAGTGGAGCGATAAACTTAAGTATTATGCTCAATTTTTGCCACAAATGCAAAAAGAACTTCCTGTGGATGCAAAGTATAAGCAAGAAACTCCAGGTTCAGATGTAGACCTTAATGCTTACGATGTGGTTTATTATGCAGGCGACTGTAATGAAGCTGGTAAAACTATCGCTATCAACCTTCCAAATGATGAGGAAGTACAATTGAAAAAAGGATCTCGTAAATTACAACTTAAGAATGCAATGCGTGCTAAATTCGAAAAGATTTTAGTTCCAATCTCTGAGCAATTAATAGTAGAAGAACTTCGTCCACATATTAAGTTTAACGCTTTCTTTGAGAATACTATGTTTCACGAAGTATCGCATGGTATGGGTATCAAAAACACTATCACTGGAAACGGAAGTTGCCGCGTAGCTCTTAAGGAACAGTATTCTGCAATTGAAGAAGGAAAGGCTGATATTCTTGGACTTTACTTAGTTGACAAACTTGCAAATATGGGTGAGCTTAAAGTAGATCTTATGGACAACTATGTTACTTTTATGACAAGTATATTCCGTAGCATCCGTTTTGGAGCATCAAGCGCTCATGGTAAGGCTAATCTTATTCGTTATAACTACTTTTTGGAGCGTGGTGCTTTTAGTAGAAACGAAGCTGGTTTGTATAGTATCGATTTTGATAAAATGAAGGAAGCTTCAACAGCATTAACTATCGAGATTCTTGAAGTACAAGGAAACGGAGATTACGAAGCGGCTAAAGCTTTTGTAGATAAGTGGACAAATATTTCACCAGAGTTAACAGCGGACCTTAAGCGCCTTTCTGATGCAGGTATTCCTAAAGACATTTATTATGAGCAAGGACCAAGTGTGCTAGGCTTATAAACAATAGAAAAATATTTATTAAATCCTCCAAAAGTTAATTCTTTTGGAGGATTTTTTTGCTATAAGCTAATAGCTGCCATTGATTCTGTTTTCATACCTGCGCTTAATTGTATTTTATTATAAATTATCAGTAGTATTTTGTTGTTAATAATGGCTTATTTCAACAAATTATTCTTCTTGATTATCAATAGAATAAGCCTATTTAGAACTATTAACAATTAATCTTCAATTTTTTTTTCAAGAATGCTTTGTGAATAAAAAAAGTTGTGTATCTTTGCACTCGCTAAAAATGAGGGATTAGTCCTTAGTTTTAAGTTAAGTATAAGATAAATTAGTAGGAACCTGATAAGGATAGACCGATATAGGTTCCAAAAAAGAGTTATAACTAGCGCTCTTTTGGGTCTGAATATGTGTCCTACCTACCAATTTTTCAATACATTTATATAATAATTAAATTGAGATTTATAGTCAATAAAGCTATTAATATCTTGATAGTCAATATCTTAACAATGCTTTGTTAATAAGTGTTTTAATATGTTGGGTGTTAGGGTTTTATTTGTACTTTTGCAGCCCCTTAATAAGAGGGTTTAGAAAATAAATATCAATTGAAGCAAATATTTTTTATTAAATTATGCCAACAATACAACAGTTAATCAGAAAAGGTCGCAAGAAGCTGACTGACAAAAGCAACGCTCCAGCATTGGATTCATGTCCACAGCGACGAGGAGTTTGCGTACGTGTTTACACAACTACACCAAAGAAGCCAAACTCGGCAATGCGTAAAGTAGCTCGTGTACGTTTGACTAATGGAAAAGAGGTTAATGCCTATATTCCAGGTGAGGGTCACAACTTACAAGAGCACTCTATTGTACTTATTAGAGGTGGTAGAGTTAAGGATTTACCAGGTGTACGTTATCATATCGTACGTGGTGCTTTAGACACACTAGGAGTGGATGGTCGTACACAACGTCGTTCAAAGTATGGAACTAAGCGTCCTAAGAAGAAATAAGAATTTTCATTATTAAATAAGATGAAACAATGAGAAAACAGAAGCCAAAAATACGAATTACTCTACCAGATCCAAAATTTGGAGATACATTGGTTACAAAATTCGTAAACAACATGATGATCGGCGGTAAAAAGAATACTTCTTATAGTATTTTTTACAAAGCAATGGATATCGTACAAGATAAAGTGACCGAAGAAAGCCCAGTAGATGTGTTTAAGAAGGCATTAGTAAATGTAACTCCTGCAGTAGAAGTGAAGAGTCGCCGTATTGGTGGTGCTACTTTCCAAATTCCTACTCAGATTTATCCTGCTCGTAAAGAGTCTATTGGTATTAAAGCACTTATTGGTGCTGCTCGTAAACGTCACGAGAAGACAATGGGTGAGAAGTTAGCTGGAGAAATCATAGCTGCTTTTAAGGAAGAAGGAACTGCCTATAAAAAGAAAGAAGAGACTCACCGTATGGCTGAGGCTAATAAAGCATTCTCTCACTTTAGATTTTAATAAATAGCGAGACTAGAAATGGCGAATTTAAAAGATACAAGAAATATTGGTATAATGGCTCATATTGATGCGGGTAAAACCACAACAACAGAGCGTATTTTATATTATACTGGTAAAAGTTATAAAATTGGTGAGGTGCACGATGGTGCGGCTACCATGGACTGGATGGTTCAGGAGCAAGAGCGAGGTATAACAATTACTTCTGCTGCTACTACTGTATTCTGGAAATATAAAGGAATTGATAATAAAATTAATATTATCGATACTCCGGGTCACGTTGATTTTACTGTTGAGGTGGAGCGTTCGCTTCGTATTCTTGATGGTGCTGTTGCGTTATTCTGTGCAGTAGGTGGTGTTGAGCCTCAGTCTGAGACTGTATGGCGTCAAGCTACTAAATATAAAGTGCCTCGTATTAGCTTTGTAAATAAGATGGACCGTTCTGGTGCTAACTTTTTACAAGTAGTTGATCAAATTCGTGATCGTCTTAAAGCAAACCCAGTGCCTCTTCAAATTCCTATCGGAGCAGAAGATGATTTCAGAGGTGTTGTAGACTTAATCACTAATAAGGCATATATTTGGGATGAGGATGATAACGGAGTTAATATTAACGAAGTGCCAATTCCTGAAGATTTACTCGAAACTGTTGAACAATACCGTACTCTATTAGTAGAAGGTGTTGCTGAAGAGGATGATGAGTTATTCGAAAAATATATGGAAGATCCAGACTCTATTACAGAGGAGGAGATGAAAAAACATATTCGTAAAGCTACTATCGAGCAACGTATTACTCCAGTAATGTGTGGTTCTGCATTTAAGAACAAAGGTGTTCAAATGCTTTTAGACGCTGTAATCGAATTTCTTCCAAGCCCAGTTGATGTTGATGATATCGAAGGTACTAACCCAGATACTCAAGAATTGGATACAAGAAGCCCTAAGGCAGACGCTCCATTTTCAGCATTAGCATTTAAGATTGCTACCGATCCATTCGTTGGTCGTTTAGTATTTTTCAGAGTTTACTCTGGAACTCTTAGAGCAGGTTCATACGTATTGAATGCTTCCACTGGTAAGAAAGAGAGAATCTCTCGTATCATGCAGATGCACTCAAACAAACAAAATCCTCTTGAAGAAATTTCAGCAGGAGATATAGGAGCAGCCGTTGGATTTAAAACTATCCGTACAGGTGATACTCTTTGTGACCAAGATAATCCAATTATTTTGGAATCTATGGAATTCCCTGAGCCAGTTATCTCTATCGCTATTGAGCCTAAAACTCAAAAAGATATTGACAAACTAGGTACTGGTTTAGCTAAATTATCTGAAGAAGACCCTACTTTTAAAGTAAAGACTGATGAGGATAGTGGACAAACTATTATCTCTGGAATGGGTGAGCTTCACTTAGATATTCTTATAGACCGTCTTAAGCGTGAGTTTAAGGTAGAATGTAACCAAGGTCAACCACAAGTGTCTTACAAAGAAGCATTGCTTACTAGTACTGAGCATCGCGAGAATTATAAGAAACAATCTGGTGGACGTGGTAAGTTTGCTGATATTAAGTTCGAAATCGGACCAGCTGACGAAGGAAAAGAAGGTCTTCAATTTATCGACGAGATTAAAGGTGGTAATATTCCTAAAGAATTTATCCCTTCAGTTGAAAAAGGATTTAAAGAAGCAATGCGTAATGGTCCATTAGCAGGATTCGAGGTTGAAAATATGAAAGTTCGTTTATACGATGGTTCATATCACAATGTTGACTCTGACCAATTATCATTTGAGCTTGCTGCCAAAATGGGATTCCGTAATGCAGCACCTAAGATGAAGAAAGCACTCCTTGAGCCAATTATGAAGGTTGAAGTAGTTACTCCAGATGAGTCTATGGGTGATGTTATCGGTGACCTTAACAAACGTCGTGGTTTGGTTGATGGTGTAGAAGCTAAAGACGGAACACAAAATATTAAGGCTATGGTGCCACTATCAAATATGTTCGGTTATGTTACCGCGCTTAGAACTATTACTTCTGGACGCGCAACATCATCAATGTCATTTGATCACTACTCTGAGGTACCAGAATCTATTGCAGAAGAAATTATCAATAAATAAGCATACTTTGATATGAGTCAGAAAATCAGAATAAAGTTAAAATCTTACGATTATAATTTGGTTGACAAATCAGCCGCTAAAATCGTAAAGACTGTAAAAGCTACAGGAGCTGTTGTTAATGGACCAATTCCATTACCTACAAATAAGAAGATTTACACTGTATTACGTTCAACTTTTGTTAATAAAAAAGCACGTGAGCAGTTCGAACATTCTACTTATAAGCGTTTGTTAGATATTTACAGTACTACTTCAAAAACAATTGACGCTCTAATGAAATTAGAGCTTCCTTCAGGAGTAGAAGTAGAAATAAAAGTTTAAGTTTTTTAACCGAAAACATTAGAAACAATGTCAGGAATAATAGGAAAGAAAATAGGTATGACTAGCTTATTCGATGCCTCTGGTAAAAATCTACCATGCACAGTAATCGAAGCAGGTCCTTGTGTAGTAACACAAGTAAAAACCAAAGATGTTGATGGATATTCTTCAGTGCAGTTGGCATACGACGAAGCGAAAGAGAAGAATACTTCAAAAGCAATGATGGGCCATTTTAAGAAAGCAGGTACTACGCCAAAACGTATGCTTGTTGAATTTGGTCGTTTTCAGAAGCAGCATCAGTTGGGAGAAACAGTTACAGTAAATGAGTTTGCCGAAGGCGAATATGTTGATGTAGTTGGTACTTCTAAAGGTAAAGGATTTCAAGGTGTAGTTAAGCGTTACAACTTTAAAGGTGTAAACGATGCAACTCACGGTCAGCACAACAGATTAAGAGCTCCAGGTTCTATCGGTGCAAGTTCGTATCCATCACGTGTATTCAAAGGAATGCGCATGGCAGGTCGTACTGGTGGTGCTCGCGTTAAGATGATTAACCTTGAAGTACTAAAGGTAGTTGAAGATAAAAAACGTTCACAACTTTCGGGAAGTAGAAGGAAGATTAAGCGTCAAAAGGGTACAGGTACCGCTCGTCAGGGTGATATCAAGAGTCCTCTTTTGAGAGGTGGAGCAAGAGCCTTTGGCCCTCGCCCACGAAATTATTCTTTCAAACTTAACAAAAAGTTGAGAAGATTAGCTCGTATTTCAGCATTGTCATACAAACTAAGAGATAATGAAGTAATTGTAGTAGAAGATTTCTCTTTCGAGAAAGCAAATACAAAACAATATC
The DNA here is from genome assembly GCA_002254285.1 of Bacteroidetes bacterium 4572_112. Lineage (GTDB taxonomy): Bacteria > Bacteroidota > Bacteroidia > Bacteroidales > UBA1556 > UBA6267. The sequence goes on along the minus strand of NIUZ01000009.1, from coordinate 7,151 downwards.
TTTCAATATTAAAAGGTTTTGATCTTGTAGAAAGAAGAAGCTTAATGGTATTACCTCAAGCAAATTTAAATGTATATTTATCTGCTCGTAATATCAAAAATGCAAAAGTTACTATCGCTAAAGATGTTAATACTTACGATATGCTAAATGCTAATAAAATTTTTATAGCAGAGAGCTCAATCAAAGAGTTAGAAACACTTTTTGCAAAGTAGATTGTTGAATTCATAAACTTATACAGAGATGAATATCATAGAAAAGCCGATAATTACCGAAAAAATGAACCAATTGGGCGAGAAATTAAATCGCTTTGGTTTTGTGGTAAACAATAGGGCTAACAAAATTCAAATTAAAAAGGCAGTGGAAGATCTATATGATGTAGAAATAGTAGCTGTAAACACCATGAATTATGGTGGAAAGGCCAAGGCTAGAGGCACCAAAGGTGGCTATATCCAAGGGAGAACAAAAGCTTTCAAAAAAGCAGTTGTAACCCTAGCTGAAGGACAAAGTATCGATTTTTATAGTAATATCTAGGAATATATAGACATGGCTTTAAAGAAATTCAACCCAACAACGCCAGCAAGGCGCTACAAAGTAGCAGGAACCTTCGAGGACGTAACAACATCAACACCAGAAAAGAGTTTGTTGGCTCCTATGAAAAGATCTGGTGGACGTAACAGTCAAGGAAAAATGACAATGCGCTATATTGGCGGTGGTCATAAGAAGAAATACCGTATTATCGACTTCAAACGCGATAAAGAAGGTATTCCTGCTACTGTTAAGACAATCGAATACGATCCAAATCGTACGGCACGTATAGCATTATTATCATATGCTGATGGTGAAAAACGATATATTGTAGCTCCTAAGGGACTTACAGTAGGTATGAAACTGATGTCAGGAAAAGATGCTTCACCAGAAGTAGGTAACTCAATGTATTTGAGTGATATTCCTTTCGGAACGATAATTCATAATATTGAATTACGTCCAGGTCAAGGTTCAAAAATGGCTCGTTCGGCAGGTTCTTTTGCGCAGTTATTAACTCGTGAAGGTAAATTTGCAGTAATTAAATTGCCTTCAGGCGAGACTCGACTTATCCTTCAAACATGTAAGGCTACAATCGGAGTTGTTTCTAACTCAGATCATAATCTTGAGAGAAGTGGAAAAGCAGGTCGTACACGTTGGTTAGGACGTCGCCCTAGAGTGAAGCCAGTTAACATGAACCCAGTCGATCACCCAATGGGTGGTGGTGAAGGTCGTGCAACAGGTGGTCACCCACGATCAAGAAATGGTATTCCAGCAAAAGGTTTTAAAACTCGCGCTAAGAAGAATCCATCGAATAAGTATATCATTGAAAGAAAGAAGAAATAATTTAAAGAGATATAGATATGAGTCGTTCGTTAAAAAAGGGTCCATTTATACATTACAAATTAGAGCGTAAGGTATTGGCCTCTCAAGAATCAAAGAAGAAAACTACTATCAAAACATGGTCTCGAGCATCAATGATTTCTCCAGACTTCGTAGGAGCCACAATCGCAGTACACAACGGAAATAAATTTATTCCTGTTTATGTTACTGAGAATATGGTAGGTCACAAGCTAGGAGAATTTGCTCCTACTCGTACTTATCGTGGTCATGGCGGTAGTAAGAATAAAGGTAAAAGATAATAAGACATGGGAAAGAGAAAACATAATAGTGCTGAAGTAAAAAAAGCAGAAATGAAGACAACTTACATTGCTAAGTTGACAGACGTTCCGACTTCACCACGTAAGATGAGAATCGTAGCTGACCTAGTGCGCCTTAACGATGTTGAGCAAGCATTAGCAATACTAAAGCATTCTCCAAAGGAAGCCTCTGGACGTTTGTATAAGCTTTTATTAAGTGCTATAGCAAACTGGCAAGCTAAGAATGAAGGTGCAAGAATGGAAGACGCACAATTGTACATAAAAGAAATCTTTGTAGATTCTGCACGTCAATTGAAGAGAATTCGCACAGCCCCACAAGGTCGTGCTCACAGAATTCGTAAGCGCTCTAATCATGTAACTCTAATCCTAGATAGTAGAGTGGAGTTAACTGAAGATAATAACAATTAATATAATCAACAATGGGTCAAAAGACAAATCCAATAGGTTTTCGATTAGGAGTTATCAAAGGATGGGACTCTAACTGGTATGGTGGTAAAAGTTTTACAGCTAAACTAGTAGAAGACGATAAAATTAGAAAGTATCTTTATGTTAGACTTGCAAAAGCTAGCGTATCTAAGATATACATTGAACGTACACTAAAGTTGATTACCGTTACTATCAATACAGCGCGTCCAGGTATTATCATAGGTAAGCAGGGGTCGGAAGTGGACAAACTTAAAGAAGAGTTAAAGAAATTAACGGGAAAAGAAATACAGATTAATATCTCTGAGATCAAACGTCCAGAAATGGATGCTCGTTTGGTAGCTCAGTCTGTTGCACAACAGATTGAAGGTCGTGTTTCTCACCGTCGAGCAATTAAGATGGCTATTCAGTCAACAATGCGTGTGGGCGCACAAGGAATTAAAATTCTTGTAAGTGGACGTATTGGTGGTGCTGAAATGGCGCGTACAGAAATGTATAAAGAGGGTCGTATTCCGTTACATACGATTCGTGCTGATATCGACTATTCTTTAGTTGAAGCACATACAACTTATGGCTTGCTTGGTGTTAAAGTCTGGATATTCAAAGGCGAAATTTATGGTAGACCGGATTTAAGTATCGCAGGTAACATAAGTAAAGGCTCATCTAACCGTAAAGGTGGTGGTGGCAATCGCAATAGAGGAAACAGAAAGAGAACTCGTTAAGTATAATAGAACCGTTAAAATTTTGGAATAATGTTACAGCCAAAGAAAACAAAGTTCAGGAAAATGCAAAAAGGCCGAATGAAAGGCAATGTGACCCGTGGGGCACAGCTAGCTTTCGGTACTTTCGGAATCAAGTCTCTAGAGGAAACTTGGTTAACTGGACGTCAAATAGAAGCTGCTCGTCAAGCAGTAACACGTTATATGAAACGTGAAGGGCAAATATGGATTCGAGTATTTCCTGATAAGCCACTTACCAAGAAGCCTGCAGAGGTAAGAATGGGTAAGGGTAAAGGTGCTCCTGAGCTATTCGTAGCTCGTTGCAAACCAGGAAAAATCATATTCGAAGCTGAAGGTGTACCTTTGGAAATTGCTAAAGAAGCAATGAGATTGGCAGCGCAGAAGCTACCTATAAAAACTAAGTTTATCGTTCGTAACGATTACGTAGAATAGGTCAGTTTTTTTTAAACTTATTTAAATATTTGAATAATGAAACAAGAAGAAATAAAAGAACTGTCGTTAGATGATTTAAAAGATCGTTTAAGTGAGGAGAAAAGTTTTCTACAGAAAACCAAACTTCATCACGCTGTGAGCCCAGTGGAGAATCCACAAATAATCAAGAATAGTCGTCGTACTGTTGCAAGATTAAATACAGAGCTTCACAGTAGAGAGTTAGAAGCTGCTAAAAAATAATCTTTAATCTGAATAATGATGGAAAGCAGAAATTTAAGAAAAGAGCGTATAGGTGTTGTAGTTAGCGATAAGATGGACAAGTCTATCTCAGTTAGCTTTGAACGTAAAGTAAAGCACCCTATGTACGGTAAGTTCGTTAAGAAATCAAAGAAATATTTGGTACACGACGAAAATAACGAGTGTGGAATTGGTGATACTGTAAAAATTATGGAAACACGTCCACTTAGTAAGAACAAATGTTGGAGATTAGTCGAAATCATTGAAAGAGCTAAATAGTTATGTTACAACAAGAATCAAGAGCAAAAGTTGCCGATAATAGCGGTGCAAAGGAGATTTTGGTTATCCGTGTACTCGGAGGTACTAAAAAACGTTATGCACGTATTGGTGATAAGGTAGTAGTGACTGTTAAGAGTGCTACTCCAAATGGTAATATAAAGAAAGGTTCCGTTCAAAAAGCAGTAGTAGTTAGAGCAAGAAAAGAAATTCGTCGTAAAGATGGTTCTTATATTCGCTTTGATGATAACGCAGTTGTACTGTTAAATACTACTGGTGAAATGATGGGAACTCGTATTTTCGGACCTGTTGCACGTGAGTTACGTGAGAACGGTTTTATGAAAATTGTTTCTTTGGCACCTGAGGTATTATAAAATAAACCATATAAAGAGATATAGATATGAGTTTTAAATTAAAATTAAAGAAAGGCGATATGGTGAAAGTCATCGCTGGACGCGACAAAGGTAGCGAAGGAAAAATCCGTGAGATTTTTTCATCGAAAAATAGAGCCATTGTCGAAGGTATTAACATGGTATCGAAACACGCCAAACCTTCAAACGAAAATCCTCAAGGGGGTATCGTAAAGCAAGAAGCTACAATTCACATTTCGAATTTAATGCTAATTGATGAAAAAGGTAATACTACTCGCGTAGGTCGCAAAGTAGAAGAAGGCAAGATTGTTCGTTACTCTAAAAAATCAGGGGAGGTAATAAAGTAATGGATTATTCACCAAGATTACAAGCAAAGTATAGAGACGAAATTATTCCGGCTTTAATGAAGGAATTTAGTTATAAGTCTGTAATGCAAGTACCAAAGTTGTTAAAAATAACTTTAAACCAAGGAGTAGGTGCTGCAATAACTGATAAGAAATTATTAGATGCTACCGTAGAGGAGTTATCTCTAATTACTGGTCAAAAAGCTGTAAAAACTTTATCAAAGAAAGATATTTCTAACTTTAAATTACGTAAAGGTATGGGTATCGGAGCTAAAGTTACTTTACGAAGCGCAAGAATGTTAGAATTCTTGGATCGTTTAATAGCAGTTTCTTTACCACGTGAGCGTGACTTTAAAGGTATTAATGACAAAGGATTTGATGGTAGAGGTAATTATACTCTAGGTATTAAGGAACAACTAATTTTTCCTGAAATTGTGATGGATAAAATTAATCGTATCCAAGGTATGAACATTACTTTTGTTACTACTGCAAAGACAGATGCTGAGGGTTTAGCACTTTTAAAAGCTTATGGTTTACCATTTAAAAATCAAAAATAATGGCTAAAGAATCAATGAAAGCGCGTGAGCGCAAAAGACAAAAAACGGTAGAAAAGTATGCTGACAAAAGAGCTGCATTAAAAGCTGCCGGAGATTACGAAGGTTTACAGAAACTTCCAAGAAACGCTTCACCAGTACGTTTGCACAATCGTTGCGAACTAAGTGGTAGACCAAAAGGTTATATGCGTCAGTTTGGACTTTCTCGTATTAACTTCCGCGAGATGGCCTTAGCTGGTCTTATCCCAGGAGTTAAGAAAGCCAGTTGGTAATTTATATTTTATTAATAATTAAATTTTTATAAGATGGTAACCGATCAAATAGCAGATTACTTGACCAGAATTAGAAATGCAGTAAGTGCAAAGCATAGAGTAGTCGAAGTGCCTTCTTCAAATTTGAAAAAGGAAATGACCAAAATTTTGTATACAAAAGGTTATATCCTTAGCTATAAATTTGTTGATGAAAGCGCTAAAAGTACAATCAAAATTGCACTTAAATATCACCCAGAGACTAAAATGTCTGCAATAACTTCATTAGAGCGTATTAGTAAACCAGGTTTACGTAAATATACAAACTCTAAAGAATTGCCTAAAGTAATTAATGGTTTAGGAATTGCAATTATTTCAACTTCGAAAGGTGTTATTACTGATAAAGAAGCTCGCAGACTTAATGTAGGTGGCGAGGTGTTATGTTACGTAAGCTAATTTTCAAATATATAGCAATATGTCAAGAATAGGTAAACAACCAGTAACAATACCTGCAGGAGTAGAAGTAACTGCAAGCGCAACAGAGGTAGTTGTTAAAGGAAAAATTGGCGAGTTGACACAAAGTGTTGACCCAAATATAGAAGTAAAAGTAGAAGAGAATCAAGTTATTGTTACTCGTAAGAATGACACTAAAGATTCTCGTGCAAAGCATGGTTTAACACGTGCTTTAATCAACAATATGGTTAAGGGAGTTAGTGAAGGTAATAAGATTGTTCTAGAATTAATTGGTGTGGGTTACCGTGCCACTAATCAAGGTCAAGTATTAGATCTTTCTTTAGGACATTCTCACCACATTTATTTCCAAATTCCAGAAGAAGTTAAAATTGTAACTGAATCAGTAAAAGGTAAAGCTCCTGTAGTGATTCTTACATCTGCAGATAAGCAGTTAGTAGGACAAGTAGCAGCCAAGATTCGCGCAATGCGTAAGCCAGAGCCATATAAAGGTAAAGGTGTACGTTTCCGAGGAGAAGAAATTCGTAGAAAAGCAGGTAAAACAGCTGCTAGTTAGTAATATATAAATAAAGCACGATGAGTAATAGTAAAACATTTCAGAGATCTAGGATTAGACGAAGAGTTCGCGGTAAAATCAGCGGTACTACTGAGCGTCCAAGATTGAGTGTATTTAGAAGTAATAAACAAATTTATGGCCAGATCATTGATGATAGCAAAGGAACTACTTTAGTTGCTGCTAGCTCTACTGATAAGGAGATAGCTTCTAAAAAAGTTAATAAAATTGAGCAAGCTAAATTAGTTGGACAATTATTAGCTGAAAGAGCCAAAGAGGCTCAAGTAGAAATTATAACTTTCGACCGTGGAGGTTATGTTTATCATGGTAGAATCAAGTCTTTAGCAGAAGGTGCTAGAGAAGGAGGTCTTAAATTTTAAGGATTATGGCTAATATGAAAGATAAAAGAGTAAAATCAAGTGAAATTGATTATAAAGATCGTCTAGTTAGTATCCAACGTGTAACTAAAGTAACTAAAGGTGGTAGAACATTTAGTTTTTCTGCAGTTGTTGTTGTTGGTAACGAAGATGGAGTAGTAGGTTATGGTCTTGGTAAAGCTGGGGAGGTTGTTTCGGCAATCGCTAAAGGTGTAGATGACGCAAAGAAAAACCTAATTCACGTTCCTATTTATAAAGGAACAATTCCTCACCATCAATCTGGTAAGTATAGTGGAGCAAGAGTTTATATCCAACCTGCATCAAAGGGAACTGGAGTAATCGCTGGTGGTGCTATGCGTGCAGTACTTGAGAGTGTTGGTGTTACAGACGTTTTAGCGAAATCTAAAGGATCTTCTAACCCTCACTCAGTAGTAAAAGCTACT
>NIUZ01000086.1 GCA_002254285.1 Bacteroidetes bacterium 4572_112 | reverse complement strand
AAATGTGGGATATCCATTTTATTGTAAATATTAAGGCTATCCTTCCACTTTTGCATACTTAAACCAGGAATTCCATAGATTAAATCTATGCTAATATTATCGATTCCCTTGCTCTTTGCCAAGTCCACACACTTGATTGCATCAATGGCGCTATGAACCCTATTTAAGCTCTTGAGTATACTATCATCAAAAGATTGAATACCTATACTCAATCTATTTATTCCTAACGAAATGAACTGATCTAGTTTATCGGAGTTAATATCATCAGGATTGGCTTCAAATGTGATTTCACATTTATGCTATTTGTAAGTATACTAGGAGTTCCACCACCAAAATAGATAGTTTCTAAAGTACTATTATTTAAATATTTTTTGCGAATTTGTAATTCTAGAATAATAGAATTAATCAATTGATCTCTATTTTTTGAACTCGCTGTAGAATAAAAATTACAATAGTGACATTTCTGTTTACAAAATGGAATATGAATATATAAAGCTGACATTATTCTACCTTCTCATCTTCCTCTGTTCCAAGCAAGCGAACAGCATTATACTCTATCTCCTTACCATAATCGTAACGAATACGTAAAACCAATTTTCCAAGCTCATTATAATATCTCCATTCTCCATCTCTAATTCCCATAATATATTTTCCCTTTTCCTTAACTTTTCCATTTTTAAAATACCATATGTGTTCTCCATCAGGAGTACCATCAATAAAATTGCCAACAAAATAAAGAGAATCTTCTGTATAATAATAACGCCAAACTCCATCTTTTACATTCTCAAGATAAGATCCTTTTTCAGTATAATTATTAACAGTTATTGTCCAATCTCCTTCACGTAAGCCGTTTACAAACTCACCTTCTATCATTACGTCACCTAATACATTATATTCATAAAATTGACCTTCTAGTATTCCATCAAAATATTGTTCTACAATTCGCTTACTTCCATCACGATAATACCATTTCCATTCGCCAACAAAGCTACCTTCATTATCATATGATCCTGTTTGCTCAATGCCTCCATTATCAAAATAATAAATCCATGAACCTATCTTTATATCATCAACAAATTTGCCTTTACTTTCTATCTTTCCATTATAATAGTAAAATATCCAATCTCCTTGTTTTTTTCCAGTATTATCTAATATTCCTTCAGCAATAATTGCTCCTTTATGCATAATATAACTAGCGGTAATTTCTCCATTTTCGTCATATTCTCGTCTTACACCTTCGGCCTTATTATTCTTATAACTTCCTATTACTTTAGGACTTCCATCAGCATAATAATCAGTTTTAATATCATAAGTATCAAGCTCGGGAGTATCCAAAACCTCTAATCCATTTCTAAACTTCTTTATACTATCGAGGCTACCATCTTTACTATAATATTTAAAATATCCATCCTCAATACCATTCTTATATCTACCTACTAATTTAGTAGTTCCGTCATCATAAAAGAATTTCCAAACTCCATTTCTATTTCCTTCTAAATCGAAGCTATTTATAATCTCACTCTTTTTAATAAATCCATGTTCATATAAAGTTTTACCAATTACACGCCCATCTTTAGCGTAGTCATAAGCCCATCCTTCTTCCAATCCATCAACATAAAATACCTTGGCGCTGATAGAACTATCATTATATAATACGTAGCAAGTATTATTTTTTACATTATTAGCAAAACTGTCAACTAATATTCTATCAGGAAGATAGGTGCGACGATAACCATTCTTTTTACCATTACGGTAAGTAACAGTAAATTTCAAACTACCATCAGAAGTATAAAATTTCCATAATGAATCCAAAACAAAATCTCTACGATTTCCTTCAGATTTTATACTTCCATCCTTATTATATGTTTTCCAATATCCATCAGGGCGACCAGCGCGCATCGTTCCCTCACTAGCAACACTTCCATCGGGATAATAAAATCTTTGATATCCATTTTTTACAACTTCATCTTGTCCGTAAATAGTATTTACGACAAATAACAGTAAAACGTATATCAAAAGCTTTTTCATGTACTAATTATTAATTAATTTACTAAAAGGCTGTCAAATAATATATTAAAATCAAATTTTGAAATTAACATACTATAATCTTCTATTTATTTAAATAATATTATTCTTTTTCGAAATTTCAAGCATTCTTTCAATAGGAGCAAGAGATTTTGTTATCACATCATCTGATAATTCAATCTGATTGCTTTCATTAAGCAAACAATCATAAATTTTCTCCATAGTTATCAACTTCATATAAGGACAATCGTTGCAAGAGCAAGTTTCGTCAGATGGAACTATCATAAATTCCTTATCTGGCGAATCGTTACGCATTTTGTGCAAAATTCCTGATTCAGTAGCAACAATAAATTTCTTTACATCAGAGGTTAAAGTAAAATTTAAAATACCAGAGGTAGATCCTACATAATCAGCTAATTCCAAAACTGGAGGAGCACATTCCGGATGAGCTACCAATAATGCATCAGGATTATCAATTTTCATTTGAACAATTCGCTCGGCTTCTAATATATCGTGCACTTCGCAAGTTCCATCCCAAAGCACCATTTCTCTACCACTAATTTTATTTATATATCCACCAAGATTTTTATCTGGAGCAAATATTATTTTCTGATCCTTATCAAAAGACTCAACTATTTGCAATGCATTTGACGAAGTACAAACCACATCGGTCATTGTCTTTAGCTCGGCGGTACAATTTATATAAGAAACAACCTTATGATCAGGGTATTGATTTTTAAACTCGCGGAATTTATCAGCAGGAGCAGACTCAGCAAGCGAACATCCAGCTTCCAAATCTGGTAAAAGTACCTTCGAATTTGGATTTAATGCTTTAGCAGTTTCAGCCATAAAGTGAACTCCAGCAAACACAATTATCTCTGCATCAGACTCTTTAGCTTTTTGTGCAAGAGCTAAACTATCGCCAACAAAATCGGCCATATCCTGAATATCAGCTGTTTGATAGTAGTGAGCAAGAACAATAGCTTTCTTCTCTTTCTTCAGCTTATTAATTTTTTCTACTAAATTCATATTTTACTTTATTTGATTATTTCGATTGCAAAGATAGATAATTCAAAGGATTTATTCTTTTTGTTTTTTCTCACATTATCAACTATCTATTATTATTTATATTAATATCTTTTTTAAAAAGAAATAATAGATAATAATATAGTCGGTTGAAATGGTTAATTAATATTTCTAGGTTTTTAAATAAATTCACTTATCAAAATCTTATTCACAAAGTATTAAAGTAGAAAATCTTTGACTTCTAATATATTATATAGTTTATCAACATTAGCTCTTAATTATTGATTGTTTATTTTAATTAATAAGTAGTGCTACTTAATAAATGTTAATAATCCTTTAATTAAACGTTAATTCTTTTTAAAAATAAGTATCTCAACTAACGATATTTTTACAGGAGCTTGTTTTGAGTTTTGCTTCTAACAATGTCAATAGTTATCCACAATATTTATGATACTAATTGTTAATAAGCGTTAATTTATTGCATTTCAAAACTATATATAATTTGATGAAATTAATAAATATCAATACAATTTTGATTATAAAAGCTTTAGCTAAATATTTAATGCCATTGGTTTTTTTTGTTTCTTTGTACTTATTAACAATAGAATAAACAAGACATGTTTGACAAAACAAAAACCATTGCAATAGGTTGTGACCATGCAGGTTACCCATTGAAAGAGTATTTAGTAAAAGAGCTTTCGAAGCTAGGATATAAGTTTAAAGATTTTGGAACTTATAGTGATGCCAGTGTCGATTATCCAGATTTTATTCATCCATTAGGCGATAGTATCGATAATGGCGAATACGAATTGGGTTTTGTAATGTGTGGTAGCGGAAATGGTGTAAGTATTACTGCTAATAAGCATCAAGGTGTGCGTGCTGCTATGGCATGGAATACTGAGTTGGCTTCTTTGGCACGTCAGCATAATGATGCAAATGTATTGGGTCTTCAGGCTAGATTTTTAGCTCCAGAATATGCTATGGAAATTGCTTTGGCTTTCCTAAATGCTGATTTTGAAGGTGGACGTCACCAAACTAGAGTTGATAAAATTGCTTTGAGTAAATAAACTTATTAAAGATATATATATGTATAATAATTTCAAGGAATTTCTTACTAAAGAGATTGTAGATATAAAAGACGCTGGTACTTATAAGGATGAGCGCATTATTGTAGCACCACAGCAGGCTGAAATTAAGCTTGAGGATGGATCAAAAGTATTGAACTTTTGTATGAATAATTACCTAGGACTTTCTAATAACGAAGATCTAAAGCAAGCCGCTAAGGATGCTATGGATACTCATGGTTATGGAATGTCTTCGGTACGTTTTATCTGTGGAACCCAAGATTTGCACAAAACTTTGGAGAAAAAGATTGCTAATTTTTTCGGAACAGAAGACACCATTCTTTATGCTGCAGCTTTTGATGCTAATGGTGGTGTATTTGAGCCTTTATTGGGTCCTGAGGATGCAATTATTTCTGATTCACTAAATCATGCTTCTATTATTGATGGTGTGCGCCTTTGTAAAGCTGCTCGCTACCGTTACCAGAATGCTGATATGGCTGATCTGGAAAAACAACTTAAATTGGCACAAACTCAGCGCTTCCGTTTGGTAGTTACTGATGGTGTATTTAGCATGGACGGTAATGTTGCTCCAATGGATAAAATATTGGAATTATGTAATAAATACGATGCTATGATTATGATTGACGAAAGTCACTCAGCAGGAGTAGTTGGTAAAACTGGCCGTGGAGTAACCGAGCTTTTCAATATGAAAGGTAAGGCAGAAATAATCACCGGTACATTGGGTAAAGCTTTTGGTGGTGCAATTGGTGGTTTTACTACTGGTAAAAAAGAAATTATAGAAATGTTGCGTCAGAAATCTCGTCCATATTTATTCTCAAACTCTATACCTCCAATGGTAGCAGCAGCAGGAATAAAAATGTTTGATTTGGTAGATACAACAAATACTTTGCAAGACAAATTGCACTCAAATACCGACTACTTTATGGACAAAATGAAAGCAGTAGGATTTGATATTAAGCCAACAAAATCAGCAATATGCGCTGTAATGCTTTATGATGCTAAGCTTGCCAAAGATTTTGCAACCAAGCTATTGGACGAAGGAATTTATGTAATAGGTTTTTCTTTCCCAGTGGTGCCAAAAGGCGAAGCTCGTATCAGAGTTCAGCTATCAGCAGCTCATGAAGTTGCTCATTTGGATAAATGTGTTGCAGGATTTACTAAAGTAGGTAAAGAATTAGGAGTTTTAAAATAGATATATTTTTAAAATTTATATTTAAAGGTGAAGTGGTTTAATAAACTCTTCACCTTTTTTTGTTTTTAAAAATCATATAAGGCACAATAGTAACATAGGACACATAGTTTTTTTCGCTCGCCTTTGCCTTGCTCAAAAAATATATCCACGAATTCCACGAATTAGCACGAATTTATTTCTCTTTCGCCTGCGGCTCAATCGAATGTTTTGAACATTACTTCATTATACTATTATTAATACCATAACAGGCAAATCTGCTCCCGATAACCATCGGGACAAAAATCGTTATCCGATAGTAATCGGATCTTCAATCGTTAATCAATTTTAAAATATTATACCATTATATCATTACACCATTGAACCATTAAAAAATAACAATTCTCCTCCCAAATCGGTATTTATACAAATATATCTCAATTCAAATTAGACGTATCTTCGCCATCTTATAAATTAAATTTAAAATAATGTCATTTACTTCTTTAGGTTTATCTGCTTCCTTATTAAAAACTTTGGCTAACGAAAACTACTCAGCCCCATATCCTATTCAAAAGGAGGCTATTCCTGCTATTTTAAAAAAGAAGGATTTTTTGGGAATTGCCAAAACTGGATCAGGTAAAACTGCGAGTTATGTATTACCCATCCTAAATAATATAAAGAGTAACGAAACTCTTAAAAACAGACATATAAAAGTCCTTGTTTTAGTTCCTACACGTGAGCTTGCTAGTCAAGTTGAATTGGTGTTTCGAACCTTCGCTTCTGCTTTGCCCGATAAGGTTAAAACAATGGCTATTTTCGGTGGCGTTTCTATTAATCCTCAAATGATGGCTATGAATGGTGTTAGCATATTAGTTGCAACTCCTGGTCGATTAATAGAATTGACAGAATCAAATGCCGTTCACCTTTCGGATATTGATACTCTTGTGCTTGATGAGGCTGACAAAATGCTTAATCTTGGGTTTAAGGAAGAGATGCAGCGTATTTTTTCTTTACTTCCTAAAAAGCGCCAGAATCTTTTATTTTCGGCAACTCTAAGTGATGATGTGGAAAATATTAAGCAAGTTCTATTAAATAATCCTACGATTGTAAAAATTGAATCAAAAGAATCAGATGAAGAACTCATTGATCAAATTGCCTATGCTGTTGAAGAAAGTCGAAAAGGGCCACTTTTGCGATATTTAATAAAGAAAGATAATTTACAGCAAGTTTTGGTTTTTGTATCATCAGCTTTTAAAGCAGATCAGGTGGCCATAAAACTTGCGCGTAATGGTATACATGCCGTTTCTATTCATGGCAAGAAAAGTATGAATTCACGAAGCGAGAGTTTAAGGCGTTTCAAAACAGCCAAGATTCGTGTACTTGTCACCACCGACCTTTTGGCGCGAGGTATTGATATTGAATTTCTGCCGTATGTAATAAACTATGAGCTGCCACGATCACCCAAAGATTATGTGCACCGTATTGGCAGAACTGGTAGAGCAGAATCTCCGGGCGAAGCAATTTCTTTTGTTACTCCTGATGATGAGCATCACTTCAATATAATTCAGAAGAAAATGAAAAAAGAGGTTAATCTGATTGATAGTTCTAGTTTTGATCTGCAAGGCTATTAAAATATGAATACAACTTCATTTGTTACGGGAGGGGCGGGCTTTATAGGTTCTCATATTGTAAATCATTTACTAAAACAAGGCCATAAGGTTATAGTTTTAGATGATCTTTCGGGAGGAGATAAAGATAATATCAACCCAGAGGCAATATTTTATGAAGGTTCTATCCTTGATGTTGAATTAATAAATACTCTTTTCGAAAAATATAAGTTTTCCTATATCTACCATCTTGCAGCCTATGCAGCAGAAGGATTAAGTCATTTTATTAGAAATTTCAACTATCAAAATAACTTAATCGGCAGCATTAATCTTATCAATGCATCCATTAATCATAATATAAAATGTTTTGTATTTACTTCTTCCATAGCTGTTTACGGAACTAATAAATTACCATTAACAGAAACACAATATCCGCAACCCGAAGATCCTTATGGAATAGCAAAATATGCTGTAGAATTAGATTTACTAAATGCGCATAAGATGTTTGGCATGGAATGTGGTAGGTATATTTATGAATCAAATTTTAGAGAATAAACCACTATCCATATTTGGGAACGGTGAGCAGACAAGGGCTTTTACGCATATTGATGATGTTGCGCCTTATATTGCTAATTCGGTAAATATCGCCAATGCTAGAAATACTATTTTTAATATAGGTAGTGATACTGTATATTCTGTAAAAGAATTGGCGGTGGCAGTTAGTAAAGCAATGCAAGCAGAGTTAAATATAAAACAGTTGGAAAAACGAGAAGAAGTTACTCATGCTTATGCCAATCATAAAAAGTTTGATACTGTTTTTAATCCCCAACAACAGGTGAGTTTAGAGCTTGGTCTTTCGGAAATGGCAAAATGGGTAAAAACACATGGCGCCCGTTTTAGTAAAGAGTTTCAAAATAT
>NIUZ01000085.1 GCA_002254285.1 Bacteroidetes bacterium 4572_112 | reverse complement strand
AGCATGATACCCTAATAAATATCTTGCTATTTATCAACAATTTTCAATAAAAAATGTGTGGTTTTGTAGAGTATTGCTGGGTTTTGGAGGTTATTGCGCGGTCTAACGAGTGGATATAATGACAAGTCATTATATTTACAATATATACGTTTGTTAGTATTTATTTTGGTTAAAATTACAATTTAATGTTGTTCAGGTGGTTATGGATTTTGTCGAGTGACCTTATTCATCAAATACATATTCATTCGACAAATATGCCTAAAAAATATTCACGTAAAATTACAAAAAAATATCCTTGATAATAACGTTAACCTATATTTTTTCTTTCAGAGTATTTATTGTTTTCAGTTTTCAACAAAAAAAGATAAAATGAGTGTTGCTTGCTTTGTGATATCTGGGAATATAAATGAAGGACAAGGATAGAGGATTAGGAAAAAAGGAAAAATTTATAACAACAGTGAATAATGAAGTGATTTTAAAATAATTCATAATCTACATTACCCTTCAATAATGTTAAAAAAAGTATCCACGAATTACACTAATTCGTGGAGATTCGTGTAATTCGTGGATAAGCAAAATTGAGCGAGGCGAAGCCAAGCGAAACTGTTTAATGATTAGGATAAGTATTTATGCAGTAATCGCAAACGCTGAATCAAGAACAACAACCAACAAACAACCAACCGAATAACTTTTCAATCTTTTAATAAAGGAAAAAGGACAAGTATAGAGGGCTAGGAAAAAGGATAGTTTTAGAATTATTCATAATCTACTTCACCCTTTTTTAACCCTTTCAACCTTTTCTACTTTTTATCTCACAATCTAAAAATTATGCTAAAATAATTCATATATTTGCGTTCTGTAAAATTAATATCGTTTATCAAGATAATTTAGTGGTTTGCAGTTAGTTATAATATGTAATGCTAAATTTATAATATACAAATATAATGGGAAGAGCATTTGAATACCGCAAGGCGGCAAAGATGAAACGTTGGGGCATGATGTCGCGAGTGTTTCCAAAATTAGGAAATAGAATTACTGCTGCTGCCAAAGATGGTGGGTCGGACCCAGAGATGAATCCTTCCTTGCGTACTGCTATTCAGAATGCTAAAGCTGCAAATATGCCTAAGGATAATATTCTTTCGGCAATTAAGCGTGCTACAAGTTCTGATTATAAGTCAATGACAGAGGTAAATTACGAAGGTAAAGGCCCTCATGGTGTATTGATTTTTGTGGAATGTGCCACAGATAATACTACCCGTACTGTTGCTAATGTAAAATCATACTTTAATAAAGCTGGCGGTGCAATTGTGCCAACAGGTTCGTTGGAATTTATGTTTGAGCGCAAAGCAATTTTCGAATTAGTAAAAACTGATGAAACAGATATTGAAGAACTTGAATTAGAGCTTATTGATGCAGGCTTGGAAGAAATTGAAGAGGTTGATGATCAGGTAATTATTACTGCTGATTATAAATCTTTCGGTAATCTTACAGCAGCAATTGAGGCTCTAAAGCTTGAAATTAATAAATCTGTTTTGGAGCGTTTCCCTACATCGCCTCAGCAATTTACCGAAGAGCAAATGGTCGATATAGACAAAATGCTCGATAAGTTGCATAATGATGATGATGTGCAAGAAGTATTTACCAATATTGGGTAATTAAAATCTATAAATAATAAATATAATATTCGTTGCATCAGCTGTAAAACTTTGATGCAATGATTTTTAGTGTCCAAGAGTATATTAAATTATCAGTATTAGCATTTTCCCTAAATGCAATACATTTTAATAAGAACAATATGATAGATAATAAATTGAAAGCTGTAATTTTTGACCTTGATGGTGTAATTACAAAAACTGCGCTAGTGCATTCTATTGCATGGAAAGAGATGTTTGATACATACCTAAAGCAGCGTGAAGAAAAGCATGGCGAAAAATTCGTAGAGTTTACTCATGAAGGTGATTATCTCACTTTTGTTGATGGAAAACCTCGTTACGAGGGTGTAAAATCATTCCTTGAATCTCGAGGTATTGAGCTTCCTTATGGCGAACCTACCGACGATGTTGATATAGAAACATATTGCGGTATAGGAAATAGAAAAAATATTGCCTTTAATAATATTCTTGAGCGCGATGGAATTGAGGAGTACGAATCTACCGTAAAACTTATGCATCGCCTAAAAGAAGAGGGTATTAAAATTGGTGTGGCTTCTTCGTCGAAAAATGCTGAGAAAGTTCTTACTGTTACTGGCCTAATCGACCTTATTGAAACCCGCGTAGATGGTGTTGTTAGCGCAGAGCTTGGTTTGAAAGGAAAACCTGCTCCAGATATTTTTACTACTGCTGCCGACAATCTTGGTGTAGCATATCATCAGGCTGTGGTTATTGAAGATGCAATTAGCGGTGTGCAAGCAGGTAAAGCCGGAAATTTCGGTCTTGTGCTAGGTCTTGCTCGTGAGGATAATGCTCAGGGACTTTGGGAAGCTGGTGCTGATATAGTTGTTGAAGATATTTCTGAAATTGAGTTTGAAGGAATTCAGTATTGGTTCGAGAATGGTATGGATGACGATAATTGGTCGCTATCCTATAGCACATATAATGGCGATAAAGAGCGCTCTCGTGAGGCTTTACTTTCCATAGGAAATGGATATTTTGGTACTCGTGGAGCTTTTGCTTTTGCTGAGGCCAACGAAAAAAATTATGCCGGCACATATATGGCTGGCCTTTTCAATAGACTTACATCTAAGGTTGAAGGTCGTGATATTGAGAACGAAGATTTTGTAAATGTTCCAAACTGGTTGCCAATTACTTTTAAGATTGATGATGGCGAATGGTTTGATGTAAATACGGCTGAAATTATTGATATTGAGCGTACTTTATATTTCGAGAATGGTATTTTCGAAACTAGTATGCTTGTAAAAGATGAGCAAGGAAGAGAAACAGTGATCTTCTCGAGCCGCTTTGCTTCTATGGATAATAAAAATATCGGCGGAATTAATTTTGCTGTAAGTCCACAAAATTATAGTGGAAATATTTCCATAAAATCGAGTTTAGAAGGTGCTCATAAAAATGATGGTGTGGCTCGCTATGCTAGTCTTGAGCAACAACATCTTGAGCCTGTTTCGCAAAATGCCAATGGCAATGTGCAACTACTTACTGTAAAAACTAATCAGAGCAATATCTATATTTCGGAAGCTGCTCGCATGGATGTTTCCATACAAGGCGAGGCTATTGATGTAGATTTTACTCACACTGCTACCGATGGAGTTATTGAGTCGGTTTTTAGCCAAAATGTTGAACAAGAAGAGTCTTTATATCTTGCAAAAACTGTATGGATTGAAAAATCTGATTCATTAATTGAAGAAAAGCAATTATTGGATAACTTATCTAATCTTGCAGTATATGAGCAGCTAACTGATGAGTCATCATTGGCTTGGGACGATATTTGGGATGAAGTGGATATAGTGGTTGAAGGCGACAGAAGAACACAGAAAATGCTTCGTTTGCATACCTACCATTTACTTACTGGCACTTCGCCTCATAATACTGAAATAGATTTCGGAATTCCTGCTCGTGCTTTAACGGGTGAGGCTTATCGTGGTCATATTTTCTGGGACGAATTATATATTCTTCCGGTGTATTTTGTTCACTATCCTGAGGTTGCCAAATCGGTGCTAATGTATCGTTTCCGTAGACTTAATGAGGCTCGTAAATATGCTCAAGAGTTTGGATTTAAGGGAGCTATGTTCCCATGGCAGAGTGGTAGCGATGGACGCGAGGAAACTCAAAAATATCATTATAATCCTCTTTCCGACGATTGGGGCGACGACCATAGCTCATTGCAACGCCACGTTTCTTTGGCTATTGCTTATAATATTATTCAGTATTTCCACTTTACCGAGGATGCTGAATTTATGCAAGAGGCAGGCTTGGAAATGTTGTTGGAAATTGCCCGTTTCTGGGAAAGTAAATGTGAGTTTGATGAGCAATCGGGCCGCTATTCCATTGATAAGGTTATGGGCCCTGACGAATTTCATGAAGCCTATTCTGACAGAGAAGAGGGTGGAATTAAGGATAATGCCTATACTAATGTAATGACGGTATGGATGTTTGACCAAATTCAGGAAATTTGGAATAAACTTGATGATGAAAATAAGGCTGCGGCTACAAAAGCTGTCAATTTTGATAATGCAGAATTCGATAAGTGGAGCGATATTTCTAAGAAAATGCGCCTAGTGATTTCTGAAGATGGAATAATCTCTCAATACGATGGATATTTTGATCTTAAGGAATTGGATTGGGATTATTATGCTAAGAAATACGAAAATACTCACCGCATGGATAGGGTATTGAAGGCTGAAGGCAAAACTCCTGACGATTATAAAGTGGCTAAGCAAGCTGATGCTCTTATGTTGTATTATAATCTTAGTAATGATAAAGTTACGGAGATAATTAAGGGCTTGGGATACGATTTACCTGAGGATTATATTCAGAAAAATCTTGAATATTACCTAGAGCGCACATCTCATGGCTCTACATTGAGTCGTGTTGTTCACTCATATTTGGCTCAGCAAATTGGTCAGGAAGATTTGAGCTGGAGTATGTTCCAAAATGCACTTACTAGCGATTATAACGATATACAAGGTGGTACTACTGCCGAGGGAGTACATACAGGTGTAATGGCTGGTACTCTGTGGATTATGTATGCTGCTTTTGCAGGCATCGACTTCTCTGGCGATGTGCTTTCAATAAATCCTAATTTGCCAGAGCATTGGACTCAGTTGGCTTTTGGCTTGGTTTTTAAAGGTGCAAAATATCAATTCCATTTTGAAGATGGTGAGATTGAAGTTAGCTGCGATAAGGCGAGAGAAGTGATGGTACAAGGAAAGGTTATGAAGCTGGAAGCGGTTGAAATAGAAGGCTAAAGTTGAAAGACTAAAGTGTAAAGTTTAAAGTGTTCAAAGTTCAAAGTTTAAGGTTTAAAGTGAACCAATCATTTTTTTAGCCTTTAGCCTTTAGCCTTTAGCCTTTAGCCTTTAGCCTTTAGCCTTTAGCCTTTAGCCTTATTATATTTAATAGATAAATGAAATTATAAAAGATACAAAGATATGTTAGGAGACGTTTTATTAATAGAGGATAAGCACAGAGATGCTGGAGCGATAATAATTGCTCAGATTTTAAAAGTAAAAGAAGAGACAAAGAATGATAAATTAGTAATTGCGATTTCTGGTGAGTCGGGAACTGGTAAAACAGAGCTTGCTCATGTGGTAGCTAAGGGCTTACGTGCTTATGGAATTTTTGCCAAGCCAATTCATATCGATAATTATTATAAAACATTGCCTTTGGAGCGTACAGAATGGCGTACTAAAAATGGTGTGGAGAATGTTGTTGGATACGATGAGTACGACTGGGATTTGATTTATAAGAATATCAACGATTTCAAAAATAAGGCTGTTGCCACTATGCCTTGTGTTGATTTAGTAACTGAGCAAGTTGACCAATTGACAACAAATTTTGCCGATGTGGATATGCTTATTGTTGATGGACTTTATGCCACAAAAACTAAGGATGTTGATATTAGAGTATTTATTGATATCACTTATCACGATACAGGAAAAGCTCAAAAGCTAAGAGGTAAAGAGCCTCAAAATGAGTTCCGTATGAAAGTTCTTCTTAAAGAGCACGATATGGTGAAAGCACTTAAACAAGATGCCGATATTATCGTTAATAAGGATTATTCGGTTTCTGTTTTGTAATCAGTAGGCAGTAATCAGTAGGCAGTAATCAGTAGGCAGTAATCAGTAAGCAGTCCACAGTCGGCAGTATGCAGTAAGCAGTCCAAGGTATGCAGTAGACTGAGTACTGAAGACTGAGTACTGAAGACTTAAAAGCATAAAATATGAGTGAGATACAAAAAATAGAGAACCTGTGGAGTCAAATCTATGGCAACAAAGGTCAAGAGGAATTAAGTGGTTTTATTAAGGATTTGGAATTATTCAAAAAGCAGAATTCTGTTGCAGCTTTAGATCCAGAATGGTATAAGGATGTGACTGTTTATTCGCTTTATGTGGATTTATTCAATACCGATTTTCAGGGCTTGGAGAATAAGCTCGACTATCTTCAAAACTTAGGAGTTAGCTGTCTTTGGTTGCTTCCTATTTTGGATAGTCCTGGTCGTGATGCTGGTTTCGATATTAGCAATTACCGTGCTGTTCGCCCTGAGTTACTTGGTGGCAAATCGCAGGATGAGGTTTTCGATGGTTTTCTGGAAACTGCTCGTAGTAAAGGTATTAAGGTAATTTTTGATATTGCCATTAACCATACTTCAGACCAGCACCCTTGGTTTTTGGAGGCTAAAAAAGGCAAGGATAATCCTTATCGCGATTATTATATTTGGAATAAGGATACTGACAAATTTGAGGATGCTCGAATAATTTTTTACGGAATAGAGGAGAGCAATTGGAAAAAAGAAGGTGATGAGTATTTCTTCCATAGATTTTTTGATTTCCAGCCCGATTTGAACTTCCGCAATCCTAAAGTGCTTGTGGAGATGTCGCAGAATTTTCTTTATTGGCTTAGCAAGGGCGTTGATGGATTTAGGGCTGATGCTATTCCTTACCTTTGGAAGGAAGAGGGTACTGACTGCGAAAATCTAGAAATGACACATACAATTGTCAAATTCTTTCGTGCGGTAATTGATTTTGCTCGTCCAAATACTCTTTTATTAGCCGAAGCTTGCCAAAAACCCAAGGAGGTAGTTAAGTATTTTGGCGATGGAGATGAGTGCCATGCAGGATATCATTTCCCACTTATGCCACAGATTTATAAGGCATTGAAATCGGAATCTAATGAGCCAATTATTGACACATTAAGCCTTGCCGTTACTCCAGAAATTCCTGAGGCTAGCCAATGGTTTACCTTCCTTCGTTGCCACGATGAGTTGAGCCTTGAGCTTGTTTATGTTACCGAAGATGATAGAAAATATATCCACGATAACTACTGTAAGCAGCAGCAATGGGATTTCCGTAAAGGAGAAGGAATTGCTTCGCGCTTGGCCGAGCTTATGGATAATGATGTTCGTAAAATTAGTCTTATATATTCTGTAATGCTAACTTTGCCTGGTACTCCAGTGGTGTATTATGGCGATGAATTTGGCAAGCAGAATGATGTTGATTTTTATAATGAGCAAATTAAACTCACCGGTAAAGACGATACCCGTTTTTTGGTTCGTGGTCGTATCGACTGGGATGAGGTAGAAAAAGAAATTCAAAATCCTGACACACTTAGCGCACAGGTATATTCACT
>NIUZ01000084.1 GCA_002254285.1 Bacteroidetes bacterium 4572_112 | reverse complement strand
TTTTTTCTTCATACTTATATCTTATATAGAAATTTAGTTTTCTGTTTACATTGCGCATATATTGGGCAGAAAATTCGTTTCCAAAAGATGGTGCATTCAGTCTATATTTTAACCAAGGGAATTTAAATAAATCGTAGTAAAGTACAATATCGCTTTTGCTTCCCAAATGTATATTTGTACCAAAATATATTCCCTCTTCATTATTATTTCTTCCACCTTCGGCCATTGCTATGGCATAAAAATTCTGATATTCTTTCTGATAATTTCTATAAAATACCGTGAATGTTAGTCGCGGATGTAAATTAAATAGTGAACCAATAAGAAAAGCTGCTCCTTTATTTTTACTGATGGCAGCCTCGCCAAATACACTAAAATATTTATTGGCAAAGGAGGCATCAATTCCGGTATTAAAATTCTCTTTACCTTGGAAATCGTAATACTGATAAGGCTTAGTGTCTTTCAGTAATTCCTTATCATAAATTGTAGCAAAGCTAGTAATGCCTATTCGCAAACCATTATTGCTGTATTGTGCATGAGCTCCCATAACCTGCTCATTTACAGCTCCTTTTTTTGCCATTTCGTCTACAGTGCGGTGCATTCCGCTTTCTTGAATTGACGAAAAGACCAAATCTTCGGTGTCGGCAGTATCTCTTATGTCAAGACCAGCATCGAGGTTTTTATTGGAATAAAAAGCTGTAATATCTATATCATCGGTAATTTTTACTGTGGCTGCAGCACCTCTGAAAAACAGTATTTCGTTGGCTGAGGTATTTGCTCTAAGTCCACGAGCTTGCCTTTGCAAGTTTATGGAAGTGGCAGATTTACCAAATGCCAATCCCGACCATTATCTACGGTTGGGATTAGCGGCAAGCTCTTGATCACTTATTGGCGCATAGCCTTTCTGATCTTCCAACACTCTACCATAGCGAACAATCACCTGGTTCTTGCCATATTTTAGCATTCTGCTAAGCTGTAGCTTTTCTTTTTTCTCTGTTTTATCAAAAGTAATAAACGGCTCAATATCTTTTAGCAGATTTATATAAAATCCGTCAAGTTCCTTTAGTTCGTATATAGTTTGAAATCCACCATTTTTATTACGCGCATCAATGAGGATAGCTATTTGATTATCATTTAAGAATAGGAGAGTCCGTAACTCCTCCGCATCGGCAGTGTTTATATTTATAGGATGCTCATAAAGTTCTAAAAAATGTTCGTAAATTTCCGAAAAATCGAATTCCATATCAGTTTTTGCCGACAGCTCTTCAATACGTTGATTTATTATCTCTTTTGCCGTAATATCCGATTGCGAATAAGCAGGGCTAATAATAATCAATGATAGAATTAAACTTATAAATATCTTATGTAAATATCTAATATCCATCTAATTGTTTATTCTGTAAAAAAATGAAATTTGTGGCGAATAACCCAAGCTTTGATGCATGGAGGAGCTGAAATCTAAACGAAAATTCTTGAAATCCAATCCTACACCAAAGCTGAATAAATTAGGTCCACTTCCTACACCAATTCTGGTATAAAGTATATCTTTAATGCGGTACTCCAAGCCTCCAATTACAGCAAGCTCATTATCAATATCGCTCTGTACTTCTGCAAGAGCCGTAAAATTATTTGCTAATCTCCATTCAACTCCAATCTTAAGTAAGGCAGGGATTCTCTCGTTATCGTAATCGCTAAGTTTTGCTTGTATGGGATTGAAAATATGTGCCGCAAGAACTATTTCGTCGGTAATTTTAGACATTATGCCCACCTCAAAAGTGAATATATCTTTCGAACCATATTCGTTGCCAATGGAGGTCCGCAAATAATCCATTTGTACGCCCACCGCAAACCGCTCAGAAAGAGCCATTCCGTATGCCAAACCAATTTTGCTCTCGCTGTATTGCGAATATCCGAAATAGTTCATATTAATGGCAAAGGATCCTTTTTTTGTTGGTATAACCAACGATAGGCTATTGAGACTTAGCTCTTTTGCAAGAAATCTATTCTCATAATAAAATCCTGCTCCCCATTGTTTATTATAGCCCAGAGCAGCTTGGTTATTTGCTGCGCTCCAAAAATCAGTACTAGCAACACCAGCTCCAGCCATTGATGATGACCTTGCGCCAATATTTTTTGCATTATTCTGCGAATAAATATCAAAAAACATCGTTGTTAGTAGTATTATTAAGAATAATCGTATAGCCATTTTAGTGTCGTTAATTTAATGTGCTAAGATAAAAAACATTCTGATGGGATAGTATAATTTATTTTATTTTCAGCAAGCATTATGGATATTAACTAGAATTCTTGATAGTAAATGTTGTAATATATTGTTATGCAACGCAATAAAATTACACAGCAGTAGAGTTTTGTATGATAATGTTGATTAATGTGATATATTGAAGTAAACCCAAATAGGTGAAAATACTAGCGCATCAAGCCTTGACCAGAGCGAAAACGGGGTTGGCGGTGAATTTCCAATTGATATTATTTTCAATAAAGGCGTTTACGTTTGAAATCAATGACAAAGAATAAACTCTGCTAGTGTGATAAATAATAAGATATGTAATGTTTTTACGAATAAGAAAAGATCATTTATTACCTACTTTATTATGAAAATAAATTAATTGGAAAGAGGTGTGTGGGAGGTTTTTCGCTCTTGTCTATTTGCTTAAATGAGAGCAAATGATAATTCATTATCACTTGCCGAATGAAGCAAATTGAATGTTAATATTTTTTTGTTTCGTTTTGCATCAAGGCAAAATGAAAAAGAAAGGGCAGTAAGCAAGGCCATGATATTTAAGAGTAATTTGACATATATTTTATTAAAAGTTTTATTGTATTTTTGAAATATGAGAATAAAGAATAATTTTCTAAGAATTTTGTTGAAATCAGCGATAGTAATTGCAATCTTATCAATATCGATAATAATTGGCTTTTACTATGCTGTAGCCAATGGCTTTTTCGGGAAAATATACACCGAACAGGAGCTACTTTCTTTCGAAAACGAACTGGCCTCAGAAGTGTATAGCAGCGACAATATTCTCTTGGGTAAATATTATAATGTGAATAGAACGCCTGTGGAATATGATAAACTGCCAAAGCACTTAATTAATGCATTGGTGGCCACTGAAGATGTTAGGTTTTTTGAGCATTCGGGAGTAGATATTAGGAGTTATATAAGGGTGGTAATTCGTACAATAATTATGGGCGAGAGTAATGGTGGTGGAGGAAGTACCCTTACTCAGCAGTTGGTGAAGAATATGTATGGCCGTAGCAATTTTGGCAAAATAAGTATATTGGTTAATAAGGTGAAAGAGATAATCCTTTCGCAGCGAATAGAGAAAGTTTTTAATAAGGATGAGATTCTTATTTTATACCTTAATACCGTAGCCTTTGGCGAGAATGTTTATGGAATTGAAGCAGCATCGCAAAGGTATTTTAATAAGCAGGTTTCGGAACTAAACATTGAGCAATCGGCGGTTCTTGTGGGAATACTGAAGGCAAACACCTATTATAATCCACATCTTTATCCTCAAAATTCCATCAGAAGACGTAATGTTGTTCTCAAGCAAATGAGTAGAGTAAATTTCATTTCACAAACTGCTTACGATAGCTTGAAAACACTGCCCTTGGAACTGGATTATAAAAATATTCAGAGATCAGGTATTGCCAATTATTATTTAAAAATAGTGCGTTCCAAAGCCAATAAGCTTATTGAAGAATATAATTCAGCAAAAGGCAGTGAATATAATATCGAAAAAGATGGCTTGATAATTAATACTACCATGAATTATCAATTGCAGAAGAATGCCACATTAGCTTATAATGAGCATATTAGTAAGCAGCAGCAAAAGTTGAAAGCGCAATATGCTAAAGGTAAAAATTATCGGTATTTGCAAAATTTGGCTCTTAAGGAACTGAAATCAAAAGGTCAATTTAATCGTAAGAATGAGATTGTATATCAGTATATTATAGATAATGGTAAATTGCAACTCGATAGTATGACAGTGCTTGATAGTGCAAAATATTCCTTAACATTGCTTCATGCCGGAATGCAAGCCATCAATCCCAATAATGGCGCAGTATTGATGTGGGTAGGAGGACGTAACTTTAGTACTCAGCCCTATGATCAAATTTATGCCAAAAGGCAGATGGCAAGTACTTTTAAACCTTTTCTTTATGCCCAAGCTTTTGAGGAAGGCGCAAAGCCCTGCGATTATATTGATAATAGCGAGCTTATTCTCTCCGATTTTGATGATTGGAAACCTGAAAATTATGATAAAAGTATTGGAGGGAAATACTCCATGGCAGCAGCTCTATCGCATTCAAAAAACATTCCCACAGTAAGACTTTGGTTTGCTGTTGAATTCGAAAACTTACGCAAACTATGGAATAGTTTGGGCTTTTCTTCTGATTTAGAAAATGAGCCTGCGGTTTCTTTGGGGTCGTCAACTGCTAGTATTTATGAGCTTACAAGAGCTTATGCAAGCTTTGCAAATGGAGGCTATTCTGTAAACCCATATTTTATTGAGTCGATAATAACAAAGCAGGGCGATACAATTTATAGTCATAAGCAAGAGAATGACACTATAAAGCTAATAACAGCAAAAACTGCCTTTTATATAAATGCTGTGCTACAAAAAGCCATAAATGAGGGTACAGGCATTTCTATGCGCAGTAGATATAATGTGCAATTGCCTTTGGCGGGAAAAACTGGCACTTCGCAAAAGTTTATCGATGCTTGGTTTGTGGCCTATAATCCTTCAATTGTAATAGCAGCAAGGGTGGGCGCAAATTCTCCAAAAATCCATTTCAATAATGGTGCAAATGGTTCTGGTGGTCGCTCTGCATTACCATTGGTGGCTCTTACATTACAAAATACCAAAAGAAATAAAACTTTATACAAAAGCATAAATACCAAATTTACACCCATTAATGCCGAAGAATACCCAGCAGACTTTATGAACTGTGACGATTTTAAAGAGGATAATGCCGTGGATAAAGTAAAACACTTTCTTAAAGGCAAAAAAAGTAACCTCAAAAAAGAGAAAAAAAAAGCTAAAAGGAAAAAGAGGTGGAGGGATTGGGGACTGTCCTGTAAAGTGTGTAAATAGAAAACTTATTATAAGGAAAGAGGACTAGGAAAGAGGACTAGGAAAGAGGACTATAGATTAACGATTGGAGATTTATGATTCTACTATACCTTACTATCCTTTACTACCCCTTACAATTTTTTTACAATCCTTTACCATTCTTTATCTTTTCTCTTTTTACCCTTAAAATTGGCATATCTATTGACTATAAAACATGCTGAAAATATATAAATATATTAATCAATTGAACCATAGATTTTTATAATTTTACCGTTTCAGCACTATTCGTTATTAAGAGCAATATTAGCTTTTTTATGACGTTTTTAACAGTGACTAATGACAAAATGACAATATATGATTTTTGACGATAATAAAATGATGAGGTTGACAGATACCATAGAAACGGAAACTGAATTTATTCCATTACTACCACAAGGAGAAGATTTTTCTATGGATGTAAAGGATATTCCTGAGGAACTTCCAATTCTTCCACTTCGTAATACAGTACTTTTTCCAGGTGTAATGATTCCTATTACTGTTGGGCGAGAGAAATCTACCAAGCTTATTAATGATGTAAAAAATGGAAATAAGCTTTTGGGTGTAGTTGCTCAAATAGATGGCTCAATGGAAGAGCCGACTTTTGATGATCTTTATAAGAATGGCGTAATGGCCTATGTTGTAAAGGTTCTATCTATGCCTGATGATTCTACAACGGTAATTCTTCAGGGAAGAAATAGGATTCATCTTGAGGAAGAAGTTCAGAGTGAGCCTTATTTTAAAGCTAAGATTAAGCCATTGAATGGTGATATTGTTGAGGAAAAGAATAAGGATTTTGATGCTTTAATGGATTCTATTAAGGATCTTTCTTTAAATGCTATTAAGCTAAATCCTAATATTCCTGGTGATGCAGGTTTTGCCATAAAAAATATTGATAGCCCTCGATTTTTAGTGAATTTTATTTCAAGTAATCTTAATAGTCCACTAGAGGATAAGCAGCGATTATTAGAAACAGATACTTTGCAAGAGCGTGCTAATAGTTTATTGGCAAATCTTACCAAAGAGATACAAATGCTTGAGCTTAAAAATAAGATTCAAGAGAAAGTGAAAGTTGATATGGATAAGCAGCAACGCGATTATCTATTAAATCAACAGATGAAAACCATTCAGGATGAACTTGGTGGAGGTCCTCATGAGCAAGATATAAAATCTCTAAAGAAAAAAGCAGAGAAGAAGAAATGGTCGAAGAATGTTAGCGATTTATTCAATAAAGAGCTTGATAAACTTGGTCGTATGCATCCTTCTGCAGCAGAGTATTCCATACAATATAATTACCTTGAAACCTTGGTAGAATTACCTTGGAATGAGTTTTCTAATGATAATTTTGATCTTAAAAAAGCATCAAAAATTCTTGATGAAGACCATTTTGGTTTAGATAAAATAAAGGAGCGTATTCTTGAGTATTTGGCTGTAATAAAGCTAAAGAATGATATGAAATCGCCAATAATTTGCCTAGTAGGCCCTCCTGGTGTTGGTAAAACCTCTTTGGGTAAATCCATTGCACGCTCGCTTAATCGTGAGTATGTGCGTATGGCATTAGGTGGTTTGCGCGATGAGTCGGAAATTAGAGGTCATAGAAAAACCTATATTGGTGCTATGCCTGGCCGTATTATCCAAAGCTTGAAAAAGGCTAAGAAATCAAACCCAGTGTTTGTTCTTGACGAAATTGACAAAATCAATGGTAGCCAATTTAATGGCGATCCTGCTTCTGCACTTTTGGAAGTGCTTGATCCTGAGCAAAATTCATCTTTCTATGATAATTACCTAGAGGTTGAATACGATCTTTCTAAGATTATGTTTATTGCCACGGCAAACTCATTGAGTAATATTCATCCTGCTTTATTGGATAGAATGGAAATTATAAATCTTAGTGGATATTTAATTGAAGAAAAGATTGAGATTGCTAAGCGTCACCTTATTCCTAAGCAGTATAAGGAGCATGGTATTAAGAAATCGCAGCTTACACTTGATAAGAAAGTTCTTACAGAGCTTATTGATAAATATACTAGCGAGTCTGGAGTTCGCTCCTTGGACAAAACCATTGCTAAAGTTTTACGAAATAGAGCTCGCAAGATTGTAATGGATGAAGAATTTGATAGCAAATTGGCTGTTGAAAATCTTTATGATATTATGGGTCCTGCTCGTTTTCAAAAGGATAAAGCTATAGATAATTCACAGGCAGGAATTGTAACAGGCCTAGCATGGACTAGCGTTGGTGGTGTTATTCTATTTATAGAGGTTAGTTTAAGTAAAGGTAAAGGTGCTTTTTCAATGACAGGTAGCCTTGGCGATGTAATGAAGGAATCTGCTACTGTGGCTTATAAATACCTTCGTGCCAATGCCGAAAAACTTGGCGTGCCACAAGTTGCTTTTGAAAAGTATGATGTACATATTCATATTCCTGAAGGTGCTACTCCAAAAGATGGTCCTTCGGCAGGAATAACGTTCTTTACTGCTTTGGCTTCAGCATTTACTCAGCGTAAAGTGAAGTCTAAAATTGCCATGACTGGTGAGCTAACTTTACGTTCTAAAGTATTGCCTGTTGGTGGTATAAAAGAGAAAATTCTTGCTGCCAAAAGAGCTGGTATAAAAGAGATTATACTCTCAATAGAGAATAAGAAAGATATAGCCGAAATAAACGAAAAGTATATTAAAGGATTGAAATTCCATTTTGTAGAAAATGCTATGGATGTGCTTGATATTGCGCTTCTTTCGCAGAAGGTAAAGGATAATATTGAGTTCGTGCAAAAGTAGGTATGTAAGAAATTATTAAATTATTAAAAAAACACCTTTCAATTATTTGAAAGGTGTTTTTTGTTTTATACCAATTTGGTATTAGTACAAATAGATGGGTCCGTAGGAGTTTCGTATTTGTAGCACGAAGTGCGAAAAATATTATAAAGTCCGTAGAACTTGCTTATACCAAATTAATACCAAAACACGCCATATAAATCGTTTATATTTCCCTATTACTGCGTTAAAAATTATTTCCATAGCTACGGCTATGCAAATAATTTTTG
>NIUZ01000083.1 GCA_002254285.1 Bacteroidetes bacterium 4572_112 | reverse complement strand
AACAAAATTGTCCATACTGCCTGATTATTAGCTGTTAAGATTATTTCAATATTCTACGGAATAAGAAACCAAAGTTAAATAAAAACTCATTGCGATAAATGAGTTTTTTTGAATGGTAAATTATTAGTGATTTAAAAAGAATTAATCATTATTCACTCAATAATTCTTCAGCCATTTTTAATGCTTCATATGCATTTACAATTCCTGCAGTAGTGCTTAGTTTCTTAAACTTAACTTCTTTTTTATCACTTCCTGGTAGGTATGTTTTTACGTTTTTATGCTTTACCGAAGATTCTAATAATACTTTTCTAAGCTGTTGTGCTGTTATCTCTGGGTAATATGATTTAACCAAAGCGGCAACTCCTGCTACTACTGGCGAAGCATCTGATGTTCCACTCGAAGATCCATAATTATTATTTGGCGAGGTGGAATATATATTAACTCCCGGAGCAAATATATCCACAGTTTTTCTTCCGTAATTTGAGAAGTTGGCGGCTAATCTACCTTGGTCATTATTAATGCTTGAAGCTCCTACGTCTATCCATATTGCACGTTGTGACTTTGTTGGAGTAGGGTAGTGAGTTATTTTGTCGTTATTCTCGGCACTATTTCCTGCTGCGTGAATAAATAGTACATTATTGTCTAAAGCATATTGTATTGCATCTTGCACAAACTCGGGGTGCTTGCTGTAAGATTTACCAAAGCTGCCATTAATGATTGTAGCTCCGTTTTTTACAGCATATCTTATGGCTAAAGCTACATCTTTATCGCGCTCATCGCCACCAGGTACAACTCTTAAAATCATAAGTTGTACAGAGTCCACAATTCCTTGTGTACCAATGCCATTATTTCGCACTGCGCCGATAATTCCACTAACTCCTGTACCGTGACTATATCCCTCGGCTTGTACATCGCTATTGCCATAAATAGTATCGTTTATATC
This sequence comes from Bacteroidetes bacterium 4572_112, assembly GCA_002254285.1. Lineage (GTDB taxonomy): Bacteria > Bacteroidota > Bacteroidia > Bacteroidales > UBA1556 > UBA6267. Next base: position 11,064 of record NIUZ01000083.1, on the reverse strand, counting down.
GTCTACATTATCGCCAATTATATCACCTCTTGGGTCATAATCCAAATTATATCCTTTATCCAATTGACCATTAAAATATTTCAATGCCTCATCAATGTCTTCAATTGTAAGCTTCTGCTCATAAGTGCCTAATACCAATTGTTTCATTGTGGTTTCATTGTCGTTTTGCGGTTCAAATCCCTCTACCATTTCAGGAGTTAATGTGTCAGTCCCTAAACGCTGCTTTATGAGAGCTAGGCTAAATTCTAAGGCATTTCTCCATTCGTCAAACATCTGCTTATTCTCACGTAATTCTTTTATTTCAGAAGTGACTTCGCTTTCTGCTTTTAGCCATAGTTTGTATTTCGCTCTATCAGCTTTTGGAATATCGGATTTTGTCTTATTCTCAAAGGCATCTTTATTCTCTCTATAAAAGCGTACAACCTCAATGGTTTCGCCATTAACATTTCTCCCATCAGCTCCGCCAATAAAATTCCATCCATAATAATCATCAATATAGCCATTACCATCGTCGTCAATATTATTGTATGGAATTTCCTTTGGATTATGCCAAAGTTTTGGGCGTAAATCTTCGTGTAAAGTATCAATGCCAGAATCGATTACTGCAACTATTACTGTTGTTTGGGTTTTACCCTTGCTTTTCATATAGTCTAGCCCAGCTTGCAAACTAATGCCTTGCGACTGTAACTCATTTGGTGCTTGATGATGCCATGGAATGCTGTCTTGAGCATAAGTAATTGTGCTAATAACTAATATTGTACTAATTATAAGGAGAATGCTTTTCATTTATTGTTTTTTTTTGATTATTAAAGTACAAAGATAGTTTTTTTTGCTCTAATTAGGCTTTCTAGTTTGAGTAGAGACGTTGGTTTGAGTAGGGATGTAATTCTTAAACTTATAAAATCAATAGATAGAGCAAATATTGTAAATGCAATTATGATGCAGGGTTCGGCAATTGGATACCTAACCAAGCCAGATAAACTTTACCTTAATAATACATCATTACTTTATGCATTGAATAGTAATGTGCGAAATTTTGAGGGGACTTTACGCGAAACGTTTTTTGTGAATCAATTAAAACAAAGTCATAAAGTGTTTTCTGTTAAAAACGCTGATTTTATGATTAATGATAAATTCACTTTTGAAATAGGAGGGCAAAGTAAAGGTTTTAAACAGATAGAAAAAATAGAGAACTCTTTTATTTGTGCTGATAATATTGAAGTTGGCTATGGAAATAAAATTCCATTATGGTTAATGGGTTTTCTTTATTAATACTTGTGGATTTTTAGTAAAAATATATTTATCTATGATTATTTCCATGAACACTGAAGGTGTTCTATATTTGTAGCCATGGGTGGAAACCCGTGGCTACAATGTTGATAAACAATAGATTTTGGCGTGAGTTTTTGGAACAAAAACCATGACAAAATCGGTAAGATGATGAAAATTTAATGTGTATTATTTCATTATATTATTTTGAAACTATGCAACCAAAATATTTTGTCATGTACTAAGCTTGTGGATATAAGGTAATACTTTAATATTGAATAATAATACAAAAGCCGCTGTTTAATAGAACTAAACTAGCGGCTTTATTATTAACAAACGTAATTTTTTTGAGATTATAATTTATATTTAAAGCTAATGGCAAAAGCTTGCCCTGTATTATATGATGAGTATATATATTCCTTATTATTAAATGTATAATTTTTAACATAAGTAGAGTTTAGTAAATTGCTAGCTTTAAGTATAATACTAAACTTTGTTCCGAATGATTTTTTTAATGTAAAATTTAATGAATGTCGTGGTGCTTGATATATATTTGGTGTCCCTCCTTTTACAACCACAGCAAGTTTCTCGCCAGTAGTATTATACACTATTCTGGCATCCAAGCCAATTTTCTTTAATGAATAGTTTAAATATGTATTTATAATATATGGCGCTTGACCATACATTGTGCGTGTTGCTGCTGCCGTAGGGTCAGTTGTTCTAATTACATCCAATTCGTCGGTAGCAATATTTACTATTGAATTTACAAGGGCTACATTTAAGCCAACTTTAAAGTTTTTTAGGCCAGAAATAAAATTTAAATTCTTGCGTATTTCGAATTCAATACCATAAACATCGGCACGGTCAGAGTTTTTGAATGTAAGCTCATCGCCAACAGCAGTGGTTACAAATGTGCGCTCTATTGGGTTTATAAATCCTTTATAGAAAACATCAAAAGATAATAGCTCTCCTGGTTTCATCGCCCACTCAAATCTGAAATCTATATTATCAATCAATGTGCGTTCTAAATTTTCATTTCCAATAAGAGTATAGTCTCCTGAAAATTCAAAAGAGGCATAAGGTGCTAATTCCCTGAATGATGGTCGAGCAAGTGTTCTTGTATAGGCTGCTCTTAAATTTATCTTTTTGTTTGGTTTAAAGGTAAGGTTTATAGCAGGAAGAAAGTCCACATTTTGAAGTTGTCCTTTGGGATTATCCTTTTTCGCACTTTCTAAGTATATATCAGTGGTTTCCATTCTAACACCATATACAGCTCTTAATTTGTTATTTATTTGTTGGTCAGTCATTAAGTATGCTGCTATTAGGTTTTGATAAGCGAAATATGTATTCGATAATTGTGTTGCATCGCTTATAAATACACCGTATTTGCTAGGAAATTCAGGAATAGCCATGCCAATATTTTCGTCTCTCAAATATTCTGTTACATCGCCTTTATATGAGTCGTTATTGTCATTTACATCAAATCTTCTTTCAGAGAAATCTCTATTTTTGGTCATTAGTTTTCCTCCAAACTTTAGCGACGAATTATTGCTCAAGAACTCATAAGGAAGTTCAAAATCTATTTTTGTATCGAAGTTATACTCCTGCATATTTCTCCAGTATCGTGCAGGAACTCCTTGCTTTGCGGGGTCAATTTTGTATATGGTATCCTCTGATGAAGTGATGTCGTAAATATTGGTGAAAAAACGCAAATCGGGTTGTTCTTGAATGGAAAGAGAGTAGGCTGTATGCCATTTCACTTTTAGTTTATGAAGTTTCTTAATTGTATGTTCACCAAGTAATTGTGCTGTGGTGAAAGAGCGTTGTGCATATTGTAAACTACGGGTTTGTACATTTACCTCATGGTAATTATTCCATCCTTCTTGGTATCGTGAGGTGGAGTTTCCACTTTGATTTCTGATAATATTTAAGCTAATACTAGAATTGTCGTTTAGCTTTAAGGAAGCACTTCCCATCAATCCCCAAAGTACATAGTCTACTCCTCGGCTATCGGTATATTGTAAGTCGCGTTGCAAGAATTTTGAATTTGCCGCACTTAGTGTATACTGCCCATTTTCTCCGCCTTCATAATATCTATAATCGTGCTTATAAGTATAGCTGAATAAATAACCTACTTCCTTGCCAAATAGCTTATGATTGTTTCCAATGGTGAAGTTAAATCCATGATTAAATGGTGCAGCTTTGGTTGTTGGAGACATTGTTTTATTAAATGAGCGAGTTATATTATCAAGCTTTTCATCATCTTGATATCTGAAAGGAATATTGCCTTGGGCCGCTTCTGGAATTGCTCTTGTACCATCATCAAAACCTAAGAAATCGGTTTTGCCACCAGCATAAGTCATAAAGTTTTTATTAAATGTTGCTTGTGAATTTATGCCAACAGTAGTACCAATTTCTACCATAAATTCTTCAGGGAATTTCTTAGTTTCTATATTCACATAACCACCAGCAAAATTTGCAGGAAGCTCAGGACTAAAGGTTTTATAAACCATCATATTATTTATTATGCTCGAAGGAAATAGGTCCAGTTGAATATTATTTTTCTCAGGATCTAAACTCGGTACCATTGCTCCATTAAGGTCGGTACGCGAATATCTATCTCCCAAACCACGTACATATATATACTTTCCATCCTGTATTGTAACGCCGCTAACTCTGCTAAGTGAAGCTGCTGCATCGCCATCACCATTCATACTTATTTCTTTCTCCGAAATGCCATTTACACTTGTTGCCGATTTAAGCTGCATTGCCACTAAGGCATTTTCCGAATTGCGTACAGCTCTTGCTGTAACAGTTGCTCCAACAATACTTACTGCTTCAGATTGCATTGCGAAATTCAGCTCTGTGGCTGTATTTGCCTTAACTTTTACATTAGAAATTATTATTTGCTGATATGATATAAATGAACAGATTAGAGTGTATTCGCCTTCCGCCAAATTATTGATGATAAAGTTGCCATCAAAATCAGCAATTGCTCCTTTATTTGTTCCTTTGATTATTACATTGGCGCCAATTAGCGTTTCGCCAGTTTTATTGTCTTTTATTTGACCTTTGATTGAGCCCGTTTGTGATATTGCAAATTGGCTAAAGAATAAAATTGCTGTAAGTAAAAGTAATTTCATTGTATATGTATATGATTTTGTGATAAATAGAATGAATACCAAGCTCCTTGGCTCGATATTCATTCAAAATTATTTTGTTATAATAGCTTATTCGAAAAGTAGAGTCCAATCTGCTGCCCAGTTGCTAGCACTTGGGTCAAAAGCTCCTTTATAATTTACATTAGTATAGAAATCAGTAGGATATACTGCTAAGTTAGAACTTACATTTCCTGTGGGGATTACCTTAAGTGTTCCGCTAGATGGGTAGCTTAGTCCAGGGTCCATGTCTACTGTGTTTTTTGCTGTTGCAATGTATGTGTTCCAGTCGTTTTGTGCATTTGTAGCATCTACATCGCTTACTCCGTCTTTGGCTTTAACTTTAAATACACCTTCTAATGTAGCATCTGCAACATCAAAAAATATATTGTTTTCAATTTTTAATTGTCCATCTTTAAAGCGTTTCCAGCTTGAAGCAAAGTCCAAAGTTTCTTTTAATTCAATATCAACACCTTTTGCTTGATTTACAAATATTCCATTATAGAATTCACCACCACCATTGGCTCTAAAAGTCATTACTTTTTCGCCAGCACCAGCGCCACGTCCTATAAATGTAGCATTATATATTTGCCCGCCACCAAATGGAGTTCCATCTTCGGGATCGTCAGCGCCATCAAGCTCACCCATGCGGTCGCCTGCATTAGGGTCTTGTACTGCTAACCAAAATTGACCTTTTCCAGTAAACCCTTGGTCCCAATCAAAAGCATCATCTTTGCAATAAGCAGAGATTAAGTATTTAGTGTTCACTGTTCCGCCAAACCATTCATAACCATCGTCATTATTGGCAAATACCTCTATATGGTCGATTGTGGTTCCTGAGCCTACAGCGCCCATTGTTAGTCCGTTAATTTCGTTATCGGCACCAATATTTGTTCCTCCATGTCGGATTGAAACATATCTGAATATTCCAGAATTATCAGTATCGTTATCACCACCGTATTCTCCGCGAGATTCGGTAGTAGGAATACCTTCTATATTCATTCTGTTGGGAGTAGTATTGAGCCTTGCTGAGCCAAGTATTATCACGCCACCCCAGAGGCCGCGGTCAGTCTTCGCTACTTTGCCATTCAAATCATCGGCCTCAGCTGTAAAGATTATTGGCTTGGCTGATGTTCCTTCTGCATTTATTTTAGCACCTCTTGCTATAATCAATGCACTTGCATTTTCGCCTTGACCAGGTTTACCTTTTATAATAGTACCTGCTTCTATTTTTAGTGTTTGTCCTGAGTTTACAAATACCATACGGTCAAGTATCCATACTTTGTCGGCGGTGAAAGTCATGCTTCCAGTACCTTTGCCGTGGTCGGTAATTGTTACAGTATTACCCGATGTTATAAATTCGGTATCATTACCATTAATAATAGGCTCGTCTCCGGTTTTACTCTTTGTGCATGAGTTTAATCCGCTTAATCCCAAAATTGCAATTGCTAGAATAATTAATCTTGCTTTCATAATGTCTTTTCGTTTAATAATCTTTAGTTTAAATTATTTGATTTTTTGATGACACAAAGAAAGAGCAGTTGCAAGCGGTTGATGTTATTCTAATATTATTGCTAGTTTACAGAATAGTTCCTTAATTATTAAGCGAATGTTATGCGGTAATATTATGGTGATGATTTGGTAATATGGGAGGAGGGAGTGGCTTATAGGTATACAAAAAAAGGCTCAGTGTGTTTTTGAAACATGCTGAGCCTTTTTTTGTAATACGGGCATCCTGATTGTAGATTTGAGAAATTAAATATTTAAATTATTAATCCGTCGGGCTGAGTATTTTGCAGATAAAAGCGCATGCTTTTCTCCAAAAATGTATCGAAGCTAAGGGTTAATTTAACTTCTCCACTTCGTTTGTTTCAATAATATCGGTGGGTTACCACAGTATGCTTGCTTATGAATAATAGCTCAGCTATAACCTGATTTGTATGACCTAGAGCTACCATTCTTAATATTTCTATTTCTCGTTTGCTAAGTTCGCTGTTTTCAATGGATAGTCTGTTTGCGGAGGTGGTAGTGTTTATGAAATCGCTAACTTTTTTATTAATAATATCTTCGCTATCATTAATGTTGATATCCAATTTGAGGTCAATCATTGAGTTTATAGCAATATCATTGCATCGCACAATACCAAAGTAGAGGTCGTTATGGGTTTTGTAGAGCTTTGTTATTGATTTACTATTATATAAACTGTCGCTTATTATTAGCATATTGATTTTATTGTCAGCAATAAATTGGTCAATATCATTTTCAGAAGATGGTATAATATTTATACTTAGCCCACTATTTTTGGAGATAATAAACTGTATACCACGGCTTATTACATACGATTTGGTTAATATGCCTAATGTTATATTCTCCATATTAATTTCGTGTTTGTAAATTTCGCTCCATGATAGCTACTTGAGGCACAATTATTTTATTCTCCATTTCCGAATGGTCCTTAATATCTTCTTCGAGGTGAGCAATTTGCCCTAGTATTTTAAAGCATAAACTAAAGTTCTCTTTTGGTGAGATATATTTTATTATAAGATTTTTGATATCGTATAATTTCTCTTCAATATTGTCGTGCTGAGTGGCATAATCTTTTATGATAAACTCATTATTTAGCATAAATTCTTTAATTGTGGATTCATCACCACCATTATAAACAGTCTCTAGCTCTTGAATATATGGATACACATTCTTTTCTTCAAATTCGATATGAGACTTTAATTGGCTAGCATATTCGTTGAAGAATTTATGAATTAGTGTAACGGCTTTGGCGGTATCTCCACTACTTGATTGTTGTAGATTTTCAATCAGCGAATTTATCTCAGGAACTTTTACATTAATGTAAAAATCGTGAGTTTTGTATAAATAATCAACAATAAGGCTCAGTGGGTATGATTTGAACTTTTGCTTGGGAAAGAAATCGGGGTCGTTGAATGAGTTTATCATATCAAGGAAGAAATCAGTATTTATTTCGTGCATTTTGCATACGCTGTCAACCGATTTTTCGCCAAAACCCAATTGTATTCCAAATCTATTTATTACAGAAAGTAGATGGTGATTTTGAATTATCACATCTGCCATTTTCATTGTTGCTGTTATTATCATATCTCAATTATTTATTTGGCAAAGATACTAATTTATAATCATTCTAAATAAGAAAAATTGTAAAAAAAAACGTCCTAAAATATAATTAGGACGTTTTCGTTATTTGTCTTTATATCGTAATATCTATAAATTTAGACATTAGATAATATTTGATAATAAATTGACAAAGACAAGGCCTTTGAAGTTTTTGAAATCAAGGAGTTTACATTTAGTAAACGACTGTTTCAAAAACGAAAATAACGCAGTATTTGGTAATTTATATCAAAGATTTAGTTTCTGTCGATAGAGTTAAGCTCAGTATAAGCCAATTCCAATCTAGCAATCATAGAAACCTGACCTTCGCGTAACCATTTACGTGGGTCATAATATTTCTTATTAGGCTTATCGTCTCCATCAGGATTACCAATCTGACCCTGTAGGTAGTCGTGGTTTTTAGCTTCGTATTCTCTAACGCCATTCCATGTAGCCCACTGAGTATCAGTATCAATATTCATTTTGATAACACCATAGCTAATTGCCTCTTCAATATCTTTTGGCTCAGAACCTGATCCGCCATGAAAAACAAAGTTTACAGGCTTATCGCTTTCAGTATTGAATTTCTCTTTGATATATTTTTGTGAGTTATCAAGAATTTTAGGAGTTAAAGAAACATTACCTGGCTTATAAACACCATGTACATTTCCGAAAGAAGCAGCAATTGTAAATAAGTCGCTAACCTCTAATAATTGCTCATAAGCATAAGCAACATCCTCAGGTTGAGTATATAATAGCGAGTTGTCGATATTAGTGTTATCAACGCCATCTTCCTCACCACCAGTTACACCAAGCTCAATTTCCACAAGCATACCAATTTTGCTCATTCGCTCAAGGTAAGTTTTGCATGTAGCAATATTCTCTTCTAAAGTTTCCTCTGAAAGGTCAAGCATATGTGAGCTGAAAAGTGGTTTGCCATAAGCTTCGAAAAATTCTTCACCAGCTTCAATTAAACCGTCAATCCAAGGAAGAAGTTTTTTTGCTGCGTGGTCAGTATGAATAATTACTGGTACACCATATAACTCAGCCATTTGGTGAATATGCATAGCGCCAGAAATAGCTCCTGCAATACCAGATTGCTCATTTTCGTTAGAAAGACCTTTTCCAGCATAAAACTGTGCTCCGCCATTCGAAAATTGAATGATAATAGGGCTGTTTACTTTCGCGGCTACTTCTAAAGCTGCATTTACCGACTCAGTACCAACAACATTTACTGCTGGAATAGCAAATTTATTCTCTTTTGCAATACGAAATACTTCCTGTAAGTCTTTACCGAAAACAAATCCTGGGGCTATTTTATCAAAAATTTTCTCTGACATAATAATTATTCTTATGATTTATTATTTATAAATTTTGTCATGCAAAAATAGTGTTTATTTGTTTTTATTGGTGGTTTATTTTCAATAAATATCGTCAGCAATTCCTAGATTAAAACATAAGTTTCTAATTTAAGTGCAAAGCTATATTTGTGCTGCTTTTTATATTGTCAGTAACTGGGCATCTACGTTCTGTTTCAGATAACCATAAGTCAATGGTTTCTTGTATTTGAGCTTCCTCAAGTTTTGCATTCATTTTTACTTCAATATTTTGGAACCCTGCTCTGTTTTCATCATTACAGCCCATGAAAGTACATGCGTCTAAATTTCTGTTTATATCAATGCTCAAAGATTTTAACCCAAGGTTCTTCTGCTTGGCAACTTCATGTGCTGTTACATTAAGGCAACCTGCTAAAGCCATTAGTAACACCTGCACTGGACTTGGTTCTTCATTGCTTCCGCCCATTTGCTCTGGTTCGTCAATTACCATTTTAAATTTTCCTGCACTAATATTTAATTTTGTTGCACTTTCACTTTTTTCGTGAATTCTAATTTCCATTGGTATACTGCATAATCCGTTATCATTCATAATATTTTGTTTTTTATTGTTTCGTTATTGCTTTAATTAAATATATAGACGTGGCAGATTGGCTTTCCTTACAAATTACTATTCAAATGGTCGTCGGGACTTAATTCCTAATTTTCAATTCTTATCCCGATAGCTATCGGGACTTCCCCCTTCACTATTCTCTATTCTCTATTCACTCTTAAATCAGGTGCGACAAAAATCAAGCAAAAGCCCCAAATATTCCGATTTATTAACTATTATAATTCAAAAAAAATAACGATATTCGCTAACTGAAATTATAGAGTTATCTATAATAATAATGAGATGTAAATAATTAGTAATCAAAATATTAAATATTGTATTATGAAAAAACATAATTTTTATGCAGGACCATCAATCTTGCCACAGGACACAATAAAAAACACTGCTGAAAATATTCTTGATTTTGCAGGTACAGGATTAAGTTTAATGGAAGTATCGCATCGTGGAAAAGAGTTCGTTGCAGTTATGGATGAAGCTCAAGATTTATTCAAAGAATTATTGAATATTCCTGATACTCATGATGTTTTATTCCTTGGTGGAGGTGCTAGCTTACAATTTGCTATGATTCCTTTCAACATAATGAAATCAAAAGCTGCTTATGTAAATACTGGCGCATGGGCAAATAAAGCTATAAAAGAAGCTAAAGGCTTCGGTGAGGTTGTTGAAGTTGCTAGCTCTAAAGATGTAAATTATAATTTCTTCCCTAAGAATTATGATATTCCTGCTGATGTAGATTACCTTCACGTAACTACAAACAATACTATATATGGTACTGAACTTCACAAAGATTTAGATGTAGATACTTTATTGGTTGCAGATATGTCTTCTGATATTTTCTCTCGCCCTGTTGATGTTAGCAAATACGCTATTATCTATGGTGGTGCTCAAAAGAACTTAGCTCCTTCAGGAATTGCTTTTGTAATTATCCGTAGAGATATTCTTGGAAAAGTAGAACGTCATATCCCAACAATGTTGGATTATAATACTCATATCAAAGGTGGTAGTATGTTCAATACTCCTCCAGTAGTGCCAATCTTTGCTGCTTTGCAAACTCTTAAGTGGTTGAAAGCTCAAGGTGGTGTAGAGGCTATGTATAAAAAGAATATTGAAAAAGCTTCTGTACTTTATAACGAAATTGATAACAACCCAATGTTTAGAGGAACTGTTGTTGACAAAGAAGACCGTTCTCTTATGAATATTTGCTGGGTTATGGCCGAAGGTTATGAGCAGTATGAGAAAGAATTCCTTGAGTTTGCAACTGAAAAGGGCATGATTGGAATTAAAGGACACCGCTCTGTAGGTGGTTACCGTGCTTCTACTTATAACGCACTTCCTAAGGAAAGCGTTGAGGCATTAGTAGCTTGCATGCAAGAATTCAAAAATTTGAAAGCGTAATTAATATGTTTGTTGTTTAGTGTTTGTTGTTATTGGTTAACACGCAACACTAAACACCAAACACATAACATAAAAAAATTATGACAAAAGTATTAATAGCAACCGAAAAACCATTTGCTGCAGAGGCAATTCCTCAAATTAAAGAGGTGATTGAAAATGCTGGTTTTGAAAT
>NIUZ01000008.1 GCA_002254285.1 Bacteroidetes bacterium 4572_112 | reverse complement strand
GAGCATATTCTAAAACATTACATTATTATCTAAACTACTACAATACCCAATAACAAAAAAAGTGCAAACCATGAATAAACACGATTTGCACTTTCTATATTATATATTCAAAGAATCTATTTCATCAAGAATTTCTCTATTGATTTCACTGCATTGAAACCATCAGCGATAGCGCTAATTGCATCAGCGGTATTATTAACAGCGTCACCACCAGCAAAGATCTTAGGTATTGCAGTTTGTAAATCATCGTTTACAAGCATTTTGCCCCATTTAAATTCCATCTTATTACGGAATTCGTCAGGAATAAAATCATAATCTGCTTCCTGTCCGATAGCACCAATTACAGTAGAACATTCCATTATAGTCTCGCTACCTTCAATAGGCACAGGACGTGGACGACCACCTTTACCATCAGAAACCATTTCTGCTTTCAAATATTTAATAGCCTTAACTCTATTATTAGCATCACTAATAATTTCAACAGGAATAGTTTGAGGCATAATCTCTACAGATTCGTGCTCTGCTCCTTCAATCTCTTCCCAATCTGCAGGCATATCAGCTACTCTACGACGATACATGATAGTAACATCAGCACCTAATCTTCTAGAAACACGAGCTCCATCAATGGCAACATTACCACCACCAATAACAACTACTTTATTTCCAACATCAGGAGTAGAACCATTATTTACATCAAACAGAAGACTTACTGCAGGAATAACACCTATGGCTTTCTCTCCATCAATACCTATATCATAAGGCTTTTGGAATCCAACACCAACAAACATGGCATCATTTTCCTCATATATTTTTTCAAAAGAAATATCTTTACCAACATAAGTATTAAACTCTATTTTAACACCTATATTCTTCATATAGTCAATTTGCTTATTCAGACTATCCATTGGTAAGCGATATTTAGGAATACCGTACATAACCATACCACCAGCATACTCATGACCTTCATAAATGGTAACATCAAAACCTTTAAGAGCAAGGTAATATCCAGCAGTAAGACCAGCAGGTCCAGCTCCTATAATACCAACTTTTTTACCATTAGGAGCCTGTATATCAGGGCTAACAATCTCTTGAAGCATTTCGGCGGTTGAGGCACGACCAACAGCGTACTCTTTCAGCCAACGGATGGCAACAGCCTCACCTCTAACCTCAAGTGCACAAACGTCCTCACAACGTCTAGTACAAACCTTACCACACATTTCACCAAGTGGGTTATTGTCGTAAATAATACGGATAGCATCCTCATCTTCGCCCTGAGCAATGGCATTAATATACTCAGGAATATGCATATGATCAGGACAAACCTCTGTACAAAGACTACAAGAAATACAACGCGAAGCTTCCTCACGAGCAGCCTCTTCGGTATAATATAGCATTGTTTCGGCAAATGATTTAACACGCTCTTTACCATCCATTTCTGGCATTGGCACACGGCTAAATAATGATAATGATGTATTAGTATCCGAAGTAAACGAAAGATTATCTTTTCCCTCAGGATTATCAACTCCAGGAGTCCAAAGGAAAGCATCAGCATCCTTAGTTACATAATTATATTCTTTGGTAAGATTTAGCGAACCTGTAGGGCAAACCTCCACACAAAGAGCACACCAGCAACAACGACCATTATCCACACGAGGACGCAAACCGCTATCACCACCTTTGCCTTCAATATCAGCAAGGGTAATCATATCAATAGCCTCGTTCATACAAATTGTAGAACAGTTTCCACAACCAATACAAGCTTCTAAATCGTTGAAATGCAGACCACGATAGCGAGCTGCAGTTTCTTTATGTTTTTTAGGATATTCAACTGTGTGAGGCTTATTACCAAACTGCTTTAGAGTTGATAATGGGTTGACTAATCCTTTTATATCAAAAAATGCCATATTATTTTGTCTTTAATCTTCTATAATAATTCCAACCTCAAAGTGCGAGCACTCATAAGTCGTAAAATGATATTCTTATCTTTCAATCTCTGGAGGGCAAGTTCCAAGGCTGTTCATAATGAACGACACATCAGATACGTTTGCTCCTTTAAGCATATCTTCCAACAGAGTCATTGCGTGTACATAAGCAGGGCCTTTGATGTGAACTCGGCGAGGCTTATTAGTTCCGTCGCTAACCACATAATAACCAAACTCACCACGAGCCGATTCAGTTTTCACATAAGCATCGCCAGCAGGTACAACCCACTTCATTGGGTTTGGAATACGGTTATAATATTCACCTTTAGGCATCTTTTCAATAATCTGACGAACAAGGTTTATTGACTGCTCCAACTCGAAACGACGAACCTGCGCTCTACCCCATACATCAGATGTGGTAGCATGTCCCATTTCAAAATCAAGCTGATCATATACCTCATAAGGATCGTCCTTACGAACATCGCTAGCAATACCAGCAGCACGTAATGGCGCTCCTACTACTCCCCATTCTATGGCTTTTTCAGGATCAATCCAACCCACACCCATAGCACGCTTTTGGAAGATAGTATTATCAAACATTAGCTTATCATACTGTATAAGTCTTTTCTCAAGATAATCCATAGTTTGAAGCACTTTAGCTTCGAAACCCTCTGGTAAATCTCTACGAACTCCACCTGGCCAAATATACATATGGTAAACACGACCACCAGTAAGTTCCTCAAAAAGATCAAGAACATAATCTCTATCGCCAATACTCCACTGACCCATAGTATAAAGACCTGCCGAGCCACTTTGACCAGCAAACCATAATAAATATGTACCAATACGAGCAAGCTCAAGTACAAGAGTACGAATCCATTGAGCGCGCTCTGGCACCTCACGGCCTTCGATTTCTTCTACAGCACGAGCATAGTTTTCCTCATTAGGATCTGGCTCTGGTACACAAATACGACAAACAATTGTAAAACTCTGTAGCCAATTTCTTCGCTCCATAAGTTTCTCGAATCCTCGGTGTAGGTAACCTACATGAGTAGTCGAATTTACAATAGTATCACCTTCAACTTTAAGTTTCACCATCATATTTCCGGTGATACCTGGGTGTTGAGGTCCTAAATATAGCGTTGTTGCTTTTTCTCTCTTCATCATAATTAAATATTATAAGGTATCACGGATTTATTTCTCTCTAGAATATTTCTTAGCGAACTCAGGAATCTCTTCCTTGCTACGCTTAGCAATAGTATCTCTAACATCCTTGGCATCTTCACGACCCGGACGAAGGAAAAATGCTTCTTTCACAAACTCCTTAGTATCAAAATCGCGTCGCATTGGAGGCATATCATCCCAATCTTCTAGCAAGAATTCTTTAGCCCCAACAAAACCAGGAAATTCAATACCGAACATCTCACGCATTTCGCGCTGATAGGTATTTGCCTGACGCCAGATGGTATCAATATTCTCCATTGTAGCATTCTCGCGAGAGATAAGAGTTTTTATCAAAAGCTGAATTTTCTCATCAGGATTCCAAAGAATATAAACAAGTTCGAAATGCTCATCCTCAATCCAATCCACACACGAAATATGCGATAGGGCTTTATATCCAAGAACATTTTTAGCATGCACCAATACCGATGGCGTTAGAGCCTTGCTAACAGAAGCTTCAACACGGCGAATTCGCTTCACCCTTGCTGTCAAATCTGGAAAAGTAGCTTTTAACGCTACTACTACAGCTTCTTCTCTTTCTAAGTTATTATTTTCTGTTGTCATAATATCTTACCAATTATATTCTGGCATTACCCAGTTTTTGATTACTTTCTTTTGATTACCACGGTACCACTCAAGGTTTTCGCGATATTTTTGTGCTCCATTGGCCTCACCTTTCTTAATCTGCTCTTGCAGGTCAAAAAGTCCACTCATTACAGCTTCGGGACGAGGCATACATCCGTTGATATAAACATCAACAGGGATATAATGGTCTAGCATTTTTATGGTATTATACGAATCCCAATACATACCACCATTGATAGTACAACTACCAAAAGCAACTACATATTTAGGCTCTTGCATTTGCTCGTATGAGCGAATAACTCTCTTAAGAGTTTTAGTAGCAAGGTATCCTGAGATTAGTAAAACATCAGCCTGACGAGGTGTTGCCATCTTACGATAACCAAAACGCTCCCAATCGTAGCGCGATGTCATTGCTGGTGGAATTTCAATATCTCCACAACCTGTTCCATAGGCCAACATAAATAAGGAATTGCTACGGGCAAAGCCTGTAATCATATCCACTATTTTTCTTACTCCTTTATCGTTTGTATCCATCTTGAAATTCTATCTTAAATGTAAATTGAATAAATTAGGGCAATAATACCAAAGAAAACTGGCCATCCCCATAAATAACGTATTGCTTGCTCGGTACGATAACGTGGCGATACTGCTCCGTAAAGAACAGGAACCATATAAAGTAATAGTGTTTTTACAACAAGCATTACTAAGTTGCTAGCACCATTCATAAATACGTCCACAAGGAATACCAATTTTGCAAAAGCAAAGATGCTACCACTAGTCATCATCATTGCAAGGTATTTACCACCAAACTCTGATGGAGGTCCCGAAGCAATTTCCGAAGGAGCATGAGCAATATCAAATGGAGCATAATGGAACATTCCTAAAATAGCCAATAGCATAGTGATGAAAGCAAAAGGAGCTTCAAACATTAGCCAACCATTTTGAGTTTGCCATTCCATTAATCCTGTAATAGATGTAGTATGCGTTTGTACCATTACTGATACCAACGAAAGCACGAAAGGTATTTCGTAGCCTACCATCATTGACAAACCACGCGATACACCAATTGATGCATTAGGGTTACCCGTTTGACCTATTCCTAGAGCCATTCCCAAGCTACCAAATACCATCATATAAATAAGAAAGATTATGTCGCCTTTGAAGTTCAAATTCTCGAACCAAGGAAACCAACCACCCTCGCGAAGCACAGGTACAAACATAAGTACAGTAACCGATGCTGTAATGGCAAAAGCAGGACCAATATGCTGCATTACACCGTGGTGCACAGCAGTATCTTTCATATATAGCTTAGAGATATCAACGAAATTTTGATACCAAGGTGGCCCAACACGATTTTGAGTACGAGCGATGATTTTACGAACCAAACCACCATAGGTTGCTCCTACCACAAAAGCCAAAAGCATTGTAGCAGCTGCCCCACCTAATAATTTTAAAATATCTTCCATATTAGTTTACTTGAAAATTTGTTCTCCAATTAATAATAGAATTACTAAGAAAATAACTACATACATGGCATATGTTTGACCATTACCAGTATAAATTTTTCTTACGAATCCGAATAATGACTCCAAACCATTTCCGAAATGATTATAGTAGAAATCCATAGTTTTACGCATTACAGGCTCTATAGCTCTTTCGAAAGGCTTATAGAAATCCACAGCATAAGTTAGGTTTTCATGAGCTTCAGGAATTTCTCCCGAAGTATGAATGTCTTTTGTTGTTACGTAGCGAGTAGATTTTCTGTTTTTGATGGTAATGAATATTGCACCAAGTACAAATAGCGTAACTACACTACCCCAAACATATTGCATATCAACAGTATCGCCCCAAATATTGCTCAAAGAGCTCATCTGCCAGCCTACATTTTCGAATCCTAAAAACTCCATACCATTTGCAATTGGCTCAAATAATAAACCTGGAGCATAACCCAAAAGAATAAGGGTTAAAGCCATAAGTACCATTGGAATAACCATTGGTGCTGGAGCTTCTTTTACGTGATCCCATTCTGGCTCCTCTTGTCCTAAGAAAAGGCCAAACAATAGTCTATATACATAAAGGAAAGCTGCTGTTGACGAAAGGAAAATAAGAATCACTAAGAATAAATGTGAAGGATTAGTAGAAGTAATCATTGACTCATAAAGCATCCACTTGCCAACAAAACCACCTAATGGAGGTATACCAGCAAGAGCAATAGCAGCAATTAAAGCTGAGAAGAATGTCCAAGGCATTTTGCGGATTAGAGCACCTAGCTGTTCCAAATTAGTACTGCCTGCCTGGCGCTCAACAGCACCAACAGCCATAAATAGTATACCTTTATATAATGCGTGTATTACTGCAAGGAATAAAGCCGACATTACAGAAAGCTTAGTACCTATTGCAAGACCAGTAACTATATAACCTAACTGAGCAATTGACGAATAAGCCAAAAGACGTTTAGCATCTTTCTGAATAACAGCATAAAAAGTAGCCATTACCGCAGTAACTCCACCTAGCCAAGCAATCACTTGCGAATAAATAAATGTATCGCCAATGCTAGCCTTCGAGAATACAGAAATGAACATAATAGCCATTCCGAAGATTCCCATTTTAGAAAGTAAGCCCGAGAATATTGCTGTAAACGACATTGGCGAATCAGAATAAGCGCGTGGTGCCCATACGTGAAGTGGCATAACTGCTGCTTTTACTGAAAATCCTATTAGGAATAAGATACCAATCATTGCCTGCATTCCGTGACCAAAGGTTGGGTAAGCATTTATTAAATCTGCAATTAAGAAACTATCTATTTGGCTATTGGTAATAACTATTGCCATAAGCATAGCATAACCACCAACGGCACTAAAAATCATATATTTTGTACCAATTTTACCTTCGTCAATTCCGTTATAAACAACAATTAGGAACGATGACCATGTCATAATCTCCCAAAAGATAAAGAACGAAATCCAATCGTTGGCAAATACAATACCCATCATAGACATAATGGCAAGGGTAAAGTTAAGGTTGAAATATCCCAAGCGATCTTTGCCGCTCATATAAGCGATATTGTATAGTGAAACTAGTGCCGAAATACCCATTACCATTGCAGCAAATACCCATGAGTAGGCATTAAGACCAAATTGTAAGGTGAAATTTCTAACACTTACCGTAACAACATCCGTAGACGAGGTCATGGTGAAGAAAACCACTGCTGCAGAACTAATGGCCAGAAAGCTAACAATACTGCTTAGCATAGGAGTAATGCGCTTAGCCAAATAAGCTAATATCGCTCCTCCCAATAGTATAAGAATTATTAATAATAAACTGTTCATAGGTTCTATTGTATAATGTTTTCAACTGGGGTTAACTCATTTACTGCTCCTAAAGCATTCTTTATATACTCATCGGTATTAAGAATTGAAGAAGCCGCAGCATCAATATATCCTGTAATAATATCGGGATAAAAGCCAACTACTAAAATAGCAATTGCAAGAATTGACATAGCAATCATACCACCAACAGTAGGCTTACGCATAATACTACCCTCAGCAGGTTTACCAAAGTAAAGACGACCAACTACGCGGAAGTAATAAACAATTTCGATAATACTAACCACAAGAATAAGAGCTATTAAACCGTAAAGTGCGCCATCGGCAGCAGCAAGAAGGATATATAACTTACTCCAGAATCCTGCGAAAGGAGGAAGACCAACTATTGCAAGAGCTCCAAGCGAAAAGAACAGCGATATTACTGGCATTTTCATTCCGTAACCCGAAAGATATTTGATTTCTTTATTAGGAGTATTATATACAAGGTAGCTTCCCGACATGAAAAGCAGGCCTTTAATAATTGCGTGATTAAACATTAAGAATATTGCTCCGAAAACTGCTTCGTGAGTTCCTATACCAAAAGCAATAAGTACAAATCCCATTTGACCTATACT
Source organism: Bacteroidetes bacterium 4572_112 (assembly GCA_002254285.1). Lineage (GTDB taxonomy): Bacteria > Bacteroidota > Bacteroidia > Bacteroidales > UBA1556 > UBA6267. The sequence goes on along the minus strand of NIUZ01000008.1, from coordinate 11,438 downwards.
TGAATAAGCAAGCATACGTTTTAGTGAAGTTTGTTTTAGAGCAGTAATCTCAGCCATTACCAGAGTGATACCACCCATAATAATAAGGAAAGGACCAATGCCCGAACCTTCGATGCCGAATAAAGTATAAGTAATACGTACAAGACCATAAACACCAGCTTTAACTACCAAAGCAGCAAAAGCAACACCTACAGGACTTGGAGCTTGTGAATAAGCATCAGGAGCCCAACCATTAAGTGGAAACATTTCGGCTTCAATACCAATTCCCACAAGGAATAGAACAAGAATACTTACTTTCATTGATGTTGGCACATCATGCATTCTAACAGAAATTTCTGCCATATTAAGAGTTCCTACTTGCGAATAAAGCAACACTATTGCCAAAAGGAATAATGTGGAAGCAAAAGCACCAATCAAAAGATATTTGAAAGCGGCTTCGGCACCGTTTCTATCACGATAGAAAGCTGTAAGAGCATAAGATGAAAGAGCGATAATCTCCATAAATACGAAGAAGTTGAAAATATCACCAGTAAGCACTAGTCCTACCGAACCGGTAGTAAGCATTAGCTGTAGGATGAAATATTTTAAAGCTGGCTCGTCATCTACTTTCTTAAATTTAAAGCTATAAAGCCAAATTAGGAATGACATTGCAATCATAAGAGTAGCAAGGAAACCCGTAAAAGGAGTATAAACAAGGTTAATACCCCAAGGAGCAGACCATCCGGCAAGCACCTCGATAATAGTACCCTCGGTTGCAACTCTATTCATAAGTACCACCGACACATAGCCGAGGTAAGTTAGAACAATCCCTGGAACAATTCTCAGGAGATTTTTATTAACTTTTGCCAAAATAGGCATCAGAAAGGCCGCCAATAGCGGCACTGCGATAAAATGTACAGGACTTACTACCATTTTAATGTCTTTATTTGGTCAATACGAGCAGTTTGATGATGACGGTATAGGCGAATTACTAATGAAAGCGCCACCGCTGTAACACCAAAACCAATAACAATGGCAGTTAGTACAAGTGCCTGAGGCACTGGATCCACCATTTTTGTTCCTTCGCTAACGAGGCTTATACCTTTTTCTGAAAAAATAGGAGAAGTACCATTACTAATATATCCTATTGCAATAAAAAGAAGGTGAATTCCTGCGTCGATAATAGAAAGGCCTATTATGATTTTGGTAAGGTGTTTTTTCATAAGTACAGCATATAATCCTATAAGGATAAGGCCCACTGCTGAACCATAAATCGCTATACTTAATATTTGATTGAAATCTATATTTTCCATATCTCTTATTTTTCTTTAATGCTTAATAAGGTATCTAGTACTCCCGCCAATTCTGCTGCTACTTTAAAACCAACAGCAATATATATTATTGGAATAATACCACCAGAGAATAAATCGTTAAGAGTTCCTATTGGCATAAAATTTTCGAGGAAAGTTTTGCCAACAATTAACCCTGCAATACCTATGGTAGCAAAGGTGATTCCTGCAAGCGACTCTATCCAAGTAAGGACAGTGTGGTTTAAGTGGAAATCCTTATACGACATCATCATAAGCAGAATACCTGTGGCTATAATTGCTCCCCCTTGGAAACCTCCTCCTGGAGTAAGGTGACCGTGGATAAACACATAAGCACCAAGCACAAGAATTGCTGGGTAAATAAGTTTAGAACCAGCTTGGAGCAGCTGCGAACTAGGTTTAGAGATAGATATGCTGTGCTCACCTTCTTTTCTACGTCGATAAAGGATGCTTCCTAAACCTGTAGCAGCAAGAAATAATACAGAAACCTCGCCCAAGGTATCAAAACCTCTATAATTTACTACAATAGCAGTAATAACGTTGGCAACAGAAAGCTCACTAGGAGTTTTGCTTAGGTAATAAGCACCAACCGTAGTTGGATTTTCGATACTGCCCATTCTATCAGCGCCAAACTCTATGGTTGAGAGTGGCTTATAAAGTGAAAATGCTATCACTGCCAATAAAAAAAGTACTAATAGTTTTCTCATAATAATATCTTTTTAAATTTTGGCTTTTTGTTTATCATCCATTTCCGAAGCGTCAGATTCTTTAAGAATAGGCACTTCATCTTCTCTCCTACTTGTATTACGAATGGTAATAACAAATATGATGGTAGTAAGAGCAATACCGATAGCTGCTTCAGTAAGAGCAACATCAGGAGCTTGCATAAGGAAGAATAATACCGAAAGAATAAGGCTCATAATTCCTGTGGCAATTACGGCAAAAAGTAAATCTTTTTGCATAACCGCATAAACTGCTACACCAATAAGTATAACAGCAAGTACGACAATTGAGATTGTGAATAATATCATAATTTAATCCTCCTTATTTTGGTGAAACTCCTTATCATAAGCATCCATCTTCTTCTTCATAAAAGGAGTAAGACTCGCTCTATACGCACCACGGCCAAGAGCATGTGAGCTCAGTGGATTTGCTATTGCAATGAATATTACTATTATCAAAGTTTTGAAAAACCATTCTGGTTGAATCAAACCTACACCCATAATAGTACTCATTGCTCCCATGGTGGAAGCTTTTGTTCCGGCCTGTAGTCTGTTGTATACGTCAGGCATACGGTAGATACCTAGTGAACCCAAGAAAAGGAATATTCCTCCAATGAGTACAAATGCGTAACCTATATATTCTAATATTTCCATCATAGTGCGCCCTCCAAATATCTTGCTATTACAATAACTCCTATGAAGCCAAGTACAGCATAAATTAATGCAATATCGATATACATATATCTATCGAAAACCAATGCCATCAGTGCAAAAGCTGCTGTGGCAATAATGCTCATGGTGTCCAAAGCAACAACACGATCGGCAGAGCTAGGCCCTTTTACAAATCGTACTAAGCTAAGGATTACTCCCAATAGCATTAAACTGAATGTTATAATAAAAACTATGTTCATGTCTATTATTATTTGAATATTTTAAGTAAAATATCTTCGAATTGCTTAGCAATCTCCTTATGAGCCTCAATGGGATCCTCGGAAGTAACATCAATCCAGTGAATGTAATAGGTGTTGCCCACCATATCCACAGTTAATGTACCCGGTGTAAGGGTGATTGTGTTTGCCAATACCATTTTTGCAAATTCGTTGGTGAGCTTGGTTTCTATCTGTACAATACCTGGGTTAATAGGCAATGCTGGAGAAAGAACTCTCTTAGCTACATCAATATTTGACTTGATAAGGGCAATTGTAAACACTCCAATATACTTTGAAATATAAAAGAGTTTGTTGGGCAAGAAGATATCTAAACCACAACAATTTAAGTATTTTGCAGTCATGGCGACTACAATAAGGCTGACTACAGCCCCCGTAATAAGTTCTGCAGGCGCCAACGAAGTGGTAAAACCTAGCCAAACAACGAACATTAATATCCAGTTGTACAGAAACTTACTTACAGATAAAGAAGAAGTATTCATACTACGATTGTTAGAAATTTAATTTAACAGCACAAAAATAATTTTATATGTTTAAACAGAGACAAACAATGCGTGAGATATGTCAGTTTACAAAAGCGGTAGAGTCAGAATTTTTAATGCTGTTATCGAAATAACGCTAATTTAGTTTTATTATATTCTGATATAGCGAACTTTACATTTTTTAATAATGAAATAATTGTTATTTAGAATGATTCTATATTTTAAAACTAGGATAAAGGATCCTTCGGTAAAAACTCAGGAGGACCCCGATAGGAATCGGGAGGAAGAAGGAGGAGGATTATACTTTCAAAATTTGTTCATTGAACTAAAAACTAAGCGTCGGTGTCGCTTTGAACGACGCTGACGCTAGACCCAAATATAAATAAAAATGACATTAAGGTTTAACTTCCTGCATTTTCCTAATCTGGGTGAGGGTTATTTTCTTTGGAGAGAATGGAATCATAGCTGTCATTATTCGCTGGGCGAATGTTAGACCCGAAACCACATCTAGTTTAGATTTAAGCATGGCATCATAGCCATCTTGAGCAACACTTTTTGCACTTACTGAGCTATCAAACATTTTTGTATTATCCATACCCGAGACTTTTGCAAACTTAGTATCTGTAGCACCTGGCATAAGATTAGTAACGCTAATGTTAGTATCGTGCAGCTCTTCGGCCAAAGCATTGCTAAAAGAAGTTACAAATGCTTTTGAAGCAAAGTATACCGCTTGCAACGGCCCTGCCATTAGACTAGCAGTGGACGATACATTGAGGATTTTTCCTGAATTACATGCAACAAAATCCTTAAGAAATAAATGAGTTAGACTAACCAAAGCACTAATATTAAGATTAATCATAGAAATATCTTCGGTTAGGTTTCTTTCATGAAATTTACCAATACCGCCAAAACCTGCATTATTAATTAGGTAATCAATCTCTATATTTAATTTCTTAAGTTCATCATAAACCTCTTGAGCTGCTGTTGCCAATGTCAAATCTTTAGCATATACATTTACAACAATTCCGTGCTGTGATTCCAGTTCTTTTTTTAATTCATTTAGTCGGATTTCATTCCTTGCAACAAGAAATAAATCTCCACCCCTAGCAGCGTGAATTCTTGCCAATTGTTCTCCAATTCCACTACTTGCTCCTGTAATTAATGCTATTTTTGACATAATTTTTAAAAATTAATTATTATGTAAACAAAAGTATATCATATTATTATAAAAATAGAATAAAATAAACTACTACATATTTCTATATTCTTGCATAAATTCTGACAACCTTTTTTTGAGTTCTTTGTCTTTGATATGGAAACACACATAATTAAAACAATAAATAATGGAAAAAGTTATAATTACATTCAAGTTACATTGGTTTATGATTTTGTCAATTGTTATAATAATAAGTGCAGTATTTTTATTGCCTAATTAGTATTATTATCAATAAAGTACAGTAGGAGAACAAAAATAACTCCTCACAACCAATACTTGAAATGAAACCATAAATGTAGGGTAAGTAAATGAACCACTGCAAAATAAAACGTATTTTTTTAAAATAATATCTGCCTTTTCAAGATTATCTTAACGTAATCGCAAATTATTTAGGTAATTTGCGATTACGCTATCAAAACTTACTACAATTTTATATCACTTTGATTATCTATAAATTAAACCCCAGATATTTTCGTGCATATTTTCAATCTCCGTAAACAGGATAATTAATTTTCAGTTTTATCTAAGACTTTGCTTAATTCTTCCTTATGGTGTATTCTAGCAAAAAATATTATCAAATAAAATAATACTATAAATCATTCTCGCACGATATAGTATTGATTATCTTTGCCGCTCGTAAAATCAATCAATAATATTACTATGTCAATCAATAACGTAAGAGTAAGATTTGCTCCAAGCCCAACAGGTCCACTTCATATCGGAGGTGTACGTACAGCATTATATAACTATCTTTTTGCTCGCAAACATGGCGGCACTATGATTCTCAGAGTTGAGGATACCGACGAAACAAGATTTGTGGAAGGTGCTCAGGAGTATATTATTGACGCTTTTAAGTGGTGTGGAATTGAGTTTGATGAGAGCCCCGAAAAAGGCGGTAATTACGGGCCTTATATACAAAGTCAACGAAAGGATATTTATAGCGAATATGCTGAAAAATTAGTTGAATCAGGCAATGCCTATTATGCTTTTGATACAGCAGAAGAGCTTACAAAATTTCGTTCCGAAGCCGAAGCAAATAAAGAGACTTTTACATATAGCTCTGCCAATAGAAAATCACTAAATAATTCAGAAAATATAGGAATTGAAGCAGCAAAAGAGCGCATTGCCAATGGTGAAGTTTATGTTTTGCGTTTCAAAACTCCAGAAAACGAAGAATTAGTAATGCACGATATTGTACGTGGCGAAGTGAGAGTGCAAACTTCCACTTTAGATGATAAAGTTCTTTTTAAGTCGAGTGGTATGCCAACATATCATTTAGCAAATATTATTGACGACCATTTGATGGAAATATCGCATGTAATACGTGGCGAAGAATGGCTACCATCAATGCCATTACACATAATGCTTTATCGTGCTTTTGGTTGGAATGCTCCAGAATTTGCTCACCTACCACTACTTTTAAAACCAACAGGCAATGGTAAACTTAGCAAACGCGATGGCGACAAATTGGGCTTCCCAGTATTCCCTACTCAGTGGATTAATCCAGAAGGTGAAAAATCAATGGGCTACCGCGAAGAAGGATACTTTGCTGATGCATTTATAAATATGTTAGCCTTATTGGGTTGGAATGCTGGTACTGAGCAAGAAATTTTTAGCATGGAAGAGCTTATTGAAGCTTTCAGTTTGGAGAGAGTAAATAAATCTGGTGCTCGCTTTGATCCTGAAAAAGCAAAATGGTTCAACCACCAATATATGATTAACAATAGCGATGAATTTATTGCTGAGGAATTTGCAAAAATCCTTGATAATAAAGGCATATCATACAAAAACCTACCTTTGGCAAAGATTGTAAGCTTGGTAAAGGATAGAGCAAATTTCACAAATGATATTTATGATCAGTCGTATTTCTTTTTTGAAACACCTACTGAATACGATGCCAAAACAGTGAAAAAACGTTGGAAAGAAGATGCTCCAATAATGATGGCAGATCTTAAAACTATTTTGCAAAATGTACAGGATTTCTCAAGCGAGAATACCGAAACAGTTGTGAAAGCATGGATTGAAGCTAAAGAACTACCAATGGGTAAAGTCATGAATGCTTTCCGTCTTAGTATAGTTGGAGCAGGAAAAGGACCTCATATGTTCGACATTATTAGCATTATTGGCAAGGACGAAACTTTATTACGTTTGCAGAATGCTATAGATAATATTAAACGATAATAGCAAGCATAATTAAATCATTGTTGTTTATGACCACTTATCCTTCAAAATTAGGAATTGGAATAGCCCTCTTTATTACTCTAGTAATTGGAGCTGTTTCGGTACAAATGATTTTAGAGAAGGAGTGGTTATCCTTTGGAATTAATATCTCGGTTTTTGTACTTGTATATCTTTTGTATAAATCAACAAATTACACCATTACTGGAGATAACTTAAATATTAAAAGTTCATTTATTATTAACGAAAATATTGATATAAAAACTATTACAAAGATAAAGGAAACTAATAACCCATTAAGTGCTCCAGCGTTCTCATTAGATAGACTAGAGATTACTTATGGTAAAGGTGGCAGCATTTTAATATCTCCAAGAGAGAAAACAGAGTTTTTAAATCAACTAAAATCTATCAATAAAAATATTGATATCATATATAAAAAATAAGCATATTTTTTTGCTTAAAATTTAATAACCAATTATCATGAAGAAAAGCATATTAATAATAGTAGCAGTATTTACATCCATATTTAGCTTCGCGCAAGACGAGATTATAATGATGCAATATAATCTATTGAACTACGGAAACGTCACATCATATTGCACCGTTACAAACAATAGTTACTTAGATAAAGAACCGTATTTAAGAACACTTGTTCAATACATTAAGCCCGATATTTTTACTGTAAACGAATTAGGATCGTCAACATTTATTCATCAGCGATTATTGGATTCCGTAATGAACAGAAACTCAGCAAAGCAATATGGTAAAGCTGATTACATAAACACTAATGGTAGTGACTTGGTAAATATGCTATATTATAATAAAGCAAAAATAGTATATGTTGACGCTCAAAGTATTCAGAATACGGTAAGAGATATTGTACTTTATCGCCTATATTATAAAAGTCCAAACTTGGCCCAGGACCATGATACGGCATGGATAAATTGTATTGTTGCTCACCTAAAATCAAGCAATAATGCTGATGGCAGAAACAAAAGAGATATTATGACTGACTCAGCCATGAAATATCTTACAGAGTATAATTATAAAGGCAATTATATGTTTATGGGCGACTTTAACGTATACAAAAGCTCAGAACAGGGATATAAAAACTTAGTAGAATATTCTGATGTTAATTATCGTTTTATTGATCCCATAAATACTCCTGGCAAATGGAATAATAATAGTAGTTATGCCTCTGTACATACACAATCAACACACTCAAGTGGTAATGGTTGTGCTGCAGGAGGAGGCCTTGACGATAGATTCGATTTTATATTAATCTCCAAAGATATTAAAGAAGGGAATAAGCACATTACTTATAAAGCTAATTCGTATAAAGCTATTGGTAACGATGGAAATCATTTTAATAAATCCATTAATTACGGAACAAATAATAGCGTGCCAGCCAACGTATTGGATGCATTATATAACCATAGTGATCACTTACCTATTGTTCTTAAATTAGAAATTGATAATACTGTTTCTAGCATTGGAAATATTGCTGCAAATAATTTGATTGTAAATTACCAAAACCCAATTGATGGGGTTTTAGATTTATCAATTAAGTCTGACAATACAGGTCAACGCACTATTGAAATATGGAGCATTACTGGGCAATTAGTAGTTAGTAAAATAGTATCAGGAAATAATATTAACACTAATATTTCTCTCGAAAATTTTGCTAATGGTATGTATGTATTAAAGATAAATAATAAAGACGGAATTTCGGAATATACTGCCAAAATAATTAAGCAATAATGCATAAATATAGGTTTATTACTATAATTAGCGTCCTACTATTATTATTTACTAGCTCTTGTATTACTATTATTAATAGAGTAAAAGTAAATGAGGATAAAAGTGGAACTGCATTTATTGGAGTGGAGCTAAATCTTTTTGCTCAATTCAAAAACCTTAGCTCTGACAATATTTCTGTAGACGAAAAGAACACTATTTTAAGCTTTCCTGAAGTTGCAAAACAAAAGTTAAATGGAATAAATGGTATCAGTAATATCAAAACTTATGGTGTCGTAAATTTTGGGAGATTTGGAATTGAATTTAATTTCGCTAATTCAAAAGCTCTTAATAAAGCCTATTATAGATTGATGGATGAAGAGTATAAATGGTATTATCCTAATTTTATAAATATAAAAAACCGAAAATTAATTGTAAAAAACATTAGTCCTTATATAAAAACATATATCGAAGAAAACGATGAAGAGTTTATTTCTTCGAACATAATAAAGTTTGTGAATGTGGCTACAGTGATAGAACTCCCTCGAAAAATAAAGGCATCACAAATTGATAATGGTTCAATAAGTAGTAATGAAAGAATATTCACAAATATTACTCCCCTTAAAGATATAATGGAGCAAGAGGTTTCAATTGGGTTTAAATTAAAATATTAGCCATGGAAATTGATAAAGATTTTAAGGAAGCGTTGAAACAAATGCCTTCAAAAGAAAAAGATAAATTAGTACTAAGATTATTACGAAAAGACTATATCCTTGCCCAAAAATTACATTTTGAACTCATGGCGCAAGAGTCAATTGAGGATAAAAGAAATCTAGTTGAAGATAAATTAATAAACGAATTCAAAAGAGTTGATTTCACTAAATACCACCCCACATATATTATGATGATTTTGCGATATATGAGTGGCGATATTAACCATCATGTACGAGTAACCAAGGATAAATATGGTGAAATAAGTCTTAATCTATTAATGATTAAGTCAACATTACAAAAAGAGATTACACTAGATACAATAAATGACTCAGAAAGAGTCTACAAATTTTGTGTTTACATAATTGCACGAATGTTTAAGATAATTGTAATGATAAAATCCTTGCATGAAGATCTTCAATTTGATTTCATAGACGACTTACATGATATTGGACAATTAATTGGAAGAAATCCAGCACTAATGAAAGTTGCTATATATAATACTTTTGATGTAAACTGGATTATTAAAAATGAAATTCCTGAAAATGTTAAAGAAATTCACAAAGAGATTAAAAAAATGGGATTATTAAAATAGTATCTTCGCATATAATATGGAAAATCTCAAAAATATATCAGTAGCCTTTATAGGAAGTGGTAATGTGGCAACAAAGCTAGCAACATCACTTCATCAACAAGGTGTTTGTATATCTGAAGTTTGTTCCAAAACAGCAAGTAATGCACAACTTTTGGCTACAAAAGTAAATGCAAAACCTATACTTCAGCTCAAAGATATATCTTCAGAAATAGATATTATTATTATTTCAATTAGTGATAAAGCTCTGCATGAAATAAATCTATCTGAACTACCTAATAAAGCTTTAATCTGTCACACTAGTGGCTCTGTTGATATGCAAGTATTAAATATTTGTAGTAATTACGGAGTTTTTTATCCTCTGCAAACTTTTAGCAAGGATACCAAAATAGACATTACAGAAGTCCCATTCTGTATTGAAGGCAATACTCAAGAAAATCAAGAAAAACTAATGGTATTGGCTTCATTTCTTTCTAAAAATGTGAGTAAAGTTAATTCCAAAGAAAGAGCAAAAATGCATCTTGCAGCAGTATTTACCTGCAATTTCACCAATGCCATGTATTCCATAGCCGAGGACTTGATGCAACAGTCGGGATTAGACTTTGAGTATCTTCGCCCACTGATTAAAGAAACTGCCACCAAAGCTATTACGCATTCGCCAAGCCAAATACAAACTGGCCCAGCGGTTCGCAACGATAGAAACATTATTAACAAACATATACAAGAATTAGATAGTAATACCGATTATAAGGAATTATACTCATTAATAAGTAAGATAATCTATAAAAACACCAATAAAGCATAATTATGAAGAACTATAAAGCAGATTTGAATAGTATAAACACATTTATTTTCGATTTTGATGGTGTTTTATCCGATGGAATGGTATTATTAACCGAGGAAGGACATTATTTGCGCCGTACAAATGTAAAAGATGGTTATGCACTACAATTTGCCATTAAGCAAGGCTATAGAATTGTAATTATCTCAGGAGCAAAGGCTGAAGGAATGCATCATAGACTATTCAACCTCAATATTCGCGATATATACTTAGGAGTACCTAATAAACTTGAGGTATATAATCAAGTAAAAGAAAAATATGATATCAAGGATGAGAATATTGTTTATATGGGTGACGACATTCCTGATTTTGAGGTAATGCGCCATGCTGGAGTAGCTGCTTGTCCTGCTGATGCAGCAACAGAGATTAAAGATATTGCCGATTATATTTCTCATAAAAATGGTGGCGAAGGTTGTGTTAGAGATATTATTGAGCAAACACTAAAGCTTCATAAAAAATGGATGAATAAGGATGCTTATAATTGGTAGAAGGTTTGGTGTTTAATTGTGTATTTGCTTATTTGTTTATTTGGCTGTTTAATGGCTTTCAGTCAGTGAATTTAATTCAATCGTATAAGTTAAATAATTCACTTCCCATTTACACTTTAGGCTTTGATTTTTAAGCTTTTGTGTAACACGGGCATCCTGCCCGTAGTTTCCTTTAAGCAATAACAATCATCGGGCAGTATTGCCCGAGATACAGATA
>NIUZ01000082.1 GCA_002254285.1 Bacteroidetes bacterium 4572_112 | reverse complement strand
AAAAAGCTTCGTATTTCTTGTTGGAAAACTATTATCAAAGCTATTACTCCAACACTTATAAACTGACCCAATATTTCATCAAGCATTTTCATCTGAAGCATGCCCACCAATTTCCAAATAAAGAAGATGGTTACCAATCCGAAGAAAATATTGATGGCCACAGTTCCTTTTACCAATTTGTAAATTGAATAAATAAGAAATGCTACCAATATAATATCGATAATATCCGAAAAGCCAATGTTTATAAATAATAGGTCTAGCATGGTGCTTTATGAATAATAAAAAATCCGCAATTGCGGATTTTTTATAGTTTTATTTATATAAAATATCGTTAACGATAAATTATTATAGTTCTTAATTATCAGTAAGCATGATTGGCATTACTAACATTAGAATTTCCTCATCGCTATCGTCTTCAACCACAGGAAGCAATAAACCAGCTCTGCCTGGAGTAGATAATTCCATAATAACTTGCTCGCTGCTAAGATTATTAAGCATTTCAAGAATAAATTTTGAATTAAATCCAATCTCTAAATCGCTACCATCATAAGAGCAGTTAAGTCTTTCGTGAGCTTCGTTAGTGAAGTCTAAATCCTCAGCACTTAATATCAATTCCTGACCGCTAATGCTAAGTCTAATCTGATTAGTCGATTGATTTGCAAAGAAACTTACACGACGAATTTTATTCAATAATTGTAATCTATCTACAATAAGTGTATTAGGATTATCTTTAGGGATAACAGCTTCGTAGTTGGGGTATTTACTATCTACCAAGCGACAAACTAAAGAATAGTTATCAAATTCGAAAGATGCATTGGTTTTATTGTACTTAACAACAACATTCTCATTTGTTTTGCCTAGAATTCCTTTTAACTGATTCAAAGGTTTTTTAGGAACAACAAAGCTATCTTCACTCTTTGAAACCACGCTCTTTTTTGTATACTTAACCAACTTATGAGCATCAGTACCAACTAAGATTAATCCGTTAGCCGTAAACTCAAAGTTAACTCCCATCATCACAGGACGAAGTTCGTCGTTACCAGTAGCAAAAATAGTTTTGCCAATAGCATCTTCAAGAATCTCAGCACTAATAGAAATCTCTGATGGAGATTCCATCTCACTATTGCTAGGATATTCGTTTCCATCATAACCACTCATCTTGAATTTACCATCATCGGTAATTAATTCAATTTGGTTGGTCTCAGTATTTACATTAAAAGTAATGGGAATATCACCAAATGTTTTTAATGTGTCAAGAAGAATTTTTGCTGGAATTGCAATTATTCCTTCATCCTCAGATTTAACCAAAGAAACCGATACTGTCATGGTAGTTTCTACATCTGATGCAGTAACTTTTAGTTCATCGTTTTCTAAACGAAAAAGAAAATTATCAAGAATAGGTAATGTACTGTTAGTTCCTAATACTCCGCTAATTGACTGTAAACTCTGTTGCAATAATTTACTTGATGCAATAAATTTCATAAGTGTAATATTATATTATTTATGTTAATTTTTCTGTATTGTAATTTAAGTGTGTAAAGTTATAAATAATCATTATACAATTTACTCTGACTTATTATTTTATTAACACACTAATTTTAATTAACCAAAAGCAAAATTATTCTTTCTTTTTTTGCTTTTTGGTTTTGATTTTAATGCTCTGTTTTCTTTTATCAAAATCAATAATAATACCATCGCCTTCAGCTATGTTCGACTTTATTATTTCCTCAGCAAGCTCATCTTCAATGTATTTCTGAATAGCTCTCTTCAACGGACGAGCACCAAATTGTGCATCCCAGCCCTTTTCTGCAATAAAGTCTTTGGCCTTAGTTGTTACGCTGAGTTTATAACCTAGCTTAGCAACTCTATCGAATAAGCCTTTAAGCTCAATATCAATAATTTTATGAATATCTGTTTTCTCCAATGGGTTAAACATTACCACATCATCAATACGATTTAAGAATTCAGGAGCAAAAGCTTTTTTAAGAGCATTCTCAATCACTCGTTTCGAGTCATCACTTTTACTCGCTTCTCTAACACTAGTATTAAATCCTACACCAGTTCCAAAATCCTTTAGCTGACGAGAACCAATATTAGATGTCATAATGATAATAGTATTCTTAAAATCTATTTTACGACCATAGCTATCAGTAAGTTGCCCGTCATCAAGCACCTGCAATAATAGGTGGAAAACATCGGGGTGAGCTTTCTCCATTTCGTCCAATAGAATAACCGCATAAGGTTTTCTACGTACTTTTTCGCTCAGCTGACCACCTTCTTCGTAGCCAACATATCCCGGAGGCGCTCCCACCAATCGCGATACAGCAAACTTCTCCATATATTCACTCATATCAATTCTTATGATAGAATCGTCAGAGTTGAATAAATACTTAGAAAGCACCTTTGCCAAATGAGTTTTTCCAACCCCTGTAGGACCAAGGAAAATGAAGGAGCCTATAGGTTTATTTGGGTCTTTAAGACCAGCTCTATTTCTACGAATAGCTTTAGAAATTTTAAGAACAGCTTCGTTCTGTCCAATAACAGAATTTTGAAGGTCAGCCTCCATATTCATAAGCTTCTCGCTCTCATTATCAGATATTCCTGTAACAGGAATACCAGTCATCATTGAAACCACATCAGCAACATTCTCTTCAGTTACAGATTCTCTATTTATCATAGAGTCCTCTTCCCATTTCTGCTTTTCGTAGCTTATATCTTTATGTAATTTAGATTCTTTATCGCGGTAGTTTGCAGCATCCTCGTATCGCTGTTGCTTAATAGCATCAAGCTTAAGCTTACGAGTTTCCTCCATTTTTGCTTCAATATCCAATATGCGCTGTGGCACATTTATATGAGTAATATGCACGCGTGATCCAGCCTCATCCAAAGCATCAATAGCTTTATCCGGAAGAAATCTATCGCTTACATATCTTTGTGTTAAAGTAACGCAGGCTTTAATGGCTTCATCAGTATATTTTACTAAATGATGATCCTCGTAGCGCACCTTAATATTATTAAGTATCTCTATGGTTTCTTCTTCGTTTGTGGCTTCCACAATTATTTTCTGGAAACGACGCTCAAGAGCACCATCTTTCTCTATATTTTGACGATATTCGTCCAAGGTAGTTGCGCCAATACATTGTATTTCGCCACGAGCCAAAGCAGGCTTAAACATATTTGAAGCATCCAGCGAGCCTTGAGCTCCACCAGCACCAACCATAGTATGTATTTCGTCAATAAAGATAATAATATCAGGGTTTTTAGCCAACTCATTAATAAGAGCCTTCATGCGTTCTTCAAACTGACCTCGGTATTTTGTGCCAGCAACCAAAGAAGCAACATCTAATGATACAACTCTTTTATTAAATAAAATACGCGATACTTGCTTATTCACAATTCGTAAAGCCAAACCTTCGGCAATAGCAGATTTACCAACACCAGGCTCTCCAATAAGTATTGGATTATTCTTTTTACGACGCGATAATATTTGCGATATTCTTTCAAGTTCTTTATCTCTACCCACAACAGGGTCGAGTTTATTATCAGTAGCCATTTTTGTTAAATCCCTTCCGAAATTATCGAGTACAGGAGTTTTTGATTTGCCATCACCCTTTTGACTAGTGCCCGTTGAAGTAGGTCGCTGCTTATCATCATCTTCAAAACCAGCTCCTGAAGCAGGAGTTGCTTGCGCTTTTGGTTGCTCATCTTTCTTACTAATTGTATTAGAGATTAATGCTCTTAAATCCTCATTAGCTTTCTTATAATTTAGGCCAAACTTCTCAATAGTACGTGTGGCAACATTGTCTTCATCACGCAAAATTGCAAGTAGGAGGTGCTCAATATTTATCATCTCAGATTTAAAAACCTTAGCTTCTAAATAAGTACGTTTAAGACATTTTTCTGCCTGTCGCACCAAAGGTATTTCTTTATCGTCTTCAATCTTAACATCTTTTTGAACTGCTCTTTCGATTAAAATACGCAGTTCTTTTAAATCAATGGAATGATTTACTAAAATATTAACAGCAGTACCAGTACCGTTTCGCAATATTCCTAATAATAAATGTTCAATACCAATATACTCGTTGCCAAGTCTTATTGCCTCCTCACGACTATAATTTAATACCTCTCTTACTCTTGGTGAAAATTTAGCTTCCATATAATGATTTTGTTTAAATCTAATGTAAATTACTGTAAACCAATTTAATAAAATAGATATTAAGTATGGTTATAATATAAGATTATTGATTTTATGTTTTGAATTTTATTAATATTAATATAAAACTGACACAAATGTACATCTTATTATTTCAACTTCAAAGTTAGTTTAAGCTTTAGTATGCTTATTGCGATAGTTTACCTTTTTTTAACATAAAATTGTTTATAATATGTGAATTAAATAAAGTAAATAGTAATGCATTTTTTCATAAATTCGTGCCTTGACTATAAATAATGTGTATACTAGTTAATATGCTGTATACTAAAGATATAAAATAAGGAATTTAATAGAAATTTTATTATACGATGAGCGAAGAAGGAAATAATATTGAAAATGCTGAAGAATTAGGTCACAATCACGGAAATATTGTGAATGTGAATATCGAAACTCAAATGAAAGCGGCATATATTGATTACTCAATGTCGGTAATTGTAAGTAGAGCTTTACCAGATGTAAGAGATGGTTTTAAGCCTGTGCACCGTAGAGTGTTATATGGTATGCTTGATTTAGGTGTAATGGCTAATAAAGCTTATAAAAAGTCTGCAAGAATTGTCGGAGAGGTTTTAGGAAAGTATCACCCACATGGTGACTCTTCTGTTTACGATACTATGGTGCGTATGGCACAGCATTGGTCGTTGCGCTACCCACTAGTTGACGGACAAGGTAACTTTGGTTCAATTGATGGCGATAGTCCTGCTGCAATGCGTTATACTGAGGCACGTTTGCGTAAAATATCTGAGGATATGCTTGCCGATCTTGAAAAAGAGACTGTAGATTTCAGACCTAACTTTGATGAATCATTAAAAGAGCCTACTGTATTACCTACAAAAATTCCTAACCTACTTATTAATGGTGCTTCGGGAATTGCTGTTGGTATGGCAACTAATATGGCTCCTCATAATATTACTGAGGCTATTAATGGTTGTATTGCTTATATCGAGGATAACGAAATCTCCATTTTGGATTTAATGAAGCATATTACTGCTCCAGATTTTCCAACAGGTGGTATTATATATGGTTATGAAGGTGTACGCTCGGCTTATGAGACTGGTAAAGGTCGTATTGTAATGCGTGGTGAGTCTTATCTTGAAGAAGGTAAAAATGGATCTCGTGATAAGATAATTTTTACATCAATTCCTTATCAAGTAAATAAGGCAGAGATGATTAAGAAAACTGCCGACCTTGTAAATGCTAAAAAAATTGAAGGTATTGCAGATATTCGTGACGAAAGTGATCGTACTGGAATACGTATTGTATATGAGCTTCGTAGAGATGCCGTAACTAAGGTAGTCCTTAATAAGTTATATCAATATACTCAATTACAATCGAGCTTTAGTATCAATAATATTGCCTTGGTAAAAGGACGTCCAATGTTGTTGAACTTAAAGGATATGATTATTTACTTTATTGAGCATCGCCATGAGGTTGTTGTACGTCGTACAGAATTTGAACTTAAATCTGCAGAGAAAAAAGCTCATATCCTTGAAGGTTTATTAATAGCATTAGAGAATATTGATGCAGTAATTGCACTTATTCGTGCTTCAAAAAATCCTGAGGAAGCTCGTAATGGATTAATGGAGCAGTTTAAGTTATCAGAAATTCAAGCTCGTGCAATTCTTGATATGCGTCTTCAGAAGCTTACAGGAATGGAAGCTGATAAACTTAGAGCTGAATATAATGAGTTGATGAAACTTATTGAGCACCTTAAGGCAATACTTGCAAGCAAAGAGCTTAGAATGCAAATTATTAAGGACGAACTTAATGAAATGCTTGAAAAATATGGCGATGAGCGTGCTAGTAGAATTGAGTATGCTGCTGAGGATTTCAAAATTGAAGATACAATTCCTAATGAAGAGGTTGTTGTTACAATTTCGCACCTAGGTTATATTAAGCGTACTCCACTTACAGAATACCGCACTCAAAATAGAGGTGGTAGAGGCTCTAGAGGTTCTACTTCTCGCAATGAGGACTTTATTGAAACAATATTTGTAGCAACAAATCACAATTATATGCTACTCTTTACTGAATATGGTAAAGTATATTGGATGCGTGTATTTGAAATTCCTGAGGGAAGCAAAACATCAAAAGGTAGAGCAATTCAGAACCTTATTAATATAGATAGAGAAGATAGCGTAAAAGCATTTATTAATATTAAGGACTTAACAGATCAAGAATTCTTGAAAAACAACTTTATAGTAATGGCTACTAAAAAGGGTGTAATTAAGAAAACTAGTGTTGAGGCTTATTCTCGTCCACGTCAGAATGGTATTTTTGCTATTACTGTGCGCGAGGGTGATGAGCTATTGGAAGCTAAGTTAACAAATGGTAGCAACGACATTATGATTGCTATTCGCTCTGGTAGAGCTATACGTTTCCCTGAATCTAAAGTTAGAGCAATGGGACGTACTGCAGCTGGTGTACGTGGTATTAATATGGACGAAAAGGACGAGGTAATAGGTATGATAGCTGTTGCTGGTGAGGATTCAAATATATTAGTAGTATCGGAAAATGGTTATGGTAAACGCTCATCTATTGAGGATTATAGAATTACAAATAGAGGTGGTAAAGGTGTTAAGACTATTAATGTAACTGATAAAACTGGTAAATTAATTGCTCTTAAAGATGTTACTGATGAGGATGACTTAATGATTATTAATCGTTCGGGAATTGTAATTCGTATGTCAATTGATCAGCTACGTGTAATGGGTCGTGCTACGCAAGGTGTACGATTGATTAAGGTTGGCGACAAGGATTATATTGCTGCTGTAGCCAAAGTTCGTAAGATGGAAGAAGAGGTTAGTGATGAGGATGTTTACGATGAAGAAGGTAACTTAATTCCTAAAACTACGGAAGTAGAAGGTGATGAGTCAGCGGTAAATACTGATGAAACAGCAACTGAATCAACAGAAGAGACTACAGATGAATCTGATTCTCTAGAATAGATTTTGTAATTTATAATTGCTAAATATCAATAAGCTATAATAATATATTGTAGCTTATTGATAAACATTATTTAACATTATAATATTACTTTTGGCACGGAAATTGAAAATGCGGTTTCTTTTGTTTTAAAATAAAATGTAAAGATGGTTTTGCCTCTTTATATTATCAACTTAATAAATTATTTATATGAAAAGACTTAGTATAGTACTAATGTTGGCCTTAATGGTAAATATGGCGATGGCTCAAGGAAACGCAGTTGCATCAGCTTATAACTATTTGAAGAACGGTCAGCCACAAAAGGCAATGGTTGAGATAGATAAAGCTTCTCAACACGATGATACAAAGGATGAAGCCAAAACATGGTTTTATAAAGGTAATATATACCTACAATTATACACTTTTGCTC
>NIUZ01000081.1 GCA_002254285.1 Bacteroidetes bacterium 4572_112 | reverse complement strand
ATTTTTCGTCATGCTCCCAAACTCTGCGGTTGGTAGTATATACTGTACCAGTCCAATAATGTCTTTCGAATTTTCTTATGCTTTTTGATATTGCTTTCTGAAGAGCAAAAGCAGGCATAGCAGGTACTTCTGGTGGAAAATAATCGTTAGATGTACCTTCACCACGAATAGCTGCAATAGGTAGTATCAAGTCGCCAAGCTTATTTTTCTTTTTCAAACCGCCACATTTACCAAGGAAAAGTACTGCCTCGGGGTCAATTGCGGCAAGTAAATCCATTATAGTAGCAGCCATTGGGCTTCCCATTCCGAAATTAATAATAGTAATATTGTTAGCCGTTGCGCTTTGCATTGCTTTGTCACGACCTTCAATTTTTACATTATTTATTTCAGCAAATATTTCTATATAATTTTGGAAATTTGTTAGTAGAATATAGTTGCCAAAAGTATCAAGTTCTTTGCCTGTATAACGTGGTAACCAATTCTGTATAATAGTTTCTTTTGAATTCATATTTTATAATTAGATGTTAATTAATCGATTTATAGTCGGGTTTCAACTTTCTTTTGCATAATAGCTTTCCATACAGCAAAATCGCCAGCAATAATATGCTTACGAGCTTCTTTTACTAGCCATAAATAAAATGCTAGATTATGAATGCTTGCAATCATTGGCCCTAAGGTTTCTTTAGCAGTAAATAGGTGACGCAAATATGCTTTAGTGTATTGGCTATCAACAAATGAAAGTCCATTTGTGTCAATAGGACTAAAATCGTTATACCATTTTTTGTTCTTAATATTTATAATTCCTTCGCTAGTAAATAGCATTCCGTTTCTACCATTACGAGTAGGCATAACGCAATCAAACATATCCACACCAAGCGAAATTCCTTCCAATATATTAGATGGAGTACCTACACCCATAAGGTATCGAGGTTTGTCTTGAGGTAAAATATCAGTAACAAGATCAGTCATTTCATACATCATCTCGTGAGGTTCGCCTACAGATAATCCTCCAATGGCATTTCCTTCGGCTCCTTTACTAGCAATCATTTCTGCCGATTGCTTTCTTAAATCCTTAAAAGTACTACCTTGTACAATAGGAAAAAAACTTTGTGAATGTCCGTACTTAGGTTCTGTTTTGTCAAATTGATCAATACAGCGCTGTAGCCACTTATGAGTCATATGCATAGAGTTTTTTGCATAGTCATAATCACAAGGATAAGGAGTACATTCGTCAAATGCCATAATAATATCAGCACCAATTATGCGCTGAGTATCTATTACATTTTCAGGAGTGAAAAGGTGTTTTGAACCATCAATATGGCTACGGAAATGAACGCCATTTTCCTTAATCTTTCTTGTATCGCTAAGTGAGTATACTTGGTATCCACCACTATCAGTAAGAATAGGGCCTTGCCATCCGTTGAATTTATGTAATCCTCCTGCGGCTTCAATAACCTCTAGTCCAGGACGTAGGAAAAGGTGATATGTATTTCCAAGAATAATTTGTGCTTTTATATCTTCACTAAGTTCTTTAATGTGAACAGCTTTTACCGTTCCTGCTGTTCCAACAGGCATAAATATAGGAGTTTCAATATCTCCATGGTCGGTATGCATAACTCCCGCACGAGCTTTACTCTTAGGGTCGGTATGTTGTAAATCAAATTTCATATTCGCAATTTATTATTATAACATACAAAAATAGTCAAAATATGGCTACATTCTTTATTGCTTTTTGTTAATAATTGTATATTTTATATACTCATATGTGCTGTAATTATTACTGTTCTGCTTTTAATGTTTTCAACAATAATGTATTGATTTATTATGTTATTATATAATTGAAGCTAAGAGAAAAAATCATAATTTCGCATTAAATAATTCAAATTTATCAATTATGCATATAATGAAAATAAAAGGCAATGGTAAAATTCCTAACTATATTCAAATTAGGGACGATAACTTTGCTTTGATTTCGTATTTTAAAGCTAATAATTTTGCAAAAGCACTTATTAAAGAAGGTCTTGCTGAATATACAGATGATATTGCAAAATTGTTTGATACAATGAATTATGGAGAATTATACTATATAGAAAATAAAAAATAAACAGATGGATACATTAATAAGATTAAAGAATGTTTCGGTATTTCAGAGAGATTTATTAATTCTGAAGGACGTAAACCTAGAAATTAATAAGGGTGAGTTTGTTTATTTTGTTGGACGTACAGGAAGCGGAAAAAGTAGCTTAATGAAGTTACTATATGCTGATTTGCCAATGAGAGAGGGCGAAGCATCTATTGTTGATTATAATCTCAATAAATTAAAGAATAAAGAAATACCATTTCTTAGAAGAAAATTGGGGATTGTTTTTCAAGATTTTCAGTTATTGATGGATAGAACGGTTGCTGATAATCTTTTGTTTGTTATGAAAGCCACTGGCTGGAAGGATAAAAAGAAGATTGACCAACGCCTAACAGAGGTTCTTAATAAAGTGAAAATGGATACCAAAGGCCATAAAATGCCTCATCAACTTTCGGGTGGTGAGCAGCAGCGTATTGTTATTGCTCGTGCTCTTATTAATGAGCCAGAGCTTATACTTGCCGATGAGCCTACAGGTAATCTCGATCCAGAAACATCAAAAGGGATTATGAGTTTATTGCAAGATATTGCAAGCTCAGGAAGGGCAGTAGTGATGGCTACTCACGATTATTCATTATTCGATAAATTCCCAGGGCGTACAATTAGTTTTGCAGACTCTACAATTACTGAAAAAAAGAATGAAATTGAAATAGGGTAGCTGTCTTGAAAGTAAAATAGCTTATTTCCAACGAGTATTTATATAGTCATTAATATCGGCTATGGATTTTATCTCCTGCGATGAATTACCACTCCTGACATAAAATTTCTCTTCTGATTTGCCATTCTTATCCTTAGTTTGAAGGAATAATGGTTCATCTGCCTTTAGTATTTTAATCTTACAAACAACCTTTGAATCAATAGTTTCAAAATTCATTCTTACGTATTTGCTAACGTATTTTACTCCCATAAGAGTATGAATTAGGTTTCGTAAATGTATTTCGAAATAATCAGCATCATTTTTCTTTAATGTCGAAAAATCTTTTTCTAAGCCTAGTATATTTTTATCATCATCAACTCCAATAAGCAATATTCCGCCATCAGTATTTCCAAATGCAGCCATTGTCTTAAAAATAACCTGCTCAAGGGCTGGATTTACTTTCTCCTGTCGGTAATCCCAACGGAGCGACGATTTGAATTCAAGATACCTATTCTCATCTTCCATCAATAATGTTTTTAATGGTGGAATTTTTCTTTGAAGTATATGGTAGAATCTACTCTTATTAATAAAAAGTGTGGATAAACCAATTATTAAAAGCAGTATGCCTGAAGGGAATTCAATAGTATTATAAGAATTAATACCTGATTTTTTAATAATTTCAGAATTAGGCACACTTAATAAGTAATACTTTATCCCATAATCATTATTATACTTCTTAAAGGAGTTCCAATAATTCTTTTCATTATAAGCAAAGTTGAAGATTCCAGAGTCCTGCTTATCAAATCTATCATAATGAAACATTGTTTCTTTAATCAAACTATCTTTGAAAGAGTAATCATTGCTTTGCTTATCAATGTCTTTAAATGTTTGAGTAATACCTGAGCCAAGGTTCATTTTTTTTCCAGCATCAGTTTCTACCAATAGATTTACCCTGTCGTAATTATTGTAAATATCAAAGCTTTCCAATAACTGCATTCTAGAAAAACTTAATAGAATTACGCAATTTGCTGTACCATTAATATACGAATACCCAGAATAAAATAAATTATTATCGGGTATTAATTGGTTGTTATTCTGAGTTTTAATATCAAAAATCCAATGAACACGGTTTTTGTTTTTTCGGAGATCCTTATACCAAGCAGAAGCAATAAACTCTACCTCAAAACTCTCTTCCCAACTACTAATAAATTTATCACCTCTAAATCTCTGCCATTTTACAATATCAAGTTCTGATGTAGAGTCTGTACCAATAACAATACTGTTTTTGGATTTGTATATATGTATTTTATAATCATCTTGTATATATGATACAGATAATAGCTCGGGATTGTTTTGTAAAAGTTTTATGAAAAATTTATCGTTATCAGAGCTGTTCTTTACCGTTGAAGGGTCAGAATATTTATTTTTAATTAACGAAAAGTTGCCTCTTACTTCTTCAATAAGAGAGTTAAAAGCTTTGTCAAAAACTTTGGCGTTTTCCACAAAGATAGTCTCTGGATATTCTATTTTATTATTCTGATAAAAATTTATGAATAACAAAAATATTCCCAAAGAGATGAATATTAGGGAAAAGATATATTTTCTCATTATAGTATTTTAAAAGAAGAAAGTGTGTAGCTATATTTCTGCAATAATTGTTTTACCTGCTCTAACAGATTGATCTAACTTTACATTAATTTTTGCATCCAAAGGAAGAAATAAATCTACTCTTGAACCAAATTTAATAAATCCAAGTTGCTGTCCTTGTTCTACTTTATCGCCCTCTTTGCCATACCATCTGATACGACGTGCTACAGCACCTGCAATCTGACGAATCAATATTGTAACCTTATCGTTTTTAATAACAATAGTATTACGTTCGTTATTAGTAGATGATTTAGGATCCCAAGCAACTAAAAATTTGCCATCGTGGTATTTATTATATACAAAATCGCCACTAATAGGGTAGCGGTTCATATGAGTATTGAAAGGTGACATAAAAATAGAAACCTGTATTCTTTTTTCGTTAAAGTATTCGTTTTCAACAGTATTTTCTATAACAACAACAGTTCCGTCAGCAGGAGAAATAATTTGATTTTCGTTTTGCTGAACATCGAACTCAGGGTATCTAAAAAAAGCAATTATCAATCCCCAAAATACTAATGCTGATACATCTAGCAGAACTAATAGAAAACGCCAATACCCTTCAAAAGGAATAAAATAATGGAATACTGCTAATAATGCTGCTAAAATAAAAAAGAATGTTGGTATAATTCGAATACCTTCTTTATGTAATTTCAAACTCATGATTGTATTTTTATATTGATAAAATTATAAAACAAGCAAGATATATGCTAATGCAACTGGTGCTGCAACAAATACCCCATCAAATCTGTCAAGAATACCACCATGGCCAGGAAGTATCTTTCCTGAATCTTTTAGACCTAAACTACGCTTAAACATACTCTGAATTAAATCTCCATAAACACCTGCAATGCTTATTACAAAAGCGTAAGCTATCCATGTGATAGGGTCTAATTCAGTATAAAAAATGGAAAATATATATCCTACAGCTATTGCGGCAAAAAGTCCTCCGAAAAAACCTTCCCAAGATTTTTTTGGTGATATTCTTTTAAATAATTTATGCTTACCAAAAGTAACGCCTGTAAGATATGCAAAAGTATCAGATGTCCATATAACTGCAAAGAAAGCAAGAATGAAATGAAATGTACCTTTACCTTGGTAACCATGATAGAATAGGAAATTTAGCATTCCAAAAGTTAAGCCAACATATAATATTCCGAATAATGTTAAAGATATATTGGGAATAGGGCATTTACTATCGCGGTAAAGTTCTCTAACTGGAACAACAAAGAATAAAGCTACAACAATGCTTATATATAAAGCATCTAAATAACCATGGGCTATTAATGCTAATATAGTGTATAAAATAGCAGAGATTGCTGTACCAAAAGTAATTTGGGCTTTATATCTTGTTTTACCAAGCATCTTATAAAATTCAAAAGTGCCAAATATTGTGATTACTAAAAATAGCGCTGCAAATGCATGACTACTAACTAATAAGCTGCCAACAATTGCTAATACAATTACTGAACCAGTTAAACCTCTTAGTATAAGTTCCTTCATATATTATATTAAGTTATCTTCAGTTAAAAACACAATTAATCTGCGAGGGCCATGAGCACCAAGTACCAGTGTTTTTTCTATATCTGCTGTACGACTAGGACCCGAAATAACTGTTGTCATACTTGGTAAATTATCACCATACTTATCAGTCATTAATGCAAGTCCGTCTTTTACTGTTTCTACAATCTGGTTTCTATTAGCAATAACAATATGTATGTCGGGAATAAAGTTAAGCCCACGACCACTTTCTTGTTTTGAGCTAATAAGTACACTACCTAAGCGTGCTATTAAAGCTTCGCAAGCTGTAACCGAAATGTTTATATTCTCAGCCCTTGCTTCATTACTGCAAATTTCCACATCAACATTGCTCAATAGCTTTGTTATTGCTTTATCTTTAATATGAACTTTATTAAGCTTATTTGCATTAAATAGTCTACTAATATTATCAAGAAATTCCTGCTCATCGGCACAGTATACAAAATGCCCATCCAAATGGTTTAGCTCTTGGGCAAAAATTATGTCCAAGTCATCATCCAATGGGGGGTATATATCTGCCCTTAAATCTACATTCGAATATTCATTATCAGCCTTTTGCATATTGGCTGTACGAATTTTCTTAAGAATTTGTTCTCTTGCTGTAGTTTCTTGCATTCTTAGTATATCCTAAATTTATTTCTTTACAGTATTTGCTTCTTTGTCCTTCTTCTGTTGCTCTTCTTCCTCTTCAGCCTTTTTTAAAGATTCTTCATGTTTGCGCTTACTTTCTTCAAGGTGTTTCTTCTTCCTTGCTTCAGAATCGGCAAATCCATCCTTAAAGTCCTTGCTTATTACTCGTGAATCTTCATGAGCTTCATTGCTTTTAAATTTGCGAGGTCCAAATATAGCTTCTACATCATCAGTAAATATTACTTCATCAGTAAGTAATTTTGCTGCTAATTGCTTTAGTTTATCAGTATTATCTGATAAAATATCTAATGCTCTTTTATAAGCTCTTTCTGCCAACTGATGCACCTCATTATCAATGAGCTCAGCAGTTTTATCAGAATATGGTTTCTGGAACGAATATTCAGACTGACCTGTAGAGTCGTAATAACTTACATTACCAATCTTTTCGCTAAGTCCGTAATATGCTACCATAGCCATTGCTTGCTTAGTAACTTTCTCTAGGTCGTTTAGTGCACCTGTAGATACTTTTCCGAAGATAAGTTGCTCAGCAGCTCTACCACCCATTGCAGATGTCATTTCGTCAAACATCTGCTCAAAAGTAGTAATCTGACGCTCCTCAGGTAAATACCATGCAGCTCCTAAGGCTTTGCCTCTAGGAATGATAGTAACTTTTACCAATGGATTAGCATGCTCTAATAACCAACTTACAGAAGCGTGACCAGCCTCATGATGTGCAATAGTGCTCTTCTCTATCGGAGATATAATTTTATTTCTTTTTTCAAGACCACCAATAATTCTATCGATAGCATCCATAAAGTCTTGTTTGTCTATTTGCTTAGCATTGCTACGAGCAGCGATTAAAGCAGCCTCATTACATACGTTTGCAATATCAGCACCAGCAAAACCTGGTGTTTGCTTAGCCAATGATGAAAGGTCAAGGCCTTTAATGGTTTTCAATGGTTTAGCATGTACTTTGAAAATAGCTTCACGCTCAGTAAG
>NIUZ01000080.1 GCA_002254285.1 Bacteroidetes bacterium 4572_112 | reverse complement strand
TCCATAGCCTTCCATTCTTCGCCAGTAAACTTAGCAACTTCAGTACAAGCAGCATCAATTTTCTGATTACCATTTATACCAAATATTTGTTCCAAAAGGTGAATAGGCTCAGCCTTTCTGCTAGCATTATTATACCAGGAGGCAAATAATTTAGTAAAAACCCATTGTGTCCACTTATAATATTTAGGGTCAGAAGTTCGCACCTCACGACTCCAATCGAATGAAAAACCAATTTTGCCAAGCTGCTCTTTATACCTTTTGATATTAATTTCGGTAGTAACAGCAGGATGTTGCCCAGTTTTTATGGCATATTGCTCAGCAGGCAAACCATAGGCATCAAAACCCATAGGATGTAGCACATTAAACCCCTTATGACGTTTGTAACGAGAGTAAATATCCGATGCAATATAACCTAGTGGGTGACCAACATGTAGCCCTGCTCCCGAAGGATAAGGAAACATATCAAGAACATAATATTTAGGCTTATTATTATCTATATCAACCTTATAGGTTTCGTTTTTTGTCCAGTAGTCTTGCCACTTTTTCTCTATATCAGAAAAATTATAATCCATTGTAAATTTGGTTTTGATTTTGGTTTGCAAAAGTAGTAAAAATATGAGTGTTTATTATTAATGGTTATCCCGAGAATATCGGGAATCAATGATTAATTATTAATGGCTAATTATTGATATTTCAGAGCATAATAAAATATCATTCTTATCCATTACGCTGAAGGCGTAAAACAATAATAATCACAACTAGAATTTATGGGATATAAGAAAAGTCTATTGGGAACTCTGAAGGAGTTCAACTTTTTTTTATAGTATTTACTCTTGATTATAATAAACCTAATAAAAGAAAAACAGAAATCACATCTAAAAGTGAAATTTACCTCAAATAACTATCATTTTAAATAATTATTAATTGTATATTTGCAGTAATAACTAACTCAGATTAACCATGTACAAAAAACTACTTTTAGCATTTTTCACTTTGTCAATTACATTAAGCTCATGCATTAAAGAGGAGTATCAGGAATTTGATAGCACAAATAAATTCACTTATTATGTTGAAGTATCAGGAAACCCTGCAAAAGTGAATTATAAAGTAAAAGATCAGTTCTATATCACTAATCTTGATGATGAAGAATGGCATAATACCTCCGAAGTTAGTGTTGGAGATACAATAGCACTATATGTTTCTACGGAGTATGGTTGTCTGTATAATATTTACGTAGCAAGAAATGGAATTAAAACCAATTATGGCAATGGCTGGTTACCTGCAAACAATATGATTAGTGTTGCTTATATTATTAATTAGCAAACCTATTATTCCGTATTGAACAAAATTAATAAACAGATTATAGTTATACTTCAAATACTATTTAGAAAAAAATATAGATATAAATATTTCGATTGAGACCTAAAAGGCTCTAAACTCTCTTCACATTTCTAAATTAACACCACCGATGAATAACAACACTTAAATTACTGCATCACCCTGCTTTAACTATAGTATAATTCCAATACTCATATGAAATGATATTGACGTAGATACAAAGTTTTGCTCAGAAACATATTCCATAAATGACATATTACTTCCACTTTCTGACGTTTCTAAATCATCAGAAAAAAACTTCTGAGTAAGAGGATTAAGAAGAGTAACTCCAAGCTTTACACCATAGTTAATCACTATTATCTCTTTAATAATTCTTTGTCTACCCCATAGTATGCTAAGACCCCAATTATTGCATGTGGCATATTCCTCAGCATAATTTGGCGCCGAATACTCATCTAAATTACCTTCCTTCAATGTGCCATTGGCATAATAATTAGGAGAATAATTATACATATAGAATGGGCTAACCTTAAAATATTTACCAACAGGTGCAATTCCATTATAGAAATAGAAATCCACTGAAACCATATGGGTATATAAATCAAAAGCAGAATAATTATAAAAATTATCACTCCTACTTGGAGTCAGTACATTTTTAGAAATAAACAGGTATCCTGCTCCCATACTAAATTTCTTCTTAAGAATATATTGTGCACTTGCACCATATTTAAACCACATATCTAAGTCATAAGTTGCCGAAAGTGTGGCGTCAGCATTTATTAATATACGCTTGCCAATATACCCTGGTGGTCTATCCTGAGCAACTACTCCACCATAAAGACCACCTATAATTATTGCTGATATTATTATTATTAATCTCTTCATTACAATTTATTTAAATCATTAATAACATTATAGTTAAGCAAGTCTATAAAGTCTTTATTGCTTTTACCTTCTATTTGTTCCCTATTATAATACACTATCTTATTTGTTTTTAAATCTACACAATAAAACAAATGTTCAACAGTATTATTTCCTCTAAAAATATTAGCAATAAAATATGGAGATGCTGGAAAGAATAATGCAGCACCAATTACATTCATATATTTTTGAATAGGATTGATAAAACCCTTTTCATCAAGCACACCATATGATGAGATATAGCGCATATCGTACTTATCCATAATCTTATACAAATAATTAGTTTGCCAAGGTATCATAATGCTATTGCCGTATGATGTAGTAACATTTTCCAGCTCCACAAGCCACGAATTCATAAATGCTATATCATTAAATTTAGCAACATTATTTCTTCTGATATCAAGTACATCAACAAGCGTAACATCTATACCGCCAGCCTTTGCCACATGCACAAAGCTTTCTGATATTTGGGTTTCCTTTTCTTCAAAATTATTTATCTTAAACTCCCCACGCTTTACATAGTAATATACGGGATTCACAAGTATCATTTTATCAATATTCAATGTATCCGAAGTCTCTCTAATTGTCACTGTTACATTTGCTTCTGTAACAACACTCTCCAGAATTTCTTCTACAGCTTTCTTCTTTTCCACTTTATTATAAATACTGCTATAATACTTCTTAAAATCATCATCAGTTGTTTCTGTAGAAAGTATATATCTGTAATTTTCGGTTTTAAAAACAGATGAAGATTGATTATGATCTGAGCCAAAATATTTTTCATATTTCTTATCATATCTAATTTTATCGTACTTGCTAAGGTCTTCGTATTCTGTCTTGCTAAGTTCCTTAAATTCATCCTCTTTTGATATACTATCACCTTCTACTCTTTGATGTAATGGCGAATAAAAATGACCTACCTTAAAATGGTACTCATCAATAAGGTTGTATGTAATATCGTCCAATAAATCCGACATATATTTATCCGCAGGAAATTGTTGCTTATATTTCCAAAGGCGTTTTAATGCTAAAAAACCTACGTCCTTAGTTTTTGCCTCAATAAAGAAATAATTAACCCTCTGACTATTTCCCTCAACCCTACTATAATGGGTGACCGATTTACCTAGTTTATCATTCAGTTTTAGTTGAGCAAGAGCATAAAGACTATAAGTAATTGTTTTATTAAGATACTTATTGTCAGGGTATTTACGCAACAATAGGTATGAATTATAAAACGCTTTTGCATATTCAAAATCAATAATATATAAATTCGACATCTCAAAGCGTGCTTGCTTTTGCAGTTCCTTAAATATATCCTCGTTTATAATAAACTTATCTTTTTTCTTACTCTCAAAATTCGTAACCAAGTCAATCATTCTATTCCTACGCCTCTTAATGTTTGGATGCGTCAAATAAGTATCATCATACTCATCAGGATTTGAAATAAGATCAACCTTTCCGAGCATATAATCCGCATCAACAACATAATTAGTATCATTAAAGAAATCGGATCTAAACTCTATTTCGTCAAATGGTAGGTTGGAATATAAAAGCACATCAAATAAATTAAGAACCTGATTAAAATCGTAATCAAGCTTCATAAATGCATCTACAAAACCAATTGAATCAGCAAGGAACTCTTGCTCTCTAGAATATTCCAAGGCATCAACCGTTTTTTTATTTCTGGTAATACTTGAGCTGCTTCTAGTAGTTTTTCGAGTATAGGTGTTTATAGCATGATGGTATTTATAATGCACCAACTCGTGAGCGATAACATAAGCAAGCTGTGCTTCATTCTCTAATTGAGCAATAAGGCCAACGTTAATAAAAATAATACCATTTTCTGTGGTAAAAGCATTTACACTTGAAGATTTTACAATGTAAAAATGTATATCATCCCTTTCTATACCATCAAAATTATCAATTACTAGTCCTCCAACCTTATTCACATAATCGTTCATATCGGTTCCAAAGACTATTTGTCCACCCTTCAAAAGTAGATCAACATAATAATTGTTTATGGCATTAAAATCCTTAATCTCTTTTCGAGAGATTCCTAGTTCTTTCTTATTCTTAGTATGGTTGTCTTTGTCTATTTTTGTAGAAGTTGACTCAAGAAAATCCGATGGAATTTCTCCCTCACATTGCATAGGAAAATAACTATTTTGCGCACCTAGCCAGAATGGTAATGACACAATTAATAAAATAAATAAGCTATGTTTCATAGTAGAAAATAAATCCATTACAATATTGAGCATTATAGCTCATAAAATGGATTTTGTTAGTGAATATTGTTTGTCTTAATGTTGTAACAAAAATAATAAAATAACAATCTGTTTTAACATTTTTTATAATTTGTAAATATCTGATATTTTTCCTTTTGTATATTCTATTATTAAACGGATTGTTGATACTAAAATCTATTAAAAACTAAAAGCAGAGCACCGCAACCATTTTCATATTACCGTTTTGTCACCATTTTTGACGATACTTCGATACAATTTTGCTTTAAAAAAAGCAAAATCACTCAGTAGCAAAAATACCGCCAAAACTAACTCCTTTATTCATTAATAACCGTGGGTTGCCACCCACGGCTATTAATATTTGACCCCTTCAGGGTCGGTGGCATTATGTAAGTTTTTTTCAATAATCCACCTTTTACAGTATCCTAAAATCGTAGATAAATCATTCTTTTCCATTACGCTGAAGGCGTAAAACAATAATAATCACAACTAGAATTATCAACAAAAAAGGATTAACGATTTAAGATTGAACACTTATCAAAAACCATTACTTTTGACATCTACAATTAAAGAACTAAAAGAATATACTTTCTATATTATCACCGAAGGAAAAAACAATATATGAAAACACTATACATTATAATAATTTCCATTATAGTAACTTATTCGCCATTAGCAGCTCAAGACTATTGGCAGCAGGAGGTTGATTACAAAATTAATGTAGCGCTAAACGATAGCTTACATACTCTAGATGCAGATATTGAGATTGTGTATACCAATAATTCGCCTGATGAGCTGAGCTTTATATATTTCCACCTATGGCCAAATGCTTATAAAACAGAAACTACTGCCCTTTGCGAGCAGATGCTAATGCAGGGCAATACCGATTTATATATGGCAACAGAAGAAGAAAGAGGAAATATTTCGGAAATAGATTTTAAGGGTGATAACAAAACATTGAAATGGGAATTTGACCCAGAAAATATAGATATTGCAAAAGTTTTTCTAAATAAACCACTGAAAAGTGGCGACAAAATCACAATTACAACTCCTTTTAAGGTAAAAATTCCATCATCCGATTTTTCGCGATTGGGACATTCCAAGCAGTCGTACCAAATTACACAATGGTATCCTAAGCCAGCAGTATACGATGCCAAAGGCTGGCATCAGATGCCTTACTTAAATACTGGCGAGTTTTATTCAGAATATGGCACTTATGATGTCGCTATAACATTACCTAAGAACTACATTTTGGGAGCTACCGGCGATATGGTAAATGGCGAAAAAGAAAATCAGTGGCTCGATTCCATTTCGGAGCAAACAAAGCTTATTGAAAGTTTTGATGATGATGATTTAGATTTCCCTGCTTCATCCAAAGAGACAAAAACATTAGTTTTTCATCAGGAGAAAGTTCATGATTTTGCATGGTTTGCAGATAAGCGCTACCATGTATTACGAGAAGAAATAGAGCTTGAAAATGGCCATAAAGTATTGATGCAGGCTATGTTTACAAATCAGGAAGCTGATATATGGATGCAAAGTCTTAAATATTTGGAGCAAGCCACAAGGTTCTACTCTGATTTTGTGGGCAACTACCCTTATAATCATGTAACGGCGGTGCAAGGAGCTTTAAGTGCAGGAGCAGGAATGGAATATCCGAACATTACAATCATCGGCATTTCTGGAGATAAGTATATTCTTGAAGAAACTATTATGCACGAGGTTGGCCATAATTGGTTTTACGGATTATTGGGATTTAACGAAAGGGAGCATCCGTGGATGGACGAGGGAATAAATAGCTTTGTGCAGAATATGTATATGGCAAAATATCATTCTGATTTGGCTATCTCTGAATTATATTTTGGAAGCAATACCGACATAATGCGCCTCAACGAAATTGATGAAATGTATATAAACTACATTAGCAACCGCGTGATAGCATCCTATAATTTAGACCAAGCATGTGGGCTACATTCGGCAAAATATACCGAGGCTAATTATGGTGTTTCTGTCTATCAAAAAACCTCTATGGTGATGGATTATTTGCAATTATATTTAGGAAAAGAAGAGTTCAGCAGGATTTTTAAAGGCTTTTATGAGCAATGGAAATATAAGCACCCTCAGCCTGATGATTTTGTTGCTTATTTTGAAAAAGAAAGCGGTAAGGATTTAAGCTGGTTTATTGACGGACTCATAAATAGCAAGGACAGGGTAGATTATAAAATTTCGTCAGTAGATACGCAAGGCGATTCTACAATTGTGACAATAAAAAATAAGGGCAAAATCTATGCCCCGGTATATATCAATGCTGTGGATGATGGAGGAGTTAGCATAACCAAAAAATGGGTCGATGGTTTTGACGGTAAAAAACAGATTGCTTTACCAAAGGGCGAATATCATAATATTAAAATAAATTCAGGCTATTCGTTTATGGACTATAACCCTGGCAATAACCATTATCAAAAAGATAAACTATTGCCAAAATCGAAGAAACTTAAATTCAAATTTATTACAACCTTGCCAAAGGCTGATGAGCAATATATATATTATACACCTGTATTGGGATGGAATAATTATAATAAATTTATGCTAGGATTTGCTATCTTCAATCATTCGCTGATGGAGAAAAAATGGGAATATGAGCTAATGCCACTTTACTCTTTTAAGCAGCAAACAATTAATGGTAGCTTTGGGCTGCATCGCAATTTATACTTCCACAAAGGAGTACAGAGATTGAGTATTGGAGTGGTTGGCAAGAAATATGAATATAATACCTATAATGGAGATGGCAAAGATTTAAGCTACCTCAAAATTAGCCCCGAAATAACTGCATATTTCGCAGGAAAACTATTTGATGGTGGATCTTCAGGATTCTCCCCTCCCTTTTACATGAGTTCCATTGGTGGCAAGCAGGACTATATGTACGACTATACCTATTTGGACAGAAGTCAGCAAGGTGGCGCAATAGCACATCAAATGACTCCTACTGATGGCGGTTTTTATCTTCCATCGGCAATTGGTCGCTCAAGGAATATGATTTTAGCAGCAAATCTAAGAACTCCTATACCTTTTATAAATGTCGTAAAACTGTACGGAAACTTAGGTTATACTTTCGGAAATAAATACGGAAGATATGATAATAAAGCAATGGCAGAAGCTGGTGTTTTACTTACATTTTTTAATCGTACTTTTGAGGTGTATTTTCCACTATTGTGGACTCAGAATTTTCAGGACGTAATGGACCTGAGACCTGATTATAAATATAGCGACAATATACGTTTCACATTACGCATGGATCTTATGGATCCATTCAAATATAAGAAAGAATTTAATTTATAATTATTTTGGAAGAACATAATATCAAAAAGAGTTATTTCGTATCGGATGTTCATTTGGGAGCACCCGATTATGATGATAGTCTGAAAAGAGAAAAAAGGCTTGTAAAATGGCTTCAGAGCATTGAGCATGATGCCGAAAATCTTTTTATCCTAGGCGATATTTTTGATATGTGGTTCGATTATAAGCATGTGGTACCTCGTGGTTATGTGCGCCTATTGGGGCAGCTCGCAAATATGAGCGATGC
>NIUZ01000079.1 GCA_002254285.1 Bacteroidetes bacterium 4572_112 | reverse complement strand
GGTTGTTGGTGATTACGAACTTCTTGTGAAACATCAAAAGGCTTATTACGAACTGCTTTTAGAACTTGATAATACAGAATCTAAAGAAAAAATTTCAGAATTATTATCTGTTCAGGACCTTAAGAGAGAGAAGATTAATAATAATTTATTGTTAATTGAAAAAGAATTACAGGATAAAAAATTAGAAAAAAAGACTTACCTCAACTATTTATCATTAGCCGGTATTTTCCTTTTTGCTTTGTTTTTAGTTATTATCATTATAACTAACAAAAAGATTAGGTATTTGAATAAAGAGCTTACAAGGAAGTCAAAGTATGTAAATAAACAAAATAGACTGTTAGATAGGTCAAATAAAGATAAGGATATGTTTTTAGGAATAATAGCTCATGACCTGAAGAATCCAATAGGAAGTCTTTCGGCGTACTTAAGTCAAGTTAAGGATGACTTTGATGAAATGTCTAAGGATGAAATAGGAACTGTTATTGAAGTTAGTAAAAGAACTGCAGATAATACATTTAACTTGCTGAAAAATCTTTTGGTATGGAGTAAAACTCAATCATCAAACTATGTTGTCAAAAAGGATTCTATAAATTTTGAATTATTTATGAGATCTCTTAATAATGGTGTATTTAACCTATTGAATGCTAAAAATATTAGTATGAGCATAGTTGAGATTGATAAAAACAAAATTATTGTAAGCGATAAAAATGCCTTAGAAACAATACTAAGAAATTATATATCTAATGCAATAAAATACACTCCAAGTGGAGGGAATATTGATATCTATTTTGAAGAAAATAATAACAAATTTAAAATTCTTGTTAAGGATAATGGTGTTGGTATTTCTAAATCAATATTGCCAAAGTTGTTTTCCCATAGGTTTGCCAATGGAACTAAGGGTACAGATAATGAGGAGAGTAATAGTATTGGGCTTAAGATAGTAGCTACTTTGGCGAAGAAAATTGGTGCTAAGGTTGGTGTTAGAAGTGAAGAGGGAGAAGGAAGTGTTTTTTGGGTTGAAATAAATAATAAAAATATATAAAGTATGAAATATCCAGAATTTTATAATCAAGTAAAAGCCATTAAATTATACGACCCGCTATCAGAGTTTTTGGGAAGTTTTGAGGATGGAATAATAGAGTTTAATTATTTAAATATTGTGCAAGCTGCAGGGCACTCATGTCCAACAGTGGCCGGAGCATACCTTATTACCTATAAGGCTTTGGAAGCGCTATATCCAAATGAAATTGCCGAGCGTGGTAATATCAGAGTTGAGTTTAGAGAGAATATTGAAGAGGGAGTTGCAGGCGTAATTGCCAATGTAATTTCAAATATTACAGGAGCCACACGCATAACAGGTTTTAAGGGGATTGCAGGCAAATTTGTACGCCATAGCCTTATGGATTTTGGTGCTAATATTAATTCCAGTGCAAGATTTACCCGAAAGGATACTAATAAATCAGTGGAGGTTTATTATAACCCCTCAAGTGTAGGCGGTTCGCCAATGATGCAACCTTTAATGCAAAAAATAATGTCAGGTATGGCTTCTAAAGAAGAGAAGGTGGAGTTTGGAAATATGTGGCAAGCGAGAGTTAAAGCTATTATTATTGATAATTGTGATAATGAGGCTGTGATAAAAGTTGTGGAGCTTTAGGCTCTTCAATAAACATATTCCAATAAAAAAGAGAGATTGTTTATTACAATCTCTCTTTTTATGTTTTTATGGATATTGTTTTCTAATAATAGAAATACTTTTCGTCAGTAGCATTAAATAAACCATCCTCACAGAAATATCTTACTTTAACTCTGTATGTTACTTTCCCTTTATTATTAGGCCCCATAATAGGAATTACAACACTATTAGAAAGTTGACCATTTACAATTTGATAAAGAATAGAAAGGCTACTACTGCTAGGATTCCATGCGTAAGCACCACCAGTGCTGTCTGCAATTGTTTTTAATTTTATTGTATCAGGATTTACTCCATAACCTACAGTATATACT
Source organism: Bacteroidetes bacterium 4572_112 (assembly GCA_002254285.1). Classification (GTDB taxonomy): domain Bacteria; phylum Bacteroidota; class Bacteroidia; order Bacteroidales; family UBA1556; genus UBA6267. Next base: position 5,698 of record NIUZ01000079.1, on the reverse strand, counting down.
GGAATTTGATTCAAAATTGAATTGTTTAGAAGACTATCCATAGTCAATGGTGGTAAATTATTTACACCATCAGTAAAGCCAATAATTGAAGGCAGATATGTAGGATTGTTGATAGCAAGATTTTGAACATCATCAAGACCTTTAATTACAGCCTTATAAAAAGCAGTATAACCATGCCCGTAGAATGTAGTATCAGTAATTCCGTTTAGCAGAGTTGTGGTATTATTGGTAAAAGGAACTGTAACTTGCAATGAGTCACTAAACTTAATAATCTCAATTTGATCATATGAGTTCTTCATGTTTACAAAGCTTGTAAGCGCAGTTTCCATTGCCGGAACAGAGGTTGAGTCATCAAACATACTACCGCTGTAATCCATAGTAAGAGCCGTGATAATAAGCGATGGTAAACTTGTGGAGTCTGTCATTGGAATAGGAGTTTCTTCACCATTATTATTTATCATAGAAATATTAAAATTACTGTTTGATAGGTTTTCTATGGCTACTCCATTTTGATCTGTAACGCTTACAAAAATATTTAGCCCACCTTTTTTATTGTCAACAATTCGTAAAATTTTAGCGTTAATGGATGTGATAGATTTTGTGGGCTTTATATATGCTTCATCCTTCTGACAAGCATTAATAATAAAAATAAAAGATAGCACAAATGCTAAAAGTGGGATTAGAGTTCGTTTCATAGGCTGTGGTTTGTGATTCAAAAAGCAAATTTAGTGTAAATTAGCGAGATATGCAAGTTTATATTTAGCAGCTAGTTAGCTATTGAATAAAGGGGTTACTTCCCATTTGGCCATTACTCTATATGCTCTAATTCTAGCCAAAAACCACCTCAAGTACATCAAGGCTTTTAATTTCACCCATCTCTGGCAAATGAGTTCTGTAAAAAATAAGGATACCATTAAGTAGTGTATTTCTTTCCTTAGAGCTTAATTTTATTTCATACATATTCGAAAAATTGCTCTTTAGCAATCGACTTAAGTCCTCACTTTGTTGTTTCCCGAAATACTTATTGCTTGTTTGTATTAGCTCAAATTCACCAGTCTCAATACAGAAATATTTATTGCTCGATCCCAAATTATTATGAGGATAAAAGCCCAAAAACCTACTCAGATTCAGTATAAAAATAATATGAAAATTACCGATTTCATTCTCTGGCATTTCATCAAGTATTATTGCACTACTGTATATAAAGTCAAATAAATTGGAGTTAGTTTCTTGCTCCTGTACGCTTTTAAATATTACCTCACCAATAAATTGTGCAATAGTAGATTTGTATATATTTGTGTGTAAATCAGTGTAGTTATTAAGAATATTAACTTCCTTAAGGTTGTTTAAATTTGAGTTTTCTTTATAGTTTATCTCTAAATTCAACGGCTGAAGTACCTGAAAAAAAGCTGCTCTAAACTTGCTTTTCTTTTTACGAACACCATGTACAATAAATGAGAGTAAACCCCGCTCTTTGGTGTATATTTTTGCAATTATTGCTGTTTCAGAATATTTGTAAGTCTTAAGAACTAGGGCTTCAGTTTTTATATTCATCCCTCTATAATTGTAAAATGAATTCTTCCGAAAAATTATTCTTCAGTCTATCATTATCATCAAAACCATTGCTTTTAGCTATTCTCATCTCTTCTTTTGCAGCATCATAATCCAAATTCCTATAGAGTATTACTGCCTTAAAGAAATGAAGATATGGACTTGATGGCTCCAAAAGCTCATAAATGATAATATATTTGTCAAGCATTTGTTTATTCCCATCTGCGGATAAAGCGTTACTAATTTTTGAAAACATAACCAAACCCAAATAGGATTTAGTACGCTCATAGCTATTTGCCGATATGGGGTCTTTTTTGGTGGTTCTGTAATTTATATATTGTAATTGATTTGTCCACCATTTTATACTCTGAATCTCAATTGCTTTGCTTAGTGTTTTATAACGATTCATTTCTTCCTCAATATAGAGGTTAGTACGAGCAAAATAGCGTTTTATTTGCTTGGAGTTTTTCATCTTTTGCAATTTCTCCAATAGATACTCATCATCATTATGGTTTTTGAATTTATAAGCAATTTCCATAGATTTAAAAGCAGAATAATAATCCTTTGCTTTTAAATACCCATCTACTCTTTGTTCGTAAATGGATGATATAGAGTCGTTGCCTCCTTTTAGTCTATGAATCAAAAAATTAAAACCAGTTTCGATTATTCTTACTGGTGGCCATTGATGTCCTCCCACAAAATTAAAAGCGATCATGTTTTTATTTGTAGTCAGTTTGCTGTTTTGATCATAGTATTGCTCCAGAAAATTGAAGTCTCTAGTGCCGGCCAAAAGCACTGTTGGAAAAGGTAATTGATTAATTCTACGCATACCTGCTCCACACATTATCAGCCCATCAATTTTATGTGTAGCCGAAAAATATTCTGCCATACGCGCAGCCCCCGAAAAGCCAATTAAGTAGATTTTGCTACGCCCAATATTATTATTCGTAATAAATTGGGTAAGGTCTCTGTTTATAATTTTGTCATAGTTATTTATACCATTTTTTATATCCTTTATTCCCAATAACGCCATATGGTTCATATTTGCATATTGGTGCAGAGAGTCCATAATAAGTTGTGGCTTTGAATGTGGATCCATAATTATAATTATGCCATTCGAAAAATTGCTGTCTGCGGGAATGTATTGACTATAACGAATTGCTGGAACAGGAACTGCTTTTGCTAAGTCATCAGAATTTACTCTTTTATCATCATTACACGATACTGCTATTAGCAATATAAAAATGGCTATAAATATCCGTTGCAAAGCCTTCATTAGTTTCAAAATTATTAAATATTTATTCCTTGAGGAATTTGTATTATCAAAAGTAGTTATTTTTTTGTTTAATACAGCTAAATGCTTAATAAGATTCATAAATTAACGGTATAAATAAAGTTATTTATAACTATTTATTGAATTTTGATTTGGAAAAAAATATGTATTTTTGCAGCAGAAATATATTGAATATGAATACATATAGATTTAGTACAAAAGAAAAAACTCAAGAGAGCGGAGATACATTATTAGAGGAGAGTAAGAATTTTGAATTAGTACTTTTTAATGATGATGTAAATACCTTTGATTGGGTTATAAAAAGCTTGATTGAAGTTTGCGAGCATGAGCAAATTCAAGCTGAGCAGAGTGCATATATTGTGCATTATAAAGGTAAATGTTCGGTTAAGTCGGGTAGCTGGGAGGATTTAGTTCCTGTGCACCGTGAGTTATCTAATCGTGACCTTAGTGTTGAAGTAGTTTAAATCATTTTATAAAATATCACAAAAGAGCCTTTAATTTTAAAGGCTCTTTTTTTCTTGTTATAAATTAGCTTTTTAGCTAAATTATTTTTTATATCATGAAGCAACATTTATTATCTTTGGATTGTCTTTTGAAGACTTATTAATTAATTATAGAATATATGAATTTTCGATACCTAATTATCACCATAGCCCTATTGTTTACTAGTATAGTAAATGGGTTTTCTCAAACAAATGCTGATGTACAGCAAAATAGCCAAATTCGCTTTTCGGAGGTTAATGCCGAGGGTTTTACAATTGAAATAAGAATTAATGATGTTGAGTTTGGAAGAAAATCATTGAATAAAGGGAACTATGTAACATTAAATATTGATGGTTTTGGGAGTAGTTTAGAAATAGGCAAACCTCAATTACCAGTTTTTAAGCAATTATTTGAGCTGCCTGAAGATGCTGATTATGAGGTTGAAATTCTAGAAAAAAAATACACTAATCTTGATTTGAATAAATCCAATATTAGTGATTTTATTGTTCCTGTACAGCATTCAATATTGAAAATAGAAAATCCAGAAACTAATCTTGAGTTAAGTAAAGAAGTTTATTCTAGTGATGAGTTCTACTCAATGGATTTGGTAAAAATAATTCCTCAGGGAAAAATGCGATCTACTTCTTTAGCTCGTATCGAAATAAGTCCAGTAAAATATAATCCAATAAGTAATAGCTTAGAATATACCAAAGTACTTAAGCTAAGAGTACATATTCGAAATTTTGATGCTCAGAAATTGAATAATGATAAGCAAAGATTTTATTCTCCATATTTTGATGTGCAGAATAGTATGTTAATTAATGACAAAGCATATGCTAGCACAGCCAAATCATTTACCAATAAATTTCCAAATAAGTACGTAATTGTGGCCGATAGTATGTTCCAAGAGAGCTTGCAGCCTTTTGTGCGTTGGAAAGAGAAAAAAGGCTTTAAAGTTATAGAAGCTTATATGCAAGATACTGCTGTTGGTACTACAACTACTTCTATAAAGGCGTATTTACAAAACTTATATAACTCTGCTACTGTTGACGACCCCGCACCTACTTATGTGCTTTTTGTTGGAGATGTAGCACAGTTGCCAGCATGGAACTCTACTACTGGTGGAAGCCATGTTAGCGATTTGCATTATTGCGAATATACAAACGATTTTTTGCCAGAGATGATGTATGGTAGATTCTCTGCTAACGATACTTCAGAGCTAAATCCTCAAATTCAGAAAACTATAGAATACGAAACTTATACCATGGCTGATCCTTCGTTTTTAGGCAAGTCGGTACTTATTTCTGGTTATGATGGTAGCGGGCATGCACCTACATATGGCGATGGCCAAGTTAATTATGGTGTTGCAGAATATTTTAATGCTACAAATAATACAAACTGTAGTTCGTACCTATTTGCAAATGGTTCATATAATAAAGACAATGAAATTTTTCAGAAAATAAATGATGGTGTAAGTATCGCTAATTATACTGCTCACGGAGCTATAAGTGGTTGGGCTGATCCAACTTTTTATGTTTCTAATATTGCAAGTATGACCAATGAAGGCAAATATCCTTTAATGATTGGAAATGCTTGTATTACAAACCATTTTAATAGCCCTGTTTGCTTTGGTGAAGGTCTTATGCGAGCCAGTAAAAAAGGCGCAATTGGATATATTGGTGCTTCTGATAATACGTATTGGGACGAAGATTATTATTGGGCTGTTGGTTATGGCGGTATTTCTTCCAATCCATCTTTTAGTACTACAGGTCCAGGCCTTTACGACAGAATGTTTCATACACATAACGAGCCTTTTACAGATTGGGCAATGAGCTCTTTTCAATATATTCTTGCTGGTAATATGACTGTTACTCAGAGTGGTAGTAGTTATATTCATTACTATTACGAAATTTATCATGTAATGGGCGACCCTTCATTAATGGCCTATCAGAGAGTCCCTTCGCAAATTACAGCCAACTATATGCCTTTTATTGCTGCCGGAACACCAACTTTCCAAGTAAGTACTGAGCCATATGCAATGGTTGCTTTGTCAATAAATGACACCTTACTTTCAAGTGCAATAAGTGATGCTAATGGTTTGGCTTCGCTTCAATTGGGAGCTAATTTTAGCACAGTAGGGTCAATGGATATTGTAATTACAGCACAAAATTTTGCTCCTTATATGAGTACTGTATTCGGTGGTTCGCCAACGGGTCCTTATGTTGTTAGTGCAAATATTGTTATAGATGATGCCGCAGGAAATAATAATGGAACAGTAGAGTATGCAGAGGAAATAAAACTTGATGTAGATTATATTAACCTTACTTCTTTTACCGCAACTGCAATGATTTCGGAATTGGTTTCTACTGA
>NIUZ01000078.1 GCA_002254285.1 Bacteroidetes bacterium 4572_112 | reverse complement strand
ATTATCGGCAATAAACTCATCATGAGTATCATTATTTGATTCAATCTCAGGAGTTATTTGAGGACTGATTTGAGGCTTTTCTCCATTAATATTATTATCAATATTTTTCACTACAGGAGCATTATTATTTGCAATAACAACATCTTGTTTTGCATCAACGGCCTCTATATTATTTATTTCTCTATTATTTTCAACAGAATTATTTGGAGTTTCATTAGCGATAACATGTTTATTATTATCGATAGTAATTGGGGCTTCTACATTCTGATTATCCTCAGCAATAAAATCATTATCCGATTTATTACCAATAGAATTAAATACCATAAAACCAATAAGAACAGCAACAGAAGCTGCGGCGGCATAATAAAGAGTACGTTTTATGGAAAAGCGAGATTCTTGCTCAATTGGCATTGTATCAATTTGAGACATAATATCATTTTCAAGCTTATCAAAATAGCCATAAGGAAGCCCGAGGCCATTTTGAGCCTGTAATTTTGCTAGAATCGGAGCATTGTCCAATCCTTCTGCAATATTATCTATGTTATTCGTCTTACTCATATACGTTGCTTATGATACTATTCTTTATAAAAGGTTTAATCATCGGTTAATAATTTTTCAATCTTTCTTACAGCATGAAAATAGTTTGCTTTAAGTGTTCCTTCCGAAACTCCTAAAATTGCTGCTATCTCTTTATATTTAAGATGATCGAAGTATTTCATATTGAAAGCCAAGCGCTGCTTTTCGGGCAATGTCGCAAGAGCCTTATATAGCTTTTGCTCAATTACATCGCCAGTCATCAGTTCATTGGTGTCAGGTGCCGATAGCAAAAATTCCACATCATCAATTGATGTGCCTTTATGCTTCTTCATTTTACGAATATAATTGAGACTTTCGTTGGTGGCAATTCTATAAATCCATGAGTACAGCTTGGAATCTCCACGAAATGAATCCAGAGATTTCCATACTTTAATAAATACATTCTGCACTACATCATTGGCATCATCGTGGTCGTATAGGATACGGCGGATATGCCAATAGATTCTTTCTTTATACTGACTTAATAAAATACGAAAGCCGCGTTCGCGCGTACGCGAACTGCGGCATAATTCTATTATTTGGTCGTCAGTATATATCATAATTTTCAGTCAGCAGTCATCAGCCTTCAGTTGACAGTCATCTGTCAGCAGTCTTAGTCTGAAAACTATTTTCTAGCAACAGCTCTTTCAGCAGCAGCAACAATATCCTTAGTATCAAGACCGTATTTAGTCATCAATTGATCAGGAGTACCACTTTCGCCAAACTGATCGTCTACAGCAACCATTTCCATAGGAAGAGGATTGTTAAGAGCTAAAATTTGAGCGATATTATCACCCAAGCCTCCATTACGAAGGTGCTCTTCAGCAGATACAACACAGCCGGTTTTTGCAGCGGATTTTAGGACAGCGTCCACATCCAATGGTTTAATGGTATGTATATTTATTATTTCGGCATCAATACCTTTCTCAGCAAGGATTTCGCCAGCCTCAATAGCCTTCCAAACCATATGCCCTGTAGCAAAGATACTTACATCAGCACCTTCGTTAAGCATTAACGCTTCGCCAATTTTAAATTCTTGATCAGCAGGAGTAAATATAGGCACCTTTGGACGACCAAATCGTAAATAAACAGGACCTTCATACTCCATAATCGCTAGAGTAGCAGCCTTTGTTTGATTATAATCGCAAGGATTGATAACCACCATATTAGGAAGGTTTTTCATCATTGAAATATCTTCCATTGTTTGGTGAGTAGCACCATCTTCACCAAGAGTAAGACCAGCGTGAGAAGCACAAATTTTTACATTCTTATTTGAGTAAGCTACAGTTTGACGTACTTGGTCAAGCACACGAGCTGTAGAAAAATTTGCGAAAGTACCTGTGAAAGGAATCTTACCAGCAGTAGCTAAACCACCAGCCATACCAATCATATTAGCCTCAGCAATACCTGTTTGGAAAAATCTTTCAGGAAATTCGTTCTTAAAAGCATCCATTTTTAGTGAACCGATAAGGTCGGCGCACATTGCTACCACATTCTTGTTTCTTTTACCAGCTTCTAACAAACCAGCACCGAAACCCGAACGAGTATCATTTGTTTCTGTATATGTATATTTTTTCATTGTATTCTTAATATTAAATCTCGCAATCGAAATCAGATTAATAAAAAATAATAGCTACTAATAATCACCAAGAGTTTCTGGTAATTGCTCCAAAGCTGTAGCCAATTGCTCATCACTAGGAGCCTGACCGTGCCATTTGTGAGTACCTTCCATAAAGTCAACTCCTGCACCCATTTCAGTATGCATAAGAATAACTATTGGTACACCTTTGCCTGTGGCAGCTTTAGCCTCAGCCATTACTTTAATAATATCAGCCATATCGTTGCCCTGCATTTCCATTACATGCCAGCCAAAAGCTTTCCATTTAGCACCAAGGTCACCAAGGTCCATAACATGCTCAACTGAGCCATCAATTTGCTGTTTATTATAATCTACAGTAGCGATAAGGTTATCAACTTTTTTGGCACCAGCATAAAGAGCTGCTTCCCAAACTTGTCCTTCATCAAGCTCACCATCGCCATGCAATGTATAAACTAGGTGACTGTCACCATCCAATTTCTTAGCCAATGCAACACCTATTGCAACAGAAAGACCTTGACCCAATGAACCAGAAGCCATACGTATACCTTCTAAACCTTCGGCAGTAGTTGGGTGTCCTTGTAATCTAGAATTTAGCTTACGGAAAGTTGCCAATTCGGAAACATTAAAGTATCCCGAACGAGCCAAAACACTGTACCACATTGGTGATATGTGACCATTAGAAAGGAAAAATGCATCTTCACCATCAGCTTCCATATTGAAATTTGAAGCATTATGCTCCATAATTTCCTGATATAAAGCTGTTACGAAATCAGTAGCTCCTAAAGAGCCTCCTGGGTGTCCAGAACTTACCGCGTGTACCATACGCAATATATCGCGACGTACCTGAGTAGCAAAGTCTTGAAGTTGTTTTATGTCTGCCATAATTGTTTTATAAGATTTTGGCAAATGTACATTTTTTTAGGCAATTTTTTTATGTTAATAATCAATATGTTGGTTGACAAAATCATAAAAAACCTTAGAGAATAATTCTTAGGATATATGGGATATTTTTTTGATATTTGTAAACGTATTAAAAAAATGCAGAACAAAATACATCTAACACACACAAATGAAGAAAATTATCTTTATATCATTAATGTTTATCGGCAATTTGATATATGCTACCGATTATTATTGGATCGGTGGTGATGGTAATTGGAGTGATATAAATCATTGGGCTACAATTTCTGGGGGAACAATAAACCATATTCAAACACCCACCGCTAACGATAATGTTATTATTGATGGTAACTCATCCGCTGGTGATTTTGAAATAACATTAAATTTAGGAACAATATACAGTAAGGATTTTGATGCAAGCCAAATAACTGACAATCTGATATTAAATGGTAATTGCAACCTTTGGAAAATTTATGGAAGTTATATTCTTAGCGATAAAATATCGATACCTGTAAACCCAAAGCTATATTTTGAAGCTGCAAGCGGGAATTTAAATATAAAGTCACATCAAAAACTCTTTGGCAAGAATATATATTTCAAAGGAGCTGCAAAATGGACATTACTCGACGATATGCGATGTAATAATATTAGCTTTGAAAGCGGTACATTTAAAACAAACTCTTTTGAATTAATTGGAGGAAATTTAACCTCAAATACCAGTTTTGTACGCAAGATAGAATGTGGCAACTCTAACATAAGATTGCTTAGGTGGGAAGTATCGGGCAATGGATATACTGTTGATGCTGGTAATTCTAATATTACCATAACTAGTGGCAACTTCTCGCATAATTCAAATGGTAATTACGTTTATCACAACATTCTTTTTACATCCTTTGGTAATATGAACAACCAAAACTCGCCAATGGAGTTTCATAAAATGGAGTTTAGAGGCAATGGTATAATAAATGGTGATAATACTTACGATAGTTTAATTTTCAATAAAGGTAAAGATTATACCCTAGAGGCAGGTAAAACACAAAGCATAAACGACATATTAATTGCAAAAGGTGATTGTAAAAAACCCTTATCTATTACGGCCGGCGCTAGCTATGCAAGCATAAGTAAATCCTCTGGCACATTAAATTGTGAATATCTGATTTTAAAACACATACATGGTATTGGTGGTGCTACATTTAATGCTGTAGGTTCTATTGACAATGGAGATAATACAGGCTGGAATATTACTGAGCCACCATCAAGAATTCTGTATTGGGTTGGTGATGATGGTGAATGGAACGACACTATACACTGGTCTGCCACCTCTGGCGGTCCTGGTGGCGAATGTATTCCTACAGAGGTAGATAATATATTTATTGATGAATTATCATTCACTCAAAATAGCACTATTGAGCTTAATTATCCTGACGGAGTTTGTCATGATTTTTATTGGGCAGACACTACTGCTAGTTTATTACAATTTGTAAACGATATATATATACATGGCTCGCTACGATTTGGTGACTCTACCGAATTAAGCCCACATGGCCATATCTATTTCAAATCGAATCAGAGTGGAGAAACTGTAACTACTTCCAATATTGAATTAAATGCTGCTGAACTTCTTTTTGAAGGAGAAGATGGCGAATGGATTTTACAGGATAGTATAAAGAATAAAGAAGGCATTATAATGCATACCAAAGGGCATTTAAACACCAATAGTCAATACTTAGACTTATTGAATATGTCAATATTTGGTATAGAACCTCGTGAATTAAGTTTAGGAAGCTCAATAATAGATATTGGAGAATTATTCCATGTAATGCAAGATACTCTGGTAGTAAATCCCAACACTTCGCATATTAGGTTTTTTATCGCTGGTGGACAATTAATAACAGAAGGTCAAAATGCCGACGAATTTTATAATGTAACATTTGAATCTGACACCGGAATTTTTTATTCAGATATACAAAATACGATTTTTAATAAGATAGAACGCTTTCAGGATATGGAACTGGCTGGAATTTGCTTCAGCGATACTGTGATTCTAAAAAAAGGGAAAAATTATCTTCTAAAATTTCAAACCGATTATATAAATAACGCATTTATTGCAATTGGTGATTGTCATAATATAATAAGTATTCATAATAATTCTGACTATAGCAATAACAGTATTATTATGCCAACAGGGTCCACTGTAAACGTAAGTAACATAGCTCTTAGAGGCTGCGAAGCTACAGGGGGAGCTAGTTTTATTGCCAATAATAGTAACGACTTGGGGAATAATGACGGATGGATATTCGCAAACACATCACAAGACCATTATTGGGTTGGAGGAAATGGCCGATGGCTAGATAGCGCACATTGGTCGGCAAGCTCGGGTGGTACAGGAGGTCTTTGTATTCCGAAAATTTATGATGACGTTTATTTTGATACTAATTCTGATTTTAACTCTGGCGATAGTGTATTAGTTGACTCCAACAATATCTTTTGTAGAGATATGGACTGGACTGGAGCACCTAACAATCCTGCGTTTATTGACACTTCCGATTATTCGCATTATATTTCTGGTAGTCTGAAATTCATTAATGATATGGACTATAAGAGTTATGCAAAAACAATATTTGTAGACGAGCAACAGAATAAAACCATTGAATCAGCAGGAAACACTTTCGATGGTGATATTATTATTGCCGACTCTGGACAATGGACATTGATAGATACTTTAAAAACACTACGAAGCATTAAGCAGTATAAAGGTCGATTTCTGACAGCACAAAACCCTGTATATTCAAGCTCTTATTATGCACTCTTCGGGTTTCATAAGTATTTAGATATTCAAAACAATAGTTTCTTTATTACTGATGATACTGACTCTAGAACATTTAGTTGGATACATAATGATAGTACAGATATACTAACTAATAATTCGGAAATAATATTTATAGAGGGTGGCTATATTCACGTAGCAGGTCAGAGTGGTCAGGTAGATTTTCATAATGTGTTTTTTAAGAACGAAATGGTTTCGGGAATTATTAAACACGAAAACTCTATTACATTAAATTTCAATAGTGTGCATTTTGAAGGTGACGGAAAGATAGAGGGTGACAACCATTATGATAGCTTATTCTTTGCTGCCGGCGGAACTTACCAACTAGAAGGTGGTCAACATCAGTATATTAATTCTTATTTAGAAGCAACAGGAAATTGCTATAAGGATATTGCTATTATGCCAATATTCGGAGGTATTGCAAACTTACATAGTAATGTTCCCATAAATATTGAATATGTGAAACTTAATAATATTAACGCTATAGGAAATGGTCCATGGGTTGATAATAATGGAACTGATATGGGAGGAAATTCTTCCAATTGGCAAATAATACCAATACTTTCGCGAAAGTTGTATTGGGTAAATAATACCGGAAGCTGGTTGGACACCGCACATTGGTCCTTAAGCGCAGGAGGTGCTAGTGGCGAATGTATTCCTACAAAAATTGATAATGTGGAATTCAATAATAACTCCTTTACAGGTATTGATACCATTATTTCTAGCTCTATTGTTTGCCATAATATGGAATGGATAAATACTAGTAATCTTGCATTCGTACATATTAATTATATGAATATATATGGAAGCCTTTTACTCTCCGATTCCGTTAATATAGGTAAAGTTTATGAGGTCCGGATGAAGGCCGAAGACCAAGGTAATATTATTAGATCTAAGGGGCATCCGTTCCCAAGACTATTTTTTCTAACCGATGGCGAATGGACATTAAATGACGATTTATCGGCTCAGAAAATATTTCACGAAAAAGGATATTTGAACGCTAATCACAAGGGTATAAAATCAGACTTTTATAATTCGTGGTATAATAGTCCAAGGAAATTAGATATTACAAATAGCTTATTTATTGCAAAATATTCCATCAAAATTAAAACTGATAGTCTTACTTTTATAAGTAATAATTCCGAAATACATTTTATTGATACTAATGGTATTCCTAATTTTACATTTGAGATTAAAGGAGATAAGGAATTATCGTTCCATAACGTAAGCTTTGATGAAGTAATGGTGGGCTCTTCTTTAGTAAAGAATTATAGTAACTCGCACCATAGTTTTAATAAAATGACTATAAATAATAGTGCTAGCATCTATGGTGAACATAGTTTTGACTCACTAATATTTCATGCAGGAAATACTTATAAGCTAGAATACGCAAAAACCCAAGAGATTGGAGATTACTGGTTTGTAAGAGGAAATAATTGTTACGCTATTAATCTGCAATCTACAAAAAAGTATAATCAAGCATTTGTAAATAAAGATGGTGGCGTTGTAACTGCCGATTTTATGAATGTAAGAGATATTAGTGTTGGTGGAAGCTCTTTGTTTTTTGCTGGCTCATTTAGTACCGATATTGATAATAATACAGGATGGAATTTCACCAACGGCCCACAATATGTTTATGGCTTAGGTCCTGATACAAATTTTTCCATAGGAACAAGTGTTACCCTATCAACTACAAATTTTAACGGTGGGCCGCATACTACCTACCTTTGGTCAACAGGGAGTACTGCCGATCAAATTTCGGTAAATCAAACTGGCTGGTACTATATAACAGTATCTTATGCTGGTGATTGTATTGTTTTAGATTCTATTTTTGTGGGTTGT
>NIUZ01000077.1 GCA_002254285.1 Bacteroidetes bacterium 4572_112 | reverse complement strand
TTATGAAAACTGACCAAGAGCAGGTTCAATTGATGAAGCGCCGTGGTGGAGTAGGTCACGATTTAAGTGGAATACGTCCTAAAGGTAGCCCTGTTAAGAATAGTGCTCTTACATCTACAGGAATTGTTCCTTTTATGGAGCGTTATTCAAACTCTACTCGCGAGGTAGCTCAAGATGGTAGACGTGGCGCTCTTATGCTAAGTATTTCTATTAAGCACCCAGATTCAGAAGAGTTTATTGATTATGGAACAAAATTGTACATAATGCATGGAAATCTGCTGAGCCAGGTATCTTATTCTGGGATACAGTAATTAGAGAGTCTGTGGCTGATTCCTATGCCGACCTAGGTTTCGAAACTGTTTCTACTAACCCTTGTGGTGAGATTCCTTTATGTGCTTATGATAGCTGTAGATTATTGGCAATCAACCTTTATGGTTATGTAGAAAATCCATTTACCGATATGGAACTGAAGATGCTACAAATTTCTCTGTAGATGTTCATAAACTATTAGCTATTGAAGCATATAAGTCTTCAGTAAATTTAGCTAAAGATAGAGGTTCATTCCCTATTTATGATCATAAGCGTGAGATTAACAATCCATTTATGCGCCGTATTTTTGATGCTTCGGAAGGTTTAGAAGCTAAGATGAAAAAATATGGTAGAAGAAATATCTCTCTATTAACTATTGCGCCAACAGGTACTACAAGTATGATGGCGCAAACTTCATCAGGAATTGAGCCAGTATTTATGGCTAGTTATAAGCGTCGTCGTAAGGTGAACCCTAATGATAAAGCTACAAACATTGCTTTTGTTGATGAAGTAGGAGATAGCTGGGAAGAGTTCGTGGTATTCCACCACAAATTTGAAACATGGCTAACTGCTAATGGATACGATATTAAAGAAGTAAAACAATATAACGAAGAGCAGCTTAATAACTTAATTGCAAAATCGCCATATCATGGTGCAATGGCTAATGATGTTGATTGGGTTCAGAAGGTTAGAATGCAAGGAGCAGTTCAGAAATGGGTGGATCACTCAATCTCGGTAACGGTAAATGTTCCTAATGATGCTAAAGAAGAATTAATTGGACATATTTATGAAGAGGCATGGAAGTCGGGCTGTAAAGGCATGACTGTATATCGTGATGGCTCTCGCTCGGGAGTATTAATTAGTAATACCGACGAAAAAGAAGAGGTAAACGAAGAGTTTAAAGAAACTCTTGCTCCACCACGTCCTGATGTGCTAGAGGCAAGTATTATCCGTTTCCAAAATAATAAAGAGAAGTGGGTTGCTGTTGTAGGAATCCTTAAAGGGCGTCCTTACGAAATATTTAGTGGAAAAGCTGAGGATTTCTTCGTTGCAAACTATGTTGAAGAGGCTAGTATTGTAAAAAGTAAAACAGAAAAAGGAAAAACTCGTTACGATCTTGAGTATGAGGATAAAGATGGATATATGCAAGTATACCGAGGTTTATCGCGTACTTTTGATAAAGAGTATTGGAATTATGCAAAACTAATTTCAGGAATCCTTCGTCACGGAATGCCATTACCATTTGTAGTTGATGTGGTTAGCTCACTGAGCTTTGAAACAGAAACTATAAATACATGGAAAACTGGTATCGTACGTGCTCTTAAGAAATTTATTCCTGATGGAGCAAAAGCTGCCAAGGCGCAGAAATGCCCAGAGTGTGGTTCTGAAGGTCTTGTTTATAAAGAGGGTTGCCTATGTTGTAACGACTGTGGTTATTCTAAATGTGGATAATAATAAAGGAGAAGCCTGCCGGCAGGCTTCTCCTTTCACTATTATAAACTTATAACAAAAAAGGCTTGTATTTTATGCGAGCCTTTTTTTTATTGTATTTTTTATAAATTCAAAGCTTTATTTCTATATTTTTGTTCTAAATATCAACGATATTATGAACGAAGAGAATATTAAAGAAAAATATATAGAATTACGTAAGACATATAAAAGTTTTACATACAAAACATACGAATATAAGATTAAAGAAGGTGGATTGTATATGGAGTTTGACTTTGAGGTTGACGACTTTATACAATTTAATCCTAAATTAATGATACCCAATAATATCTTCGTTGATTTCACGCGAGTTTCCACATCCTTTCTTAGCCAAATGGTATTTAATATAGGAATGGTAGAGCTTATTAGCTACTGGAAATCCATATGCCCAACTAACGTTTATATACTACCATATAATCTTGATGAAGAGCAGTTAGCTTTTTGGAAAAAGATATATTTCAATGGATTAGGCGAATTCTTTTTTCTCAATGGTATAGATGCTACTGAGGAAAATTTTATGAATCTTATTCCAAATACTGAAGCGCGAAATCTTAAACCAGAACATATTGAGGTTGATGATTCAAGTATTATTCCTGTTGGTGGTGGTAAAGACAGCGTTGTTAGTCTTGAGCTACTTAAGGAAAAGGGCGAAAACCTTGCCCTGATAATGAATCCTCGTGGAGCAAGCAAAGCCACAGCTGATATAGGTGGTTTGGATATGCGACGTACTATTGTAGTAAAGCGTTTCTTAGATACAAAACTCCTTGACCTTAATGCTAAAGGTTTTCTTAATGGACATACTCCTTTTTCAGCATTATTAGCATTTATTAGTGTATTGTCTGCAGGTATTGCTGGTAAAAAATATATTGCACTTTCAAATGAGGCTAGTGCAAACGAACCTACAATTCCTGGTACTAATATCAATCATCAGTATTCTAAATCATTGGAATTTGAATCTGATTTTAGAAATTATATTGAAAAATCCATAACTCCTGATATAAAATACTTCTCACTTCTACGACCATTAAGTGAATTGCAAATAGCTTCTATTTTTGCTAAAAACAGAAAGTATTTTGCAGACTTCAGAAGCTGTAATGCAGGAAGTAAAGAAAATATATGGTGTGGTGAGTGTTCTAAATGCTTATTTACATTCATAATACTTTCACCATTTTTAAAGCCAGAGGTTCTAATCGATATCTTTGGATCAAACTTATTGGAAAAAGAATCATTACGCAATTATTTTAAGGAGTTGGCAGGAATAGCCAATGAAAAACCTTTTGAATGCGTTGGTACTATTGATGAAGTTAATGCTGCATTATGTATGGCTATTCCTATGTATAAGGAAAATCCACTACCATTATTGCTTCAAGAGTATTCTGATAATAATGCCAATAATAATTGTTCGAAAATAAATAAGGATTCTTTATTGAAAACAATAGAAAAGGATCACTTTGTTGAAGAAGAATTTATGAAACTAATAAAAGAACAACTTCAAATAGATGAGTAATATTCTATTACATCTGAAGGATTTTATTGGAGTAAAATCTGTTGCTATTGTTGGTTTTGGCCGCGAAGGACAATCTACCTATAAATTTCTAAGAAGCTATTTTCCTCAATTAAATATATGTATAGCTGATGTTAATGAAGCAATTAGTGAGCATGGTTTATTGAAGTGTGATGATAATATTAGCTTTGAACTAGGTGAAGATTTTATTGAAGAAATAAAAAACTATGGACTACTATTTAAAAGTCCTGGAATTAGTTTTAAAAATTATATAATTCCTGATAATCAACATATAAGCTCTCAAACAGACCTGTTTTTACATTTATTTTCTAATCAAACAATTGGCGTTACTGGTACCAAAGGAAAAAGTACCACTGTAAGCATGCTTAAGTTTGTTTTGGATAAATTGAATAAGGATGCTATGCTTATTGGCAATATCGGAATTCCGGCATTGGATGTAGCGCATAAGATTAAGGATAATACAGTTATTGTGTATGAGCTTTCGTCGCATCAGCTTGAGTTTGTTCATAACTCACCGCATATTTCTATTCTGCTGAACTTATATCAAGAACATCTCGATCATTATAATTCGTATGAAGACTATCGAAATGCAAAATGGAATATTCTAAAATATCAAAATGCTAATGATTTTTTTATTTATTGCAATAATGAAAAACAATTGATGCAGGATATAGTAAATAAGGAATTTATTTCAAAAGGAATAAGTTATAGTCTTAATTCACAAGCTGATATGTCTTATGATGAAGGCTTGTTTAGAATAAACGAAGATATTGCAATAGGATTTAATAGGAATGAGTTCAAACTATTGGGTAATCATAATATTAATAACCTAATGGCAGTATTGCTTGCAGGTAAATCTCTAGGTGTTGATTATGATAATAGCTTAAAGGCCGCTTATGATTTTGGTGGTTTGGAGCATAGATTAGAGTTTGTTGGTGAAAAACAAGGAGTGAAATTCTATAATGATTCCATAGCAACAATCCCACAAGCATGTATAAAGGCTATGGAAAGTGTTGATGATGTAGATACATTAATATTAGGTGGATTTGATAGAGGTATTGATTATAGTATGCTAATCAATTATTTGTATAATATAAAGCCTTTGAATCTGTTATTAGTAGGTGAAGTAGGCGATATTATTAAGAAATTATTGACGGAAACAGATTATAAAGGTGTTATGCTTAAGGTGAAGAGTTTTGATAATGTGATACTTAAAGCATTGGAACTTACCACCAAAGGGATGTCGGTATTATTGTCACCAGCAGCTTCTAGCTATGATATGTTTAAGAATTTTGAAGAAAGAGGAGAAAAATATAAAGCATTAATTGAAGCAATAAAGGAATAGGATTAAAATGAATTTATTAACATTTTTTAGTCAATAAACTTAATACTTATCGTTGATTCAATGATAATAAATAGTAAGTTTGGCAACTGAAAATATTAACCATAAAACAGTAATAATGAACATTAAGAATTATTCAAAAGTATTATTAGCATTAGTTGCTGGAGCATTTTTTATGACTTCATGCAATAATAACAACGAACAATTTCCAGGATATACTAAAACAGAAGATGGACTTTATTATAAGTTTCATGTTAAAAGTGGAGATACATTAAAGGCTCAAATGGGTGATTTAATTTCTACTTATATGGATTACCGTACTGATGACACTATATTTAATACAACGCCACAAGGTATGCCATTTAATTTACCATTGATGGAGTCAACATATAAAGGTGATGTTTTTACAGCCTTATCAATGATGAGCCCTGGTGATAGTGCTACATTTATGATTAATTCAGATTCATTTTTTATGAAAACTGTTGGTGCGCCACGTCCAGAGTTCCTTGATAGCAATTCATATTTTTACTTAGATATTAAGGTTGTTGAAATCAAAACTCAAGCGCAATTGGATAAAGAGCGCATGGATAAAGGTAAAGAAATGGCTGCTAATGAGCTTTCATTAATTGAAGGTTATATTGCTGAACATAAATTATCTATTAAGCAAGACCCAAGTGGTATTTACTTTAATAAGAATAAAAGTGGTAAAGGTAAAATGGCTAAAGCTGGTACCTTCGCTAAAATAATTGTAAAAGCAAAAGTAATAGGTGCTGATAGAGAATTCATAAATACCAATGGTGAAGCTTTTGATTATGAAGTAGGATCGGGTCAGTTGGGAATTGGTTTTGAAACAGGTCTTGTACAAATGAAAGAAGGCGATAAGTCTACTATCATTGTTCCATTCAACTTAGCTTGGGGTTCTCAAGGAATGGCTCAAGCAGGTGTTGCTCCATATTCAACATTAGTTTTTGAAGTAGAACTTGTTAAAGTAAGTACAAAAGAGCAGATAGAAAAAGCTCAAGCTAAAGAAATGAAAAGTGCTCAGGCAAAAAGTGTTGCAGAGACTAAAAACTATTTAAGAGATAATAAAATAACAGCAAAGCCAACAGCTAGTGGTTTATATTACGTTCAAATAATTGAAGGTAGTGGTGCACAAGCTGTTGCTGGTAAAAAAGTAAAAGTACATTATACTGGTACTTTATTGGACGGAACAAAATTTGACTCATCTTTGGATAAAGGTGTGCCATTTGAGTTTACTCTTGGTCAACGTGAAGTAATAGCTGGTTGGGACGAAGGTATAGCTATGATGAAAGTTGGTGGAAGAGCTAAATTAATTATTCCATCGGATTTAGCATACGGACCTCGTGGTTCTGGCCCAATTCCTCCAAGTGCTACATTAGTATTTGAAGTGGAGCTTATTGATGTTGCTGAGTAAAAAAATCAAAAAATGATATATTTAATCCCAAGAAATACTATTATTATAGCACTTCTTGGGATTTTTTGTTAAAACTAAAAAATAGTATTATGAATAAATTAATTGCATTTGGATTATTAATAGTGTTGGCTTCATGTTCGTTATTGAAGTCGGATGGCTTAAAAAAAAATCATGAGTATGTGTCGGAAAGTGGATTGAAATACACCATTTATGAGCAGAATCCCAAAGCATTGAAAGTTGATAGTGGTGATGTTATTTATGTGCATTATGTAGGCTCATTGGAGGATAGTACCATTTTTGATTCATCTTATGATAGAAATCAACCACTAAAATTTCAAGTAGGAGTAGGCAAAGTTATTAAAGGCTGGGACGAGGGTCTAACTTATTTGCATAAAGGTGATTCTGCTTTATTTGTAATACCTGCTAATATAGCATATGGCGAACGAGCTGTTGGTAAAATACCTGCAAATTCGACTTTAAGATTTGTTGTTAAGGTTGTAGATATTAAAAAGCCGATCAAACCTTGGAATGTAGAAGGAAAAAAGAGAATTTATTTAGATGATAGTCTTTCGTATGTAATAGTAGAAAAAGGCGAAGGTGAAGCTGCAAAAACAGGGGATAGAGTTCAGATGCAATATTCGGGATATTTTACTGATTGGAAAAAGTTTGACTCATCATACGATAATGGAGAAAAACCATTTGAGGTAATTCTTGGCCGCCACCGTGTAATCATTGGCTGGGACAAAGGAATTGTTGGTATGAAAGTAGGTGAGAAGCGCCGCCTTTATATTCCTTATCCTCTTGCTTATGGTGAAAAAGGACGTATGCCTATTCCTCCAAAGTCTGATTTAATTTTTGATGTGGAGTTGGTAAATCTAGAAAGTATTAACTATCCTAAATTTGATTTAGAAGGTAAGGATACAGTGCTTATGGACAATGGAGTTAAATATATTGTTGGTAAAAAAACTGACGGCAAAAAAGTAAAGCCTCATGATGTAGTAAGTATTGCTTATGTTGGAAAATTCCTCGATGGTGGTGTATTTGATGCTAGCTATGACCGTAAGGATAGCCTTACTTTTGAGGTTGCTGCAGGCAAAGTTATAAAAGGATTAGATTATGGAATGCTTGAAATGAGAGTAGGAGAGCAAGTTAGATTTATAATTCCTTATAAGTTGGCTTATGGTGAGAGTGGAAGAGAGCCTGTTATTCCAGCAAAATCAGATTTAATATTTGATGTGGATTTGCTAAGCAAAAAAGACGTTAAAGTAACTTTATAATAAGTTATTTTAAATAAAAATAAAGCCCGTATATCAAAGATATACGGGCTTTTCTATGTTTTAGAGGTTTGTTTATTTCTTCTCTGTTCCTATATTGAAATAGTCAAATCCTGCTTTTTCTACATCTTCTCTTTCGAATAAGTTACGACCATCAAATATTACATTTGTTTTAAGAAGTTTCTTCATTACCTCGAAATCAGAAATTCTAAACTCAGGCCATTCTGTAACAAGCATAAGAGCATCAGCATCAACTAGCGCACCGTATTTATCTTCACAGTACTCAATTTTATTACCAATACGCCTTTCGCTCTCTTCCATAGCTACTGGGTCGTAAGCTTTAACTTTAGCGCCTTGCTCAATTAGTTTATCGATAAGGATAAGAGCTGGTGCCTCACGCATATCGTCAGTCTTAGGCTTAAAAGATAGTCCCCAAAGAGCAATAGTTTTGCCTTTTAAGTCGCTACCGAAGTATTGCATAGCTTTATAGAATAAACGCGATTTCTGAGACTCATTTACATCCTCTACAGCTTTAAGAATACGCATTGAATAGCCATGATCGTCAGCAGTTTTTATAAGTGCTTTTACATCCTTAGGGAAACAGCTTCCACCGTATCCAATACCAGGATAAATAAATTTATGACCAATTCTGGTATCAGAGCCTTACTGGGTGACCATTAAGGGTAAATGGCTTATAAAGTTTAGATATTATATCTTCAGCTTTTTGTGACTCCACACCAACAACAATTCTGTCAGGCTTAAGGAAATCACTTACAGCATCACCTTCTTTAAGAAACTCTGGATTTGATGCAATATCAAACTTAAGGTCAGAGCCACGCTTATCAAGCTCTCCTTGTAAAGCAGTACGAACTTTTTCTGCAGTTCCCACAGGTACAGTGCTTTTTGTTACCATTACTAAGTGCTCTGTCATATGACGTCCCACCTCGCGAGCAACTTCAAGTACATATTTAAGGTCAGCAGAGCCATCCTCGTCAGGAGGAGTTCCTACAGCACCAAATACAACCTTTGAACCAGCTAATACTTCCGATAGATTAGTTGAAAAATGTAAACGTCCTGCTTCAAAATTTCTTTTTACCATTGGCTCCAAACCTGGTTCCCAAATTGGAATAATTCCTTTATTAAGATTTTCAATTTTTTTTACGTCAATATCTACGCAAGTTACATCAATTCCTACCTCTGCAAGGCATGTTCCTGTAACTAGTCCAACGTATCCTGTTCCTACAACTGTTATCTTCATATTATATATATTTTTAATCTTTATAATTCAGCTTGCGAATATATGTTATTTATTTATCAATACTATATTATACCATTAATATATAAAGTAAAATAATGGTAAAAAATCAATATTATTAATATTTTACTCCTCGTTTATACTTCCATCGCTTATGCGACCAAAGCCAATTCTCGGGCTTTTTGCGTATTACTTCTTCCAATACTTCAAAATACTTATTAGTAATCTCGTGCTCAGCAGTTTCTTTAGGATTATCAAATAATGTACGTGCTGTTATTTCATAATAACCACGCTTAACTCTTTGTATATCAATAAAAACTACAGCAAGGTCTAGCATCTTAGAAAGTTTTTCGGCACCAATATGCACACCAGTTTCTTGATTAAGGAACGGAATCCAATGTTTAATTTTTGCATGATGTGGACTTTGGTCAGCCATAAACATATACAGCTTATCGCCTTGAGTATGATTAAGCATTACATCATAAGTTTTTTCCATAGGGTATAAGGTGAAGCCAAATCGCTCACGAGTGCGCACAAGGTATTTATCCATTACGGGGTTTTCTATCTTGCCATAAACGGCCCAACATTCTTGAGGTACCCATAGTGATGTAGTAACTCCGTATTCCCAATTTCCGTAATGCCCCATCATCATCATCACGCTTTTTCCATTATCGTAATGCTCCTGAAAAACCTCAGGATTGGTATATTTAAAGCGTTTTTTAATACTTTTTTTGCTGATTGTAAATTCCTTTACTGTCTCAAGCATTACATCCACAAGGTGGTGAAAGAATTTTTTTTGCAATTCGTGAATTTCTTCATCTGTTTTCTCAGGAAAGCTATTTTTAAGATTTTCGAAAACAACTTTCTTCCTATAACCTATTACCTTATATATTATAAAGTATACGAAATCTGAAATGCCATACATTATCCAATGCGGCAATAATGAAAACCCATAAATAAATGGCATCCAAATATATGCTACTGCTCCGTGAAGCTTTTTATTTTTCATAAGTTAGTATTTTACAAATTAATGTAATATTTTGTAAATTAGCTCTTTAAGCAGGTCTTCGTTACTAGTACTTCCTGTACTGTTAACCCCTTTTGCTTTAGCATCGTATTCGCGTAAGTAACCAATTATCCTTACCAATTTTGCATACGAATAATTACGTGCTGCAGAGGACAAATCATTAACAAAATATGGATTAATGCCCAATGCTGATGCTATTGAACGAGGGGATTTATCTTGTAAGGTGTTTATTATTCCTAGGTTTGTAAAATAGCTGTATAAAATAGGAATTACCATTACAATTGGATGATTCTTAGGGTCAGAAGCAAAATAATTAATAATCTGATTTGACTTTAATACGTCCTTACGTCCCAACGATTTTTGTAATTCAAAAACATTAAAATCTTTTGAAATACCTATCTTCTCTTGAATTTCGTCCTCGGTAATAGTTTTACCTTTTTCGGCACCAATTAGTAATTTCTGTACTTCGTTTGTAATTCTCGATAAATCATTTCCAAGATACTCAGCAAGTAAGAAAGTAGCAGTAGGAGAGATAGAAAAATCTTGAGCTCGAATATAGTTTGATATCCATGGCTCTACTTGATTATCGTAAAGCTTTTTAGATTCAAATACGATATGATTTTTCTTAAGTTTTTTAGCAAAACCTTTTCTTCCATCTAGTTTTTTATACTTATGGCAAAATACTAATATTGTTGACTTTTGTGGGTTATCTATATAAGAATCAAGCAGTTCTAACTGTTCAAGTTGTTGAGCCTCCCTTACTAAAATTACTTGATGGCTAGCCATCATAGGAAATCTCTTAGCCATCGTAATAATAGTACTTACCTTTATATCCTTGCCATATACAATAGTTTGGTTGAAGTCTTTTTCTCCCTCATTCAACACAGTATTATCTAAAGCGTCACAAATCTTATCAATAAAAAAGGGTTCTTCACCATGCAGAAAATATATTGGTGCAAACACTCTATTTTTAATGGATTTAAGTATTTCGTCGTAATTCATCACTCTTTAATTATGTAAATAAAAGGTGCTTTACTTTTTTCTTACTCTCAATAAGCTTTTCCATTGCATCAATACCAATCTTTATATGATCGAGTACATATTTAGAAGTCACTATTTTATCACTTTTCTCTGTTTTAACTCCAGAGGCTACCATCGGTTGATCCGAAACAAGTAATAATGCGCCAGTAGGAATTTGATTAGAAAAACCTACAGTAAATATTGTAGCTGTTTCCATATCAATACCCATAGCTCTAGTCGCTCTAAGATAGTCCTTAAATTTTTCGTCATGCTCCCAAACTCTGCGGTTGGTAGTATATACTGTACCAGTCCAATAATGTCTTTCGAATT
>NIUZ01000076.1 GCA_002254285.1 Bacteroidetes bacterium 4572_112 | reverse complement strand
TACACCATTAAGATACCACTTTCCTTTTTCATCATCATAATGAGCGCGTAATTGCACTGCTTGAAGGTCAGATCCTGCATCAGGTTCTGTTAAATCCATTGCTGCAGTAGCTCCTTCATTAAAGCGAGGAAGATACTTTTCTTTTAATTCCTCGGAGCCATATTCGTGAATGGTTTCTGCGCAATCTTGTAAGCCCCAAATATTTGCAAAGCCAGCATCAGCACGGCTTACAATCTCAGCAGCCATTACATAAGGCACCATTGCAAAGTTCAGCCCACCATATTTACGAGGTAGCGACATGCCGAATAATTTGGCCTGTACTATAGCATCAATATTCTCCTGAGTTCCTTTTGCATATACCACATGATTGTCCACAAGTGAAGCACCTGTTTTGTCAACATCCTCTGCATTATTTGCCATTATCTCTCCTGAAATTTCGCCCACAATTTCCAATACCTTATTGTAATTGTCCATTGTGTCTTCAAAATCTATCGGAGCATAATCAAATTTAGCTTTATCGCTAAAGTTATTCTCTTTTAATTCCACTATCCTTTTCATCATAGGATGCTCAAGGTGGAATTTTAAATGTTCGTTATTATTATAATAATTTGCCATTGTTTCTTTGTTTGATAAATTAGTTTTTTCTCAAAAATATTATTTTGAATTCTGACGGTAATATTTAATCATTTTAGGAACAATTTCTTCAATTGACCCAACGATATTATAGTCAGCAATTTTTGAGATAGGAGCATCAGCATCCGTATTTATGGAAATAATTTGTGCTGATTGATCCATGCCGGCAGTATGTTGTACTGCACCAGAAATTCCGCAAGCAATATATAGCTTAGGGCGCACTGTTACACCAGTTTGTCCAATCTGGCGCTCATGCTCAACATAGCCTGCATCCACTGCGGCTCTAGAGGCTCCAACTTCTCCAGTTAATACATCAGCAAGTTGTTTTAGTAGATCAAAATTCTTCTTCGAACCTACTCCATAACCACCAGCAACTATTATCTGTGCACCTTTGATATTTATTTTCTGAGCTTCAATCTGTCTGTCGATAATGCTTACTGCAAAATCAGTTTTAGAAACATATTTTGAAATATCTAAATTTACAACCTCTGGCTTTAGCTTTTTGCTTAAAGGCTCAAGTTTCATAACTCCTTCGCGCACTGTTGCCATTTGTGGGTGCATATCGGGGTTAATAATTGTAGCCACAATATTACCTCCAAAAGCAGGGCGGATTTGATATAAAAGATCCTTATAAGTAGTATCAGTTTTCTTTACATAATGATCCTTGGCGTGTTAAGCCCGATAACAACAGGGCTTCCATTGTTGAGAGATTTTTTTACCGCAGATATCTTTATGTCAGAAGAAGCATCTGAATTAAATAACCTATTGTATCCTTTGGAACAAAGCTCAAGACTTACATCAGCAATATGTCCCTCTTCGGTAATTTCGCAATAAACGAATATATTTTTACTCATCGATTCTAAAATTTTAATGCTAACCCAGTACGTGGCTGCTGATTAATGACTTCATTAAGTTATTGATATCTTTATCGCTAGAAGATAAGGTGATGCTGTCTTTTTGTGTGAAAACAACGCTCTCAATTTTCTTTACCTTGGTTGGCGAACCGCTAAGCCCAAGCAGGCTTACATCAGCTTTTAAATCAGTAACCGACCATTGTTTGATTTGAAGATAAGGGCGACTTTCGAGCATTTCGATATAATCTTCGGCAGCTTCCTGAAGTTCAATTTCGGTACGAGCATATTTATACTTCATCATGCGCTTAGCATTTCTAACGCGACAGTCTGCAGCGCTAGAATGTACTGTAATAAGAACAGGACCCTCTGCTTCAAGTGTCTCAGTACCTCTTTCGAGTCTTCTTTTTACCTGAATTTTATTCTTATGAAAACCAATAAATTCTTCGGCATAAGTAATTTGCGGAATTCCTAATTTTTCTGCAACCTGTGGTCCAACCTGTGCGGTATCGCCATCAATTGCTTGTCGGCCAGCTACTACCATATCGAAAGGAGTAAGCTTTGCCACTGCCAATGATATAGCGTATGATGTAGCAAGAGTGTCTGATCCTGCAAATTTTCTATCGGTAATCAATACACCTTTGTCTGCACCACGATATAAACCTTCTCTAATGATATCGGCTGCTCTTGGAGGTCCCATTGTTATTATGATTACTTCTGCATCTTCTCTTTTATCCTTAACTCTTAGCGCAAATTCCAAGGCATTCAAATCCTCGGGATTAAATATTGCAGGAAGAGCCGCACGGTTAACTGTACCGTCTGATTTCATGGCATCTTTACCCACATTCCTTGTGTCTGGAACCTGTTTTGCCAGTACTAAAATTCTGTAACTCATATTGTTGTGTTTGTAATTGTTTGTTCGTTTCCGTTTTTGTTTGTCCGTTAACAACGAAGAGCAAATATAAGATAATTCATATATAAACCATGTTTTTGTTTATTTTATGAAAATATGATAGCGCTTTAGCTTGATTCCAATAGAATTAATTAAGAGAACTAACATATTAATGTTACTTTTGCTTTATGGTAAATAAATTAACTGAAATAATTGCATTTTTAAGAAAAGCTATTTCTACAATTGATATTAAGGTGTATTCCATAAGTTTGGCAATATCCTCATTTATTTGGTTAGTAATGACCATGAGCGATAATTATACTGAGCGTGTGGGATTTAATGTAAGTTATTCCAACTTTCCTAAAGGCTTGGTATTGGTAAATCATCCTGTAAGCGAAATATCTGTTGATGTAAAATCTCAAGGCTTTGAGTTGGCTTCGGCAGCTTTATCGGATAAAAAACCTGTAAATATTGATCTTAATGAGATTAAGTTTCGTAAAACAAAATATGGAAGATATGTAGCATCTGTTGCCACAAAATCTTTCAGATATAATATCTCCAACCAACTGAATGTTGATGATGTTGGAAAGGATTTTATTCCTGATTCGGTATTTTTTATTTTTGATAGCTTAATTACTAAAAAGTTACCAATTCGTTTTAATTCAGAGTTTAAATATGCCGAAGGCTTTGTTGAATATGGCGATCCAATTATTGAGCCTGCAGTTGTTGAAGTTTCTGGACCGGCATCCGATGTAAGGAGTTTAAGCTATATAAATACTAAGAAAGTTGTTAAAGAGGATGTTAATATCGATTATAATGACGATATATCGTTACTCCCTCAGAAACTAATAGAGTATAATATCAAAAAAGTAAAAGTAAATCAGAAGGTTGCAAAATTTTCAGAGTTTGAAGTAAAACGAAGGATTAGATTAGAATCTAATATTCCAAATCTTAAGGTTAAGTTTTTTCCTAAAGTTATTGATGTTGTATTTTCTATGCCTTTACCTGATTATAAAATAATGAATGATACAGCTTTTGAATTAGTGGTTAAAGTTGATAGTTTGGATATTTTGAATAAGAAAAAACTATTGGTAAATATATTGCGTATTCCTAATAATGCTGATAATATTCGTTTGAGTAATGAGAGTGTTGAATACGTTATTTTGGATTAAAAAATTATGGTAAAAATAGGATTAACAGGAGGAATAGGAAGTGGAAAATCGACAGTTGCTAGGGCATTTGAGAAATTAGGTGTTCCAGTATTCTATGCTGATGACCAAGCTAAGCAAATACTAAGTACTGATGCCGTAAAACAAGATTTGAAAAGGCAGTGGGGCGAAAAAGTGTTTTTTGATAATGGCGATGTAGATAAAGCAGCTCTTGCGCAAATAGTTTTTAGCGAAGCTGAAGAGTTGCAAAAGCTTAATGGCTTTATTCATCCTAAGCTAATGCAAGCATTTGAGCAATGGGCTAAGGAAAAAGAATTATTAAAGAATAAATATGTGATTATGGAAGCTGCTATTTTATTTGAGGCAGGATTTCATATGGATGTGGATAAAACAATATGTGTTTCGGCGCCCAATGCTGAACGCATTGAAAGAGTAATGCTACGCGATAAGGTAAGCCAGGAGCAAGTAGAATCCAGAATTAATAGTCAATGGCCTCAAGATAAGCTTATTGGTATTTCTGATTACGAAATACAAAACTCTAATAATGATATGATTTTGGAATCTATTATTAAACTTCATAATATCTTTTCTAAGTAAAATTATAATGTGAAATAAGAGCTGTTTAAGAAAATATTTATGGCTTTATTTTCATATCTTTGCTGCACATAAAATTTTATATTAAATAAATTATCATGGATAAAGAGCATAGTGTATTTAAGTTAGCAATGAAGCCTGGATTGTATGCAGGACTTATATCTGTTGCGGTTTCAATTGTTCTATGGGCAACGATAGCAGATTTAGATATTAGAAGTAAGCTTGGGTATTTAACTTTATTGATTATTGCATTTTTGTTCTATAAGTTCACTATCGATTACCGTGAGAATACAATGAATGGTGAGCTATCTTATGGCGAAGGTTTTAAGTTTCAGTTATCTATGTCGGTAGTATATGCAGCTATAAATTCTATTTATTCCTATATTCTATTCACTATTTTGGATCCAAATATGATAGAACAAATAAAGGAAATGGCTGCACAGCAGATGTATGATAATAATATGTCGGACGAGCAGGTAGAGGCTGCACTGCAAATACAGTCGTTGTTTATGACTCCTACATTTATGACAGTATCAACATTGTTTGGTACTTTTATTATGGGATTAGTCCTTGCTTTAATAATCTCAATTTTTACTAAGAAAGAGAAAAAAATATTCGAATAATATGCAAATATCAGTTGTAATAGCAACCTTTAATGAGGAAGAATCATTACCAGAATTAACAGAATGGATTGTTAGGGTGATGAACGATAATAATTTCACCTACGAAGTTATTTATGTTGATGATGGAAGCAAAGATAAATCATGGGAAATAATTGATGGTTTGTCGAAGGCTAATCCAAATATTAAAGGAATAAAATTTCGCAGAAATTACGGAAAATCAGCAGCTTTGAATAGAGCTTTTGATGCAGCAGAAGGTGATGTTATAATCACTATGGATGCTGATTTGCAAGATAGTCCGGATGAAATTCCTGAATTATACCGTATGATTGTTGAAGATGGTTTTGACTTGGTTTCGGGATGGAAGAAAAAACGTCATGACCCACTTTCGAAAACAATTCCTACAAAATTATATAATGCAGCCACGCGTAGAGTTACAAAAACTGGCTTACACGATATGAACTGTGGTTTGAAATCATACCGCAAGGATGTGATCAAAACAGTGGAGGTATATGGCGAAATGCACCGTTATATTCCTGCAATGGCTAAGTGGGCTGGATTTACAAAAATAGGGGAGAAAGTTGTAGAACATCGCAAGCGTCCTTATGGATATTCTAAATTTGGTTTGGAACGCTTTATTAATGGTTTCTTAGATTTATTGTCAATAACATTTATATCTAAATTTGGTAAGCGCCCAATGCACCTTTTTGGCACTTTAGGTACTTTATTATTTATGATAGGTTTTGGAATACTTACATATCTTTCTTTTGCTAAGTTATTTATGGATCAATTTCATATGACCGATAGGCCATTATTTTTCTTTGCTTTATTGGCAATGATGATGGGAACAACATTATTTGTTTCGGGTTTCTTGGGTGAGCTTATCGCTCGAAATTCGTCAATAAGAAATGAATATCTAATTGAAAAATCTGTAGGTATTGATGAGTAGTTCAGAGAAAAGTGTTGTAATATTAGGTAGTGCATATCCTTTGCGTGGTGGCTTGGCAAATTATAACGAAAGGCTTGCTCGCGAGTATATTAGTAGAGGCTATAAAGTGAAAATAATTACTTTTAGCTTGCAATATCCTAATTTCTTATTCCCTGGTAAAACCCAGTTTTCGGAAGAGGCAGCACCTAAGGATTTGGATATAGAAGTATTGCTTAATTCGGTTAATCCATTCTCGTGGATAGCTGTAGGTAATAAAATCCGCAAAATGAAACCCGATTTGCTTATTGCTAAATTTTGGTTGCCATTTATGGGGCCTAGTTTAGGAACAGTTGCTCGTATTGCTAAGCGTAATGGAGTTACTAAGGTGGTAAGTATTATCGATAATATTATTCCTCACGAAAAGCGTATTGGTGACCATATTCTTGCAAAATATTTTGTGGGAGCAGTTGATGGTTTTATTTCCATGTCGCAATCGGTGCTTGATGATTTAAATACTTTTGACGCACAGAAACCTAAGATATTCACTCCGCATCCTGTTTACGATAATTTTGGAATGCCATCAAATAAGCAAGAGGCTCGTAATAATCTTAATTTAGATATTAAAACTCCATACATTCTGTTTTTTGGATTTATTAGAGATTATAAAGGCCTTGATTTGTTATTGCGTGCTATGGCTGATGAGCGAGTTCGCAATAGTGATATAAAACTAATTATAGCAGGAGAGTATTATTCAAATGAACAAAAATACCTCGACTTAATTGCTCAGTTAGGAATTGAAGATAAGCTAGTATTGGCTACCGATTTTATTCCTGATAGCAAAGTTGGCGATTATTTTAATGCTTGCGACTTGGTAGTACAACCATATAAAACAGCTACCCAGAGCGGAGTAACACAGATTGCTTATCATTTCGAAAAGCCTATGGTTGTTACTAGAGTAGGGGGCTTGCCAGAAATTGTGCCTGATGGAATTGCAGGTTATGTGGTAGATGTTGATCCTATATCAATAGCAAATTCTATACTAGATTATTTCAATAATAATAAAGAGGCTGAAATGGTAGAAGGCTGTAAAGAAGAGAAGAAGAAGTATCTTTGGAGCACATTGCTAAATAAAATCGATGATTTATTCTAAAATTATACATTTTTCAAACACATTATGACAAAGAAAGTAGCATTAGCATTATCTGCAGGTGGAGCTAGAGGTTTTGCTCATATTGGTATTATTGAAGAATTAGAAAAAAGAGGCTATAAAATCACCTCCTTATCGGGAACTTCAATGGGAGCATTGGTAGCAGGAATATATTCTGCTGGCAAACTTTCGGAATTTAAACAGTGGGCTCTTAATCTCTCAAAGGCTGATGTATATAGATTAATGGATTTCACCATGAACCTAGGATTTGTGAAAATGGATAGAGTTATTGATGAACTCAGAACATTAGTAGGAAGATGGGAAATGTCTGACTTGCCAATTAGCACAAAGATAATTGCTGCCGATATTAACTCTAAGCAAGAGGTTGTTTTTGAAAAAGGAAAACTTTTTAATGCCATAAGGGCAAGTATAGCTTACCCAACAGTAATAACACCATTGGAGCTTGATGGGCAATTACTTGTGGATGGTGGAGTGGTAAATCCACTACCGGTAAATGCTGTGGAGAGAAATGAAGGCGATATACTTATTGCTGTGGACCTTTCTGCAAATTTTCCTTACGAAGCTGATGCTCAATTTGTAATAAATAATGAAGTGTCTACAAATATGTCATTTTCAATAATAAAAGGTATTATAAATAAATGGCGCGACGACTCAAATAGTGAAGTTAATGATAGGGCAAGGTGGTCGTATCTTAAGCTTATAGATGAGTCATTGAACATGATGCACCGCCGAATTACGGAGATGTCATTAGAAATAACTCCAGCAGATATTGTTATTCCAATTTCTCAAGATTCGGGAGGTATGTTTGATTATTATAGAGCCGAGGAGTTGATAGAATATGGTAGAAAACAAGCAATAGAATTCCTTGATAAATGGGAAGAAAAAAATAGATAAAAGCTTTATATTATCCTTAGAAATATTAGCAAAAAACAATTACTTATTTGTTAGTTTCCAATAAAATAATTCTTACTTTTGCAGGATATTATTACAATGATA
Organism: Bacteroidetes bacterium 4572_112; assembly: GCA_002254285.1. Taxonomy (GTDB): domain Bacteria; phylum Bacteroidota; class Bacteroidia; order Bacteroidales; family UBA1556; genus UBA6267. Next base: position 1,237 of record NIUZ01000076.1, on the reverse strand, counting down.
TTAATAACAATAATAAATATTAATTATTATGACAAAAGTAAAAGTCGCAATTAATGGTTTCGGAAGAATTGGTAGAATTACCTTCCGTGCTTTATTAAAGAAAGAAAACGTAGAAGTTGTAGCCTTCAATGACTTAACAGATACAAAAACATTAGCTCACTTATTGAAGTATGATTCTGTTCATGGAAAATTTGATGGAACCGTAACTGTTGATGGCGAGTATTTAGTAATTAATGGAAAGAAAATCCGCGTTTATTCTGAGCGTAATCCTGGTGATCTTCCTTGGGGAGATTTAGGTGTTGATATTGTAGCTGAATGTACAGGTATATTCCGTAAGCGTGAGCAAATGATGTTACACATTAATGCTGGAGCTAAGAAAGTTCTTTTAAGTGTACCTTCTGCTGGTGCTGATGATGTAGATTCTACAATTGTAATGGGAGTAAATGATGATGAGCTTAAGGCTGATCATATTCTTGTTTCTAATGCTAGTTGTACTACTAACTGTCTTTCTCCGGTTGCAAAAGTTCTTCATGATAATTTTGGAATCAAAACAGGTCTTATGAATACTATACATTCATATACTAACGACCAAATTATTCTTGATTCACCTCATAAAGATTTACGTCGTGCTCGTTCTGCTGCTGTCTCTATTATACCTACTTCTACAGGTGCTGCAAAGGCTATTGGCCTTGTAATTCCTGAATTAGCTGGTAAGCTTGATGGTTTGGCAATGCGTGTTCCTACTCCTGATGGATCAATTATTGATTTGTCTGTAGAGCTAGAAAGAACTCCTACTGTAGAGGAAATTAATGCTGCAATGAAAAAAGCTGCTGATGGTCCTATGAAAGGTGTTTTAGAATATTGTACTGATCCTATCGTTTCTATTGACGTAGTTGGTAATACTCACTCTTCAATTTTTGATGCTGAGCTTACTATGGTTAATGGTAATATCGTTAAGGTTATTTCTTGGTACGATAATGAGGCTGGTTATTCTAACCGTCTTGCTGATATGGTTGTTAAAATGGGAACTATGTAATTCCCCATTTTCTCTATATAATATTAAAGCCACGGATATTCTTCGTGGCTTTTTTTATGTTCTTATATCACATGATTTAAAATGCGATGAAAGTGCATTTTAAATTTACAATGGTTTATGTCAGGTTTAAATAATACCAAATTAATACCAAAACACGCCATATAAATCGTTTATATTTCCCTATTACTGCGTTAAAAATTA
>NIUZ01000075.1 GCA_002254285.1 Bacteroidetes bacterium 4572_112 | reverse complement strand
AATAAACATTAGCTATGAAAACAACAATTACTATTTTTGTATTAGTATTATTATTTATTAGTCAGGGATTTGCGCAAGATCAAGCTCCGAATAAAAAAGAAAGCCGCAAAGGAACAATGTATATTTATTGGGGTTGGAATCGTGGTTGGTTCTCCGATTCTGATGTAAGTTTCAAAGGCGATGATTATGATTTTACTCTTTACGATTTGGTAGCCAAAGACCGTCAAAGTGAATTTGGATGGGATCCTTATTTTATGATTAAGAAATTAACTATACCACAATATAATCTTCGTTTGGGTTACTTCTTCCACGAAAACTATTCTATTTCTTTTGGTGTAGACCATATGAAATATGTTATGGTGCAAAACCAAACAGTGAAAATTTCGGGAACAATTGATACTAGTTATTCTCCAAAATATGGTGATAGTTATGACAATGAAGACTTATTGGTAGCTAACGACTTTCTGCTTTTTGAGCATACCGATGGGTTAAATTACTTGAATATTGAGGTTCGTCGTTACGATGAGTTATATAGCATTGGCAAAGTGAGCTTGAATGTTACCGAAGGTATAGGAGCTGGAATGCTTATGCCAAAAACCAATGCAACTTTTATTGGCCATGAGCGCAATGATGAATTTCATGTTGCCGGATTTGGTATTGGTGCTGTTGTTGGGCTGAACCTTACATTTTATAAGTATTTCTTTATTCAGTCGGAGTTTAAGGCAGGTTATATTAATATGCCAAATATTCGTACTACTCCTAATCCTGCTGATATTGCAAGCCAAGATTTTTGGTATACTCAGCTGAATGTTGTGTTTGGAGTAAAGTATAATTTTACTGCTGGCAAATAGTTTTAGAACTTCAGTTAAAAGAAAAAGTCCGTTAGAAATATAATTCTAACGGACTTTTTTATGTTGTAAAACTTATTTTTTAGATACCCAAATCTGATATAATTAAATCAATTTTAGTAGCCAATTCAGCCTTTACTTGATTATAGTCTTCTGCTTTATCCAACTCGCCTTTTACACCAAAGTAAAACTTTATTTTTGGCTCAGTACCAGAAGGGCGCATAGTGATTTTGCTTCCATCAGCAGTAAAAAACTGTATTACATTTGATGTTGGTAAATCAATTACTGATTCGCTATTATTCTTTATATCAAAGCTCTTTTGCTTGTCGTAATCATTAATTTTTATTACTTCTGAGCCAGCAATATTTTTTGGAGGATTGTTTCTGAAATCTTCCATCATAGCAGTAATTTCTTCTGCTCCAGATTTACCCTTTCTTACTACTGATTTCAGAGTTTCGTAATAGAAACCGAATTCCATATAAATATCAGATAGTAATTCCTCAATGGTTTTTCCATTTTCTACTGCCCAAGCATAAGTTTCGGCAATAAAACAGCAGCTTGCAACGGCATCTTTATCACGTACAAAATCGCCAATTAGGTAGCCATAGCTTTCTTCGCCACCAAGAATAAACTGAGATTTGCCTTCTTGCTCACGAATTATTTGAGCAATATATTTGAAGCCAGTAAGAACATCATAGGTTTTTACGCCAAAGGATTTAGCAATATCCGAAAGTAACTCAGTAGTTACTACCGTTTTAACAATAAACTCATTGCCAGTAATTTTGTTCTTGGCTTTCCACTGATTAAGAACATAATAAAATAGGAGAGTAGCCGTTTGATTTCCATTCAATAATTGAAATTCATTATTACTATCACGATAAGCTATTCCAACTCTATCAGCATCAGGATCTGAAGCCATTACAAGGTCAGCGTTGCTAGCTTTAGCTTTTTCTATTGCCATTTCTAGAGCAGCAGGCTCCTCAGGATTTGGTGATTTTACTGTAGGAAAGTTTCCGTCAACCACATCTTGCTCCTCAACATTAATTATGTTTTCGAAACCAAATTTACGAAGAGCCATAGGTATAAGTTCAACTCCTGTACCGTGGATTGGTGTATAAACTATTCCAATGTTTTTATGCTTCGCAATTATCCAATGTTTTTATGCTTCGCAATTATTTCAGGGTTAAGAGAACGCTTGCATATTTCATCAGCATAGTCTTCATCCATTTGCTTGCTTATGGTTTCAATAAGTGCTTTATTACCTTCAAATTTCACATCATCAATTGAGGAAATTTTGCGAACTTCAGCAATCACATTTTTATCATCAGGAGAGATTAGCTGAGCGCCATCTTCACCATATACTTTATATCCGTTATATTCTTTTGGGTTGTGTGATGCCGTAATTACAATTCCTGCTTGGCAATTCAGTTCACGAACAGCAAAAGATAATTCAGGAGTAGGACGTAAAGCATCAAATTGATATACTTTTATACCATTGGCACTAAGTACATTTGCGCTAATATCAGAGAAGAAAGTGTTGTTATTCCTACAATCGTAAGCTATGGCAACACTTATATCACCACTAAATTTATTCTTCAACCAATTTGCAAGACCTTGAGTGGTCATGCCCACAGTGTATTTGTTCATTCTGTTTGGACCTGCACCCATTATTCCGCGCAATCCACCAGTGCCAAATTCTAATTCTTTATAAAACGAATCGATAAGTTCGTCAGAACCTTCGTTTATCATTCTCTCAACCTCTTTTTTAGTCTCGCTATCATAATTTCCTGATAACCAACTTTGAGCTGTTTCTAATATTTTATTATCCATTCTATTATTAATCTTCAATTTTTTTCAAACATTTTTTAAGACTATCCTTCCAATAAGGAATTTCTATATCAAGTTCTGCTTTTATTTTAGCTTTATTCATTACGCTATACGCAGGACGAGGTGCAGGAAGTGGATAATCTTTTGTCTCAATGGGAGTTATTTTGCAATCTATACCTTTGATATTTACAATTTCTTTTGCAAAATCGTACCAACTACAAACCCCCTCATTACTATAAAGGAATGTATGTACACCTTCCATGAAATTTATATTCTTAATGCCAAGCAGAATAACTTCTGCCAAATCACGAGCATAAGTAGGCGTTCCTATTTGGTCAAAAACTACCTTTAACTCATCACGTTCTTTACCATATTTCATAATTGTTTTTATGAAATTATGTCCAAATGATGAGTATAACCATGATGTACGAACTATTATTGCTGTACTAGCAAACTCTTCAATCATTTGCTCGCCATTAAGCTTTGTTTTTCCATATACCGAATTTGGATTGGTGAAATCAGTTTCCTTATACGGAATATGATTATTACCATCAAAAACATAGTCTGTAGAAATTTGAATAAGAGCGGCTTTATGCTTGCTGCAATTTTGAGAGAGTATTTTGCATGCCATTGTATTAAGCGAATTTGCTGCTTTTTGTTCGCTCTCGCATTTGTCTACATTGGTATATGCTGCGCAATTTATTACAGCATCAAAAGAGTTACTCGCGAAGTAATTCGCAACAGCTTTCTCATCAGTAATATTTAATTCCTCAACATCAGTGAACGTGAATTTATAATCAGAATATTTTCCTGATAAATCACTAATCTCACTCCCTAATTGTCCGTTACTTCCTGTTACCAGTATATTCATTGATACGTCCTCCTTTAATTAAATTATCAAAATATTCAATGGTTTTTATAAGTCCTTCTTCTAGTTGAATTTTAGGCTCCCAATCCAATTCTTTCTTAGCCAAGCTAATATCAGGTTTACGCTGCATAGGGTCGTCCTGTGGCAATGGCTGATATATTATTTTAGATTTTGTATTTGTAAGTTTAATTACATTCTCGGCAAGTTGCTTAATTGTAAATTCATTAGGATTTCCAACGTTTACAGGTCCTGTAAAACCATCTCTAGAATTCATCAACTCTGTCATACCATTCAATAAGTCATCAACATATTGGAAACTACGAGTTTGCATTCCATCACCATAAATAGTGATATCTTGTCCTTGTAGTGCTTGCATTATAAAGTTAGAAACTACGCGGCCATCAAAAGGATGCATTTTAGGGCCATAAGTATTAAAAATTCTTATAATTTTTATGTCCACATTATTCTGCCAGTGGTAGTTAAAGCAAAGAGTTTCGGCAACACGCTTACCTTCATCATAGCAAGAGCGGATTCCAATAGGGTTTACATTTCCCCAATAAGATTCCACTTGTGGGTGTACATCAGGATCGCCATAAACCTCACTTGTAGAAGCTTGTAGCATTCTTGCTCCAATACGCTTTGCCAATCCAAGCATATTTATAGCTCCCATTACTGATGTTTTCACGGTTTTAATACCGTTATGCTGATAATGAACAGGTGATGCAGGACAAGCCAAATTATAAATTTGGTCAACCTCAATAAAGAATGGCATTGTTACATCATGTCGTATTAATTCGAAATTCTTATTATCCATCAAATGATGAACATTACTTTTTTGGCCTGTGAAATAATTATCGATTACAATAACCTCATGACCTTGGTCTAATAATTTTTCGCTTAATTGTGAACCAATAAAACCGGCTCCTCCTGTTACTAATATCTTCATTATTATATTATTATGTTTGGTTTTTTCTTAGTCGTGAATACCATTTTTCTTAAAATCCTTCTTACTATTAATGGTTTTTAATGCTTCAATAACCATTCGATCTTCCTTATTGCTTTCTTTGAAATATGATCCATTTTCGAAAAGAATTCTTGCTAAAATGGCCTTTATTTGATATTTGATATAGTGTTTAGATTTATCGATATTATCTTTTGATGGCTTTAATTCATGTTTCTCTAAAGCATAAGCTAATATATCGTTATAGCTTTTGTCGTCGAGCTCAAAGTTAGCACTAAAAGTAGCATAATTAGAATATCTTTTGTTAAGCTTTTCTAAATGTTTATCAAAATATAAACCGCTAAAATAGGTGATAATTCCATGCTTATTTAACTGTTTTATAAAGTCAATATTGTAAGTTGTGTCTAATGGAATAAATATATCGGGCATAATAGCGCCGCCACCATAGACCAATCTTTTGCCGTCGGTATAATACTTTAGTGAGTCAGCAAAATGTACACTATCAGCAGAGTATAATTCTCCACTTTCGTATCGATGTAGTATATCTTTGTCGTAATTGAGCTTATCACCCTTTGTATATTCTTTCTGAATGCATCTGCCTGAAGGAGTGTAGTATCTTCCTGTAATAAGCCTAATTGCCGAAGCATCGGGTAGGGTGTAGTTGCGCCCAACAAGTCCTTTGCCAAATGATCGTCGCCCCATTATTATTCCACGATCCCAATCCTGAATTGCGCCAGCAAATATCTCTGCTGCTGATGCCGAATTATCATCCATCAGCACTACTAGTCTGCCACTTTCCATTACTCCGCCACTATGTGATGTATACTCTGTTCGCTTCATATTTGCCCCTTGGGTATAAACAATGAGCTTTCCGTCTTTTATGAAATCATCAGCCAATCGAATAGATGCCATCATTAAGCCACCAGGGTTATCTCGCAAATCAATAATTATGTTTTTCATGCCTTCCATCTGCAATTGCATCATGGCAAGTTGAAATTCATAATTTGTAGTTCTACTGAAATTCTTAATTCTTACAAAACCAGTTTTGTTATCTATCTTATAGCTTACTTGCAATGTATTAAGAGCAATGCTTCCTCTTTCGAAAGTAACTGTTTCAATTTTGGAGTTAGAATGTCGTTTTACAGTTAAGCTTAGTTTACTACCTTTTTTACCTCTTAATTTTTTGCTGAAAAATTTGTTGTTCACATTTTCTCCTACAGCATCTTCACCATCAATTTTTAGGATTTTGTCTCCAGCCTTTATCCCTGCTTTATAACTTGGTCCTCCAATTATGGTGTTTAGCACAATCAGTGTATCGTCGAGTATTTGGTAATGAATGCCAACCCCTGCGAAGCTGCCATTTAATTGTTCTTTGTTTTTTTTAAGTTCTTCGGGGCTTAAGTATTTAGAATGAGGATCGAGCTCCTTAATCATTGCTTGCACAGCTTTTGTTACTAACTCTTCAGTATTTACTTTTTCAACATACTTAGTATCAATAAGTTTTAAGGCTTTATCGAATTTTTTATATGTTGCTTTATCGTTTTGGGCATATACACCTAAACTGAAAATAGAAATAAATATATAAAGTATTAATCTGTGCATGAATCTTAATTTTATTATTTGCAATCAAATTCAAAATACTGATATATAGGAAGGTGATCACTATAGCCACCATAATATCCTCTGCCATATGTTTTTGCTGGTGATTTCATTCCGTCTTTATCAGTATGTAATAACCATTCTGGTTTGAAAATTTGCATTTCGGTATTTGTAGCAATAATTCCTGTTTTGGCGTTCAATAATCCGTCAGAGATAATCATTTGATCTAGCATATTCCATTTCTTGGTTTTCCAATAATGATATGATCCAAGGTCTTTTGCGTCTTCCTTTGCTGATGTGTTGAATAATGAAGTTTCGTTCATCTTATCACTAGCTCTCAATACTTTTGTTATGCTTTTATTATCAGTTTCGTCGTTAAAGTCACCAATAATAATAATCTTAGCCATATCATCTGTTTTTAGTATAGAATCAATGGCATGGCGAAGTACATGTGCTGCTAATGCTCTTTTTGGTGCAGATTTTTCTTCACCACCACGGCGTGATGGCCAGTGATTTACAAAGATATGAACAATATCATTGGCCTCAATTACTCGGCCTTTTGCATATAATATCTCTCTGGTTTTGAAATTAGGATTATTGGGATTATCAACTCTATAGAATGTACTTTTAATTAATTCAAATGTAGAAGGTTTGTACAGCATTGCACAATCAATGCCTCTCGCATCAGGTCCTTCGTGATGAATAATGCTATAATTAGCTTTTGATAATTCTTTCTGAGAAACAAGGTCTTTTAAAACAGTTTGATTTTCAATTTCAACCAAACCAACCACATCGGGCATTTTTTCTTCGTCAATTTGTTGAATTACATATGCTAATTTTTGAAGTTTATCATTATACCTTTTGCTTGTCCAATTCTTTTTGCCTTCAGGTGTAAAAGCTTCGTCATATTTATCAGGGTCGTTAATGGTGTCAAATAAATTCTCGACATTATAATTTACAATCAAAAATGATTTGTCACATTTAATCTCCTGTGCAGTATTACAACTGTATGCAAATAGTGCTATTACTATAAGAAGTAAAGTATTTTTCATAGCTAATTATTAGTGTTCTTTAAAATTACTGATATCTCTTCGGTCACGCTTAGTAGGCCTTCCCAAACCACGTCCTCTCTGCTCAAAACCACCAGAATTGATAATTTTTAATCTGTCGTATTCCTCTTGTGGTGTTAGGTCTTCCATAAAGCCTTCCACAAGTTTAGCTCCCATCCGTTTCTCTGAGAGAGCTTTTACTCTTAATTTTATATTTAAGTGGTCTTTCCTAAGTTCAATAATATCGCCTTCGTTTATATCACGAGAGGCTTTTACTGTATTGCCCTTAATGGTAATATGACCACTTTTGCAAGCTTGTGTAGCTAAGGAGCGTGTTTTGTAAATTCGCACACTCCATAGCCATTTGTCAATTCTTACACCCATATTATTTTGCTCTGAAATACACTTCTATAGGTACACCATTAAAATTATAGTTCTTACGTAATTTGTTCTCCAAGAAACGTTTGTATGGTGGTTTGAAGTATTGTGGTAGATTACAGAAAAATGCAAATGAAGGATAAGCAACAGGTAACTGAGTTACATATTTTATCTTCAAAAACTTACCTTTATATGCTGGTGGAGGATATTTTTCAATCTCATTAAGCATTAATTCGTTAAGTTTTGATGTAGCGATTTTTGTATCTCTACGTTTATATACGTCAATTGCTACTTCTAATGTTTTAAGCAAACGTTGCTTATTTTTTACTGAAGTAAACAGAATAGGCACATCAACAAAAGGAGCAATTTTTTCCATTATAAGCTCTTTATATTTGGCAGTGCTATGAGTGTCTTTCTCAATAAGATCCCATTTATTTACAACAATTACAATACCTTTATGATTGCGCTGTGCTAATTGAAAAATAGCCATATCCTGTGATTCGAAACCATTTTCAGCATCAATCATAATAATTGCCACATCCGAGTTTTCGATAGAGCGGATAGAGCGTAGGGTAGAGTAGAATTCTATATTCTCTGTAACTTTAGTTTTCTTTCTGATACCTGCAGTGTCAACCAAAAGTAAGTCAAAACCAAAAGAATTATATCTTGTGAATAATGAATCACGAGTAGTTCCAGCAATATCTGTTACAATATTTCTTTCTTCAGAAATAAGTGCATTAATAAGCGATGATTTGCCAACATTAGGACGACCAACAACGGTAATCTTAGGTATATCATCTGGATAAATACTTTCAAATTCATCATCGAAATTCTCAACAATCTTATCAAGTAAATCACCTGTACCACTACCGCTAACGGCTGATATGCCAAAAACTTCACCAAGGCCTAAGCTGTAAAACTCATTAATAGCATAATTTCTATTATGATTATCAACCTTATTAGCAACCAAATAAACTGGCTTTTTCTGACGGCGAAGCAAATCTGCAACCTCTTGATCCAAATGGTGAACTCCTTCAGCAGTATCAACTACAAAGAGGATGCTATCAGCCTCGTCCATTGCTAAATCTACCTGCTTACGAATCTCTTCTTCAAAAATATCGTCGCTACCAATAACGTAGCCACCTGTATCAATTACTGTAAATTCTTTTCCGTTCCAAAATGATGTGCCATAGTGCCTATCGCGTGTAACTCCGCTGCTCTCTTCTACAATCGCCTGACGTGATTCAATCAATCTATTGAAAAGTGTTGATTTTCCTACGTTTGGACGCCCAACTATTGCTAATATATTCCTCATGATATTCTAATTTGATATAATCTGCAAAGGTAACTCTTTTGTATAGAGTAATTATAACTTTTTATTCTTAAAAAAGCTTATAATTTGCAAGTAAATTCCTGCTATTTTCTCAATTAATAGGAATGATTTTGTGCTTGAGAAAAAAATAAAATAAATTTTATGATAAACAAAAGTTGAGAAAATAAAGTGTATCAATACGTTATGTTCTAATGGCTGTAGGGGTTTAAATAAAAAGTAAAAAAAAGTCAATATTTTTTCAAAAAAGACTTTGTTATGTGAAAAATATTATTACTTTTGCAGCCGCTTAAGACAATAAGTCTAACGATAAGCAAATCGGGGTATGGCGCAGTCCGGCTAGCGTACCTGCTTTGGGAGCAGGGGGTCGCAGGTTCGAATCCTGCTACCCCGACAAAGAAAAGGAGTTTTGCTCCTTTTTTTGTACACACTGATTATTCAGCATCAGTTGTAAAATGAATAGGATGGTCCAATAGCTCAGCTGGATAGAGCAGCGGTTTTCTAAACCGCAGGTCACAGGTTCGAGCCCTGTTTGGATCACTGAAACAAACAACAAAGACGTGCATTATTGCACGTCTTTGTGTGTTTATAAGGGTTTGCGAAGGTTTTTCAATTATTTTAATAAACATAGTTGTGCTATATTGTGCATTATTATGTACTTTTGTTTTACAGAAATTAGGTCAATAATTGAACTTGTAAAACACTTCAAATGATAACTCATTCTTTTTTCAAACACGGCTCTGTCAATAAAGAGGGAAAATCAAAATTATATCTTAGAATTACTATTGCTCGTAAGCTTAAATATTACGAACTGCTATATGTTGATTCTGCTAGATGGGATAAGTCTAAAAATCGTATGAAAACTGTTGATGAAACAGGAGCTAAAATCAATAGTTTCCTTAATGGAAAAGCAAAAGAAGTTGATAATGTCATTATA
>NIUZ01000074.1 GCA_002254285.1 Bacteroidetes bacterium 4572_112 | reverse complement strand
CTTATATCGATCAGCGAATAAAGTTTCAGAATTTTGGGAATTCAAATTATAAATCTCGAGAAGTAGGAGAGGCTATGCGCAATTTGGATAGAGCTCTTATATTAAAGCTTATTTACCCCACTACGGATATAGAGCCACCATTACGTCCCGATTACAGAAAATCGCCAAAAGTGCAACTCCTTGATACCGGCATTGTGAATTACTCATTAGGTATTCAGGCAGATATGCTTTCGGTAAAAGATTTTAGTAATACTTTTAAAGGTGCTATAATTCCTCATATTATTACTCAAGAGCTTATTTCTTTAAATAGCGAATTTACAAAAGATACACATTTTTGGGTGAGGGAGAAAACGCAATCGAGCTCAGAAGTGGATTTGGTTTACACCTATGATGGTAAAATTATTCCCATAGAAATAAAATCTGGAGCAACAGGTAGTTTAAAATCATTGCATCAGTTTATTGATAGAGCTAGTCATAACTATGCTGTAAGAATATATGGGGGTAAATTTATTATTGAAAACTCCATAACTCCAAGTGGTAAACCATACGTGCTAATGAATATGCCATACTATCTCGGAGTTAAAATACCAGAGTATATAGCCTATTTTATAGATAATCACTAAAAAAATAAAAGTGCATTTAGACAAAACAAAGATGTTTACAACAATTAATAAATCGGAATTTTCGTTTATAGCAGTTCTGTTGCTATGGATACTGCGTATGGTGCTCCCAGGAGTTACGAATATGTTTATTCCTGCATTTATAGCTCTTTCACTACTGTTTTTTGTACAGTATAAGAATATTTATTGGAGTAAGAGGTTTGTAATGGAGTTTATAACAGCATTTAATCCCTTATTAATTTTATCATTTTTCTATTTGGTAGGAATTGCAATAACGGGCAAGTTTTATATATATAATTATAAAGATCTGGGTGAGTTATTAATAGCATTGGTGTTTTTATTCTTCTATTTCATCCTTATACATAGGCGTCAGCGACAAGAATCATTCTACATTATATATCGTAAAATTCTATTATTCTTTGGGGTATCATCCCTAATTATAGCTGTATTTGGTCTTCTTAATTTCTATTTAGAGCTATATTATACACCACTTATTAGTAATACGCCTTTTGGCACAGCAATTAATAACAATAAAAACTTCTACGCCTTATTCTCTTTTTTAGGAATAATAAGTTATGTGCCATTGATGAATAGGAAACAATCATTCCGTAATTCTTTTGCAATTCAAATAGGGATTTTAGTGCTAGTGTTTAATACTATATTGTCTTTTTCATACGAAGCGATAGTTATTTTGGGGATTTTGCTTCTTGCGTTGGTCGCATTTCAAGTTGTTACATTATTTGGAAGTAAAAGGTACAGAATATTGGCATCAAACTCTCGTTTATTACTTCTTGCATCTATAATGTTATTAGGTGTGTACTTTGTGTCAAATACGAGTGTTGAATCAAGCAGTCGCATATTAAAATACGTTAGAGCTTATAATTATAATGTAGATAAATTTAATACTGATGCATTTAGTATTGAGCGATTAGATTATGCGCTTCGCCTTTATGATAAGCAACCATTTATTAATAAAATATTTGGTGGCGGTTTTCATTATTACGAAGCTTTTGGTCAAAAATATATAGGCACAGAGGGAGCCTTAGCCTATGCCAATAATCCCATAGTGTCGGCACTATTATATTCTGGTGTACTTGGAGCATTATTCACCCTATTGTTCTTTATTATATCCATATATTATGGGATTTCATATTTGCGTACCTATCCGTCATTTTCGTTAATGCTATTTACGGTACTGCTTTTTACATTCTTTAGCGTCAGTACAATATTCAATGGACCAATATTTCTATTTATTTTTTCATTGTCGTTCTTAATACGTTATCAAGAAATATCGGATTTAATAATAGATGTGAATATTGAAAAACCAACATCAAAATTTTTAAAAGAGAATGTTGATTATTTTGTGTCAACAATAGTGTTTTTTGTATTTTCACCAATATGGATAATTGTTTCTTTTGCAATTTTGCTAAGTGATGGACGACCAATATTATTTAGTCAAATGCGTGTAGGGCAGAACGGGAAACTATTTAGGCTATATAAATTCCGCTCCATGAAAAATGCGAAATCAAACACCACAGTTGCAGCAGCGGAAACCAATAGAATATCCAAATTAGGTCATTTTCTTCGTCGTTCCAAAATTGATGAGCTTCCTGAGCTTTTCAATATTATGCGTGGCGATATGAGCTTTGTAGGACCAAGGCCCGATGTGCCTGGCTATGCCGATGCGCTTAAAGGAAAAGATAAAGATATACTGAAACTTAAACCAGGTTTAACCGGGCCCGCATCTCTAAAGTATTACGATGAAGAGGAATTATTGGCAGCCCAAGATGATCCACAAAAATATAACGATGAAGTAATTTTCCCTGATAAAGTCCGAATAAATCTCCTCTATATGAAAAACTGGACCTTCTGGATGGATATGAAGTTTATTCTGATGACTGCGCTTAAAAGGCCGTTTAAGGATGAGGATGTTTTGTAAAGGGGATGAGGATAAAGGATTAGGATAGAGGAAAATAAAGGCTAAAAAAAAGAAAGGCTAAAGAGCCTGTCCTGAGCTTGTCGAAGGGCTAAAAAAAAGAAAGGCTAAAGTTTAAAGTAAAATACACGATATGATTGAAATTGTAGTTTCATTTTCACCATCATAATTAACCAAACTTTAAGAAGACCGATAATAAGCACTTTTGCCTTTGAATTTTACACCTTACCCTTTACCCTTTACCCTTTACCCTTTAGCCTTTAGCCTTTAGCTTTTAGCTTTTAAACTTTAGCCTTTACCCTTTAGCCTTTAGCCCTTAGCCTTTAAACTTTTGCCTTTGAATTTTACAATTTACCCTTTAGCCTTAAAAATATATTACCTTTGCAAACAGGAACAAACTAGCCACTCCGATAGTAATCGGAAGGATAGAGGACTAGGATAAAGGAGAAGAGTGAATAGAAATGTTTTGCTTAAATATTCAACCCTCTTTCAACTCATTAACCTTTTCAACTATTAAATACGAACAACGAACAACGAACAACAAACGACAAACGACAAACAACGAACATAAAATATGAATAGAAAGAAAATCTGGCTAGCCTCCCCACATATGGGTGGCAACGAAATGAAATACGTACAAGAAGCTTACGATACCAATTGGGTAGCGCCATTGGGAGCTAATGTAAATGGTTTTGAGGAAGATCTTATGAGATGCACCAAATCTGCTGGAGCAGCGGCTTTAACCACAGGTACTTCCGCTATTCATTTGGCGCTTATAATGTTAGGCGTTAAATCTGGTGATGAAGTTCTTACGTCAAGTTTCACCTTTTCGGCATCAGCAAATCCAATTACTTATCAATGTGCTACTCCTATCTTTATCGATAGTGAGAAAGCCTCATGGAACATGTCACCTGAGCTTCTTGAAGAAGCAATACAAGAAAGAATAGCAAAAGGAAAAACTCCAAAAGCTATTGTTCTTGTTCATCTTTACGGTATGCCTGCACAAATAGATAGGATTCTAGAAATTGCTAATAAATACGATATTCCGTTAATTGAAGATGCTGCTGAATCACTAGGAAGTAGGTTTAAAGGTAAAGCTTTAGGAACTTACGGTAAGATGGGAATCCTTTCTTTCAATGGAAATAAAATAATTACAACATCAGGTGGTGGAGCAATGATCTCTAATGATGTCAAATTTATAGAGAAAGCTAGATTTTTGGCAACTCAGGCACGCGACAACGCTCCCCACTATCAGCACTCAGAAATAGGATATAACTACCGTATGAGCAATATTGTTGCTGGCATTGGTAGAGGTCAAATGGAAGTATTACCATTGCGAATTGAGAAAAAGCGCGAGATTTTCAAATTCTATAAAGAATTATTTGCCGATATTCCTGAGGTAACACTTTTGGAAGAGCCAAATGAGGATTATTTCTCAAATTATTGGCTTACATCCATTACTATTAATTCAAAAGATAAAGACCGTGAGGGACTTCGATTGGCATTAGAGGCTGATAATATAGAAGCCCGCCCATTATGGAAACCAATGCATTTGCAGCCAGTATTTGCTGATTGTCCTGCATATACTGATGGTACTTCTGAGGAGCTATTCAATAATGGACTTTGTATGCCTTCCGATTCAAATATGAATGACGAGGATATGGCACGTATTACTAAGGTCGTTCGAGCCTATTTTAAAGGATAACATTCTGCGAATAAACAAGATTTTAAGCCAGCATTCGCTGGCTTTTTTTTTGTGTGTAATATGGATTTTCAGCCCGTAATCCTTCACCTCAAAATAAGCAATAGCAATAGTTTAGATCTAGTTATCATCATCGGGCAACTTTGCCCGAGATACACCATCCCATTCTGAGTGTTTTATGTAACATGGGCTTCCAGCCCGTAGTTTTTAATATCAAAAAGAGCATATTAAATTTATATTGCCATCATCATCGGGCAACTTTGCCCGAGATACACCATCCGCACTCTGAGTGTTTTATGTAACATGGGCTTCCAGCCCGTAGTTTTCAATATCAAAAAGAGCATATTAAATTTATATTGCCATCATCATTGGGCAACTTTGCCCGAGATACACCATCCCATTCTGAGTGTTTTATGTAACATGGGCTTCCAGCCCGTAGTTCTTTTCAAGAATTCTAATTTTTTCAAAAAAATAGCTATAAAGTCGTCAGGCTGAGTGTTTTTTTGAAAAACACGCCAGCATTTCACAAAAAAATGTACCGAAGCGCGACTTTACCTATTTTTGCATTTCAAAATACTATCACATTATGAATATATTACTTATCAATCATTACGCGGGGACAACTGAGTTGGGCATGGAGTTTCGGCCATACTACTTTGCTAGGGAATGGGTTAAAATGGGGCATAATGTTACTATTATTGCAGCTTCTTTCTCACATTTGCGACGCAAGAACCCGATAATAAGCTCCAGTTTTCAGGAGGAAATGATTGATGGTATTAAGTATGTATGGATAAAAACTCCTGAATACGAGGGTAATGGTTTGGGCAGAATTAAGAATATGTTTTTCTTTTTGAAAGGACTTTTTTCAAAAACAAAATTCATTGCAAACACCTATAAGCCCGATGTAGTAATTGCATCTTCTACTTATCCTAATGATAATTATTTTGCCAAAAAAATCAGTAAACTAGCTAATGCAAAATACATTTGGGAGGTTAACGACCTTTGGCCACTTTCGCCGATGGAACTTGGTGGAATGTCGCGTTTTCATCCATTTATTATGTTCTTAAAGCATGGTGAGTTGTTTAGTTATAGAAACATTGACGCAGCAGTTTCTCTATTGCCAAATACCGAGGATTATATGAAACAGCAGGGCCTGGGTGATAATAAATGGCATTATATTCCCAATGGAATTGTGTTAGAAGACTGGCAGAATAAAGTGGAGGTTTCGCAGGAATATTCTGATGTATTTGCGAAGCTACATACACAAGGGAAAACCATTATTGGCTATACTGGCGGTCATGCTATTTCCAACTCATTGAAAACTATAATTGATGCTGCCAAGCAAATTGTAGAAAGTCATAAAAATATTCACTTTGTTTTTATTGCTATTGCTCCCGAAAGTCCTAACGAAATTGTGAGCGCAATTGATAGCCTTCAGCAGATGAGTAAAGAGGAAATAAGCATAATGGGAAAGAATGGCAAAGAGTATATTCTTGCAAATCACGATTATAAAGTCCTTGCAGAGAGGTTCATTAGTGTTATTAGTGACTATTAGAGGTTAATAATAATTAAATTACATATTTAAGTAAATAATTAAATTTTGAACATCATTTACTTAAAAGCACTATTATTATAATGAACCACTATTGTTTGATTTGGCTAGCGCGTAAAGCCATGGCCGTGAGCGAAAAGCGGGGGAGTGTGGATGTGAATTTCCAATTGATATTATTTTCAATAAAGGCGTTTACGTCTGTAATTAATGACAAAGAACTTAACTGGCACAGAGGTATATACTGATATGTTACCTGAAAGGTTAAGAGTATATTAAGGTCATTTATTCACCTACTTTGTTAGAAAATAAGTCAATTGGAAAGAGCGCGTGGGCGATTTTTCGCTCTTGGCTTTTTTGTTTCGTTTTTTTGCCAAGAAAAAAATGAAAATGCAAGGAATGTGTGTGGCAAGCATTAGAAATATTAGCAATCTTTGACTTATAGATAACTATGTTGTATTTTTTTTTATATTGAAACGATTTTTTCTTTACTTGTATTTATTGGGGGCGAAACATTACTTAGTATTATCAATAATATATCTTAAAATACTATCTGATTCCTAAAAACATTAAATATCATAATAACAATTGATTAGCATACAAAATAATACTATTTGATAAAAATAAATACAAATAGTAATACTATATAATATTATTAAATAGTAAAGTAGTACTTATATTTGTAAATATTTGATTTAGTTCTACTATATTAAAATTTATTGTATTTTTGTAGCATGTTTTTACGAAATAAATATCCAGAGCTAGAGAGGGCTTTAGAAATAAAGCAGATAATTGCTATTACGGGCTTGCGTCGTATAGGCAAAACCACTGCTCTTAAATATTTATTCGAAAAGGTAGAAACTACAAATAAGCTATTTCTGGATTTAGAAAAACTAGAGAATAGGCATATTTTTAACACCTCTCGCTACGATGATATTATTCAATCTTTAGAGATTGAGGGAGTTGATTTTGATGAAAAGGCTTATGTGTTTTTAGATGAAATACAGCTAATAAAGAATATAGCTAGTTTCATGAAATATGTATATGACAACTATGATGTTAAATTTGTAGTTAGTGGCTCTAGCTCTTATTATATGAAAGGTGCTTTTACTGAGAGTCTTGCTGGTAGGAAAAGGATTTTTGAGCTTTGGCCTCTCGACTTTAAGGAGTTTCTTGTCTTTAAAGGTATTAATACGAATTTGCCAATATTTGATTATAAATTTACAAATCCTCATTTTATTTCTAAGTATAATTCCCTTTATCGAGAGTATATACAATTTGGAGGTTTCCCGGAGGTAGTATTGGAAAAAAATAGAGGAGAGAAGCTTGAGTTATTAAAGGATATTACAAACTCATATCTTAAATTTGATATATTATTTTTATCTGATTTTACTAATGTTGATGAGCTATATAAACTTATTAAATTGCTAAGTGCAAGGGTTGGTGGCAAGGTTGATTATACTAAGCTATCGAATATTAGTGGCATAAGTAGGCAAAAGGTGAAGGATTATCTACTATTTTTAGAGAATACTTATTTTATTAAATTGGTAAAACCATTTGTGCGAAATGCTGACCGTGAAATAGCTTTGCAGAAGAAGCTTTATTTTACTGATAACGGAATTCTTAATACATTTACGAATATTAGCGGAGGTGCTATTTTTGAAAATGCCATTGCAAATCAACTGTCTCTTTTGGGTGAAATTAAATATTATGCCAAGCGCACAGGGCAAGAGATTGATTTTATTATTGATGAACAAATAGCGGTAGAGGTTAAGGAAACTCCTACGGCAAGTGATTATAAAACATTACAACGTCGTGCAACTAGTATAGGCATTGATAAAACTTCTCTTGTGGGGCTTAATACTCCTGGCAATGGTTTTAGCAACTTCCTATATGGTGGTGCTATTTATTAATTATAACAAATTAAACTGGAAATATTGTTTAAGAAAGACTCTTTATATAAAAACATAAGTATCCTCATTAGTGGTACTGTTATAGCCCAGGTTATTCCCATTGCTATACAGCCAATATTGAAGCGTATATTTACGCCTGAGGATTTTGGTGTTTTCGATATTTATCTGAAGATACTAGGAATTCTTTTCGTTGTATTTGCTCTTAAATACGATATGGGAGTGGTGCTCCCAAAGAATAAAATAAAAGCCCAAGCTTTACTGATACTCTCAATGCTTTTTGCAGTTGTTTTTACTGCCATTAGCTTTGTTGTTGTGCTATTGTTTAATGAGCAAATTCTTAATCTCCTAGATATCAGTTCTCAATATTCGTTTATATTGTATTTGCTGCCATTTAGCACTTTATTTTTCTCATTATACAATTCCATTAATTACCTACTTATTCGTGATAAGAAGTTTGTAGCCTCTTCTGTTAATAAGGTGAGTAGGCGAGGTTTAGAAGGTGCTGTGCAAGTTGGAATGGGCCTTGGCCTTACTTCAGGACTAAAAACATACGGATTGTTTATTGGCGATTTATTAGGAAATATAGCGTATTTTGTATCAGCATATTTCCAGAGCTTCAGAGGAATGAAGTTCGATAAACGACTGTTTAGCTATAAGTTCCTTAAAAATGTTGCCAAAGAATATTCTGATTTACCAAAGTATAATCTAATTCCGGAGCTACTTAATAGTTTCTTTAGTGCTTCACTTACATTTATAGTAATGGCTAAGTTCAGTATTATAGATGTGGGTTTTCTGGAGGCCACACAGCGATTATTGGCAGTGCCATCAGCATTTATATCAGTTTCATTAGGGCAAGTTATATTGCAGCGAGTTTCCGAAAATGTAGGTAATAAGATTAAAATAATACCTGATTTAAAGATGTTGGTTTATATAATGTTTGCAATATCCATTGCTTTTACTCTATTTATCCTATTTCTTGGGCCTTGGAGTTTTGGACTATTCTTAGGTGAAACATTCGAGAAATCGGGAGTATATGCACAGTATTTAATAATTTACTTTGCAGTAAGTTTTATGGTTTCGGCATTTGGGCAGGTTCTTATAGCTCTTAAGGAATTTAAAGCCAATGCTATTTGGCAAGTTTCAAAATTCTTCTTAATCTATTCTTTAGTTTTTGTGTCTTTTGACTCTATACACTCATTTTTATTGATATACAGCGCTATAGGTACGTTTGTTTATTTGCTTTATGCAGTAATAATATATATAAAAGCTCGAAAATACGACTCTAGTTTATGATGCAAATAATTCAAAATATTAAGAATAATAGACTTTATATTATCTCAAGCTTGATAATATTTGTGTTATTAAATATATCTTATGTTTTTGATGTAAGCCCTAAGTTTGACCATACTTATCTGCCTTTTTTGTATGTATTTAATTTGTCGAAATTTATTATCATTTCCATTTTATCGATTTTTATTACCACTGTAGGCGCGCATATAAAGTCGGAATTTATTAGGCTTATTTGGTTTATTGTATTAGTTATGCAATACTATAGTTCGGCAATATTGTATGCTTATATCCCTGATATCTCATTTGGAGTAGTATTTCAGTATATAATCTTATTGCTGGTATTATTTTTTGCTGATTATTTTAAGACAGACATAAAGCTTCCATCAATAAGCCTAGTAAATAATCATAAAATTTTTATGCTACTTTCAGTAGTCCTATTTACACCATTTATATACTATTATTGGCAATTTATTAGTATTGGCGATTTGTTCCTAAATAAAGAGGATGTTTCGCAAACTAGAGCATTATTTCGTACAGTAAATATACCTTTTTTGGGCTATTTAATTTCGCCACTTAGTAGAGTGCTCTTCCCTGTATTGATGGTGTATTCCATAAAAAGCAGAAAATATTATTTGTTTGTAATATCAGCCATGGCAATAGCCTACCTTTTTCTGTGTAGTGCTACAAAAAGTGTTTTGGTAGGCGGTATATTATCTGTTTTTTTCTATTATGGAGATAGATGGCGTGATAAATTCAAACTGTTCTCATTATTACTTATTTTGCTTCTCATAATTAGCTTTGTGGCGTCTAATTTTTTCTCAATGAAATTGATAACCGATGCCTTTGTGCGAAGGGTTTTCTTTGTGCCTCCTTATCTCGATAATATTTACCATTATTACTTTACCGACAATTTTACCTATTGGGGGCATAGTCCATTTGGTATGCATATTCACGATGTATCGTTTATGAATGGCAAAGGTATATCTATGTTTATTGGAGAGGATGTGCTCAATTTTGAAGGACTCAATGCCAATATTGGTATTATTACGGAAGGTTATTTAAGCTTTGGTTTCATAGGTGTATTTATGCATTCGTTGGCTTTTGCTTCAATATTTGTTTATATCCGTATTCTTAAAATTTCGCCACATTATTTCGGAATAGTTTTCGCATATTTATTCTATTTAAACTCTAGTCTACTTTCTACTTTATTGATTACCCATGGCCTATTGTTTTTATTATTAATATTTACGCTATTTCTGCAAAATACCAAAGAGAATTTTGATAATTAGTATGCTTTAAGTATATTTAAAAGAGTTACTTTTACAATCTAATATAAATATTAAGGACAAAGTATATATTGCATTTGCTTGTGTTTACCTAAATTAGAAGTTGTTATTAATGAATATTTTACATATTATAAATGGATACGTTTCGAGTAGCTTGTATAGAGCTTTTGTTCTGCAATTGAGCAAATCTGTCGATAATCAAAATGTTTTTGTTCCTATTCGTGATATTAAACAAGATGGATTGAATAGTATAGAAAGCCCTAAGATTAAATTCTCATATTCTTTAATTGTAACAAGCCTAATTTATAGAGTGCTATTCTTTCTCAAAATATCGAAGACAGTAACTTCTGTACAAAGTCAGTTTAATGTGTCCGATAGTGATATTATTCATGCTCATACTTTGTTTAGTGATGGCGCTGTGGCATACGAGCTTAATAAGCTATATGGCACGCCATATATTGTTACTTTGCGCAATACTGATTTAAATGAATTTTTTAAATACCTATTTTATCTTCGTCCTCTTGGTATAAAAATATTGATGAATGCCGAAAGAATTGTATTTCTATCAAAGGCGTATCAACAACGACTATTAGATAACTATATTCATAAAAAATTGCACGAAAGTTTATTATCCAAATCATTAATTATACCCAATGGTATTGATGATTTCTGGATTAATAATATTAATGACAATAATAAGCAGATAGGCTCTACCATTAAGCTTTTATTTACTGGCGAAATACGTAAGAATAAGAATATTATTGGTGTAATAGAAGCTATTGCTAAATTAGAATCGTATGATATTGAATATCTTATAGTAGGAGAGGGCTTAAATGATGAAGAAAGTTATTTGAAACTTATTAAGGATACTATTAAAGATATTCCAAAAATAAAGATGCTGACTGCAGTACCCAAGGAAGAATTGCTTAATTATTATCGCGAATCTGATATTTTTATCATGCCATCATTCACAGAAACCTTTGGCTTGGTGTATGCTGAGGCATTATCGCAAGGCATGCCAGTTATTTATACCAAAGGTGAGGGCTTTGATAAGGTTTTTGACGAAGGCTATATTGGGCATTCTGTTGAAGCTACAAATATTGATGATATTGCTCGTGGTATTACCGATGTGATTGCTAACTATTCGCAGCTTCAGAAAAATTGTAGTAGTGCATCAAAAAAATTCTCTTGGGAAGCAATTGCAGAAGTATATTTGCATAATTATTCAGAATTTAAAGAAACAACCAATAATGCAGATTAAGAAAATTGAAATACAGGATTTAGCAAGTAAATCTAAGTCGGTTTTTCTTTCAGAGAAATGGCTGAGTTTATTTGGTAGTGAATTACAATGTTATGGTATTTTCAATAAAAGCAACCAAATGATTGGTGGCTTTACTCTAAAATTGGAGACTATTTACGGTTTTGTAAAATTCTATCATAACCTTTCTTATACTCCAACCATAAATCTGTTTTTTGAGAATAAAGCTCAGAATAAAGCTAAATTACTTTCTGAGAATAAAAAAGTATTAACGCTTTTTGCCGATTTTATTGATAATCTTCCTTATCATATGCTTACTCTTTATCTGCCTGCAAATCATATTGATATGCAGCCTTTTTATTGGAGAAATTATAAAGCAATACCAAATTTTACATATATAATTGACCTTGCTAGGGAGATTAATACTATTGAGAAAGACTATTCTACCGAAAGAAGAAACGATATTAAAAAGGCTATTAAAGATGGTGTGGAAACCAAGCAATGTACAGATTTTAATATTGTGAAATCTTTGATAAAGAACACCTTTGATCGTAAACAAGCTTCTGTAGATGAAGCTATGGTTGATAAAATTTTATTTGAATTTGCAAATAAGGATAATAGCTTTGCCTTTGTATCGTATAGAAATAATATGCCAATTGCAACCTCATTTTGTATTTATGATAATGATAAAGCATATTATTTGCTCGGTGGTTATGATAGTAAGAATAAGCATGCTGGAGCTGGAGCTATGGCGGTTAGTAGGGCGATTAAATATTCCAAAGAATTAGGAATATCTAAATTCGATTTCGAAGGCTCAATGTTGCCAGAGGTTGAAAAATATTTTAGAGGTTTTGGTGGAGATTTAACTCCTTATTATTCCATAAATAAAGCAAAAATGCCATTAGAGCTAGCACTTAAGTTTGTTAAACGCACACATTTCTAAATCTTTACCATGAAAATTATAGTTTCTCATGATGTTGACCATATCACGGCTTCAGAGCATTTTAAATCTGCTATGTTGCCTAAGTTTATCGTGAGAAGTAAAATAGAGCTTTTAACAGGTAAAATTTCTTTTAAGGAGTTCATGCTGCGCTTTAAAGCTATTTATCAAAATAAGTGGAATAATATTTCGGAGCTTATTGATTATAATCAGAAACATGATATTCCTGCTACTTTTTTCTTAGGTGTTAATAATGGTGTTGGCTTAAATTACAGTATTGAGCTTGCCGATAAATGGATTAAGGAAATTGTAAAACGCGGTGTTAGCTGCGGAGTGCATGGTATTGCTTACGATAATTTTGCTGATGTAAAGAAAGAGTACGACCTATTTAAGAGTATTTCGGGTTTAGATGAGTTTGGTATTAGAATGCACTATTTGCGCAATGATGAAAACACCTTCAAAAATCTTGCAAATGCAGGTTATATTTTTGATACTACCGATTATGGTATAAAAAAACATTATAAGATTGGCGAAATGCATGAATTTCCTCTCCATATTATGGAAACATACGAAATGGAGGCTGGTAAGAAATGGCAATCGGCATCAACAGAGCAAGCTGTGCAATCCACCATTGCGAAGATAAAAGATGCAGAGTCTAAGGGGATAGAATACTTAACGCTACTTTTTCACGATAGGTATTTTGATGATTCATTTTTGTCGTGGCAAAATTGGTATCGTAATATAACTGAGTACTGCATAAGTGAGGGTTATGAATTTATTGATTATAAATCAGCAATTGTAGAAATACAAAACACTAAATAGAATTATGATTAGAGCGTGATAATAAATAATTATTTCATGCGACTACATATGGCCGATAAAATTTAAATATATGACACGAGCATAAGGAAATAATTATTTAATTTACAACAGAATAATTATTTTTT